>CAZYMM010000085.1:0-9397 GCA_964648515.1 uncultured Conexibacter sp.
GGCGGGGTCGGTCGCCGCGAGCACGACCGGTGGCGCCTCGCCGGCGCGGTCGGCGTCGGCGCGCAGCCGCTCGACCGCGCCCGCGAGCGCGAACTGCGTGCCGCCGAGCCCCTCGATGAAGTAGCCCCTGCGGCAGATGCCGAGCGTCTCCAGATCGCAGAACACGTCGTAGAGGCCGCTGAAGCCGCCGGCCACGCCTTCGGCGACGACGTGCTCGCGGGTCAGCACGCCGTGACGTTCGAGCAACAGCTCGGCCAGCGCCCGGCGGTCGCTGCGGGCCCCGTCGGCGGCGAAGAACGGGGCCGTCACAGACCAGCGGCCCTGCACCGGCGCCGCCGTCCCGCTGCCGCGCCGCCGCGTGAAGCGGCCGCCCGCACGCGGCGCCGGCTGCGCGCGGGACGGCGGCGGCGTGGAGCGTGGAGCACGGAGCGGCGCGAACGCGTCGTTGGTCACCTCGCCGGCCCAGACGAGATCCCAGAGCGCGTCCTGCAGCTCGGCGGGCGTCGCGACGTGCATCAGCCCGCTGTCTGAAAGCAGATCGCTGAAGAACCGCGGCGCCGCGGTCAGGCAGGCACGCAGCGCGTCGTGAACATCGCCGCCGGGCGGGCTTGGCGCCGGACCGCGTGACGCGGGCGGGCCGATCGCCAGGGCATCCTCGCGGAAGTAGAGCGCGACCCGCCCCGAGCTCGCGCCGAGCGCGCCGGCGCCGACCCAGACGATCTCGCCGGCCGCGCAGAGCCGGTCGAGCCAGGCCGGCGAGTAGGAGCCGCAGCGGCTCGGCAGCACGTCACGCTCCCAGACGGCCAGCGGCAGCGCCAGGCCCTGCAGTGGCACGAGCACCTCGCGCAGACGGTCGACGCCCGCACCCGAACCGCCATGACGACCGACGCCCTGCCATGACGGCGCGAAGACCCCGAGCGCCTGTTGCGGCACCGCCTCGATCTCCCTGCGCAGCGCCGCCAGCGATGCGCGCCGCAGACGCCGCAGGACGTCGACGTCGCACCATTCGCGCCCGCCCGAGCCGCCATCGGGACGCAGCTCGCCGCGCACCAGCCTGCCGCCGGCCTCGAGCGCCTTCAGCGTCGCCGCCGGGTCGATGCCGTAGCGGGCGTGCAGCTCCTCGGTAGTGAACGGGCCGTGCGTGCGCGCGTAACGTGCCGCGATCGTCTCCGCGGCGTCCGCGACCGGCTCAAGGAATGCGGCCGGCAGCCCGCCCGGTGGAACGGCGCCGAACGCATCGCGGTAGAGCCCGGCATCGCCGGCGGCGATCCACCGCTCCTGACCGGCGATCCGGATTCGGATCGCGCGGCGCTCGCCGGCGAGCGCGTTCAGCCAGGCGGCAGCCTGCTCGGGATCGCAGGCGCAGCGGCCGGCGACCTCGGCGTCGTCGAGATCGCCGACGCGCCGCAGGATGTCGGCGAGCGCGTCGCGATCGCGGGCCCGGAGCCGCTCCGAGCGATGCTGAAGGTCCGACTCGACCTGGGTCAGGGCGCCGGCATCGAGCAGCTCGCGCAGCTCCTCCTGGCCGAGCAGCTCGGCGAGCAGGTCGCGATCCAGCGACAGCGCGGCGGCACGCCGTTCGGCGTTGGGCGCGTCACCCTCGTACATGTAGGTCGCGATGTAGTCGAACAGCAGCGAGCTCGCCATCGGCGAGGCAGCCGGCGTCTGCACCTCGACGACCGAGATCTCGCGCGTGCGGATCCGGCTGAGGATGTCGGTCAGCGCCGGCACGTCGAGCACGTCGCGCAGGCACTCGCGATAGGTCTCGAGCACGATCGGGAAGTCGCTGTAGTCGCGGGCGACCTCGAGCAGCGTCTGCGCCTTCAGGCGCTGCTGCCAGAGCGGCGTACGACGCCCCGGGTAGGCGCGCGGGATCAGCAGCGCGCGGGCCGCGTTCTCGCGGAAGCGGGCGCCGAACAGGGCGCTCGCGCCGAGCTCCGCGACGACGCGCTGCTCGATCTCCTCCGGTTCGAGCAGCACGAGCTCGGCCATCGCCGCGGCGTCGAGCGAGTCGGCCTCGGGCAGGTGGACGATGATGCCGTCGTCTGACCAGATCGCGTCTGATTCGAGCCCGAGCTCGTCGCGGATCCGGGCGCTCAGTGCCAGCGCCCAGGCGGAGTGGACGCGGCCGCCGAACGGGGTCAGCACGCAGAGCCGCCAGTCGCCGATCTCGTCGCGAAACCGTTCGATCACGATCGCTGTATCGGACGGCACGACACGCGTGGCCTCCTGCTGCTCGCGCAGGAACGCGAGCAGGTTGCGGGCCGCGAACTCGTCCAGGTTGTAGGTCTCGGCGAGGGTCTGCTCGTCCTGCTCGACCGCCCAGCGGCTGAAGCGCCCCAGCTCGCGGCCGAGCTCGACCGGCCGGCCGACGCTGTCGCCGCGCCAGAACGGGATCGCGCCCGGGGCTCCCGGCGCGGGGGTCACGATCACCCGGTCGCGCTCGATCTGCTCGATCCGCCAGGACGACGCACCGAGCAGGAAGACCTGACCGGTGCGAGCCTCGTAGACCATCTCCTCATCGAGCTCGCCGACACGGCGGCCGTCGGGCAGCACGACCGCGTAGAGACCGCGGTCGGGGATCGTCCCGGCGTTCGTGACCGCCAGGCTGCGCGCGCCGCGGCGCGGCCGGATCGTGCCCTCGATCCGGTCCCAGGTGATGCGCGGGCGCAGATCGCCGAAGTCCTGCGACGGGTAGCGGCCGTCGAGCATGTCAAGCACGTTCTCCAGCAGCGCGCGCGGCAGGTCGGCGTAGGTGTAGGTGCTGGTGACGAGCGCGTAGAGGTCGTCGACGTGGAGCGGTGGTGCGTCCTCGACCTCGTGCGCGGAGGCGATCGCGACGACTTGCTGGCAGAGCACGTCGAGCGGGTTGCGCGGGACGACGGTCGGCTCGATCCGGCCCTCCTGCATCAGCTTGACGACGACCGCGCACTCGAGCAGGTCGGCGCGGAACTTGGGGAACACACGCCCCTTCGAGACGTCGTGCGCGGTGTGGCCGGCACGACCGATCCGCTGCAGTCCGCGAGCCACCGACTTCGGTGATTCGACCTGCAACACGAGGTCGACGGCGCCCATGTCGATGCCGAGCTCCAGCGAGCTCGTGGCGACCAGGCAGGGCAGGGTGCCGGCCTTGAGCTGCTCCTCGATCTCGAGCCGTTCTTCGCGGGAGAGCGATCCGTGGTGGGCTCGGGCGATGGTCGGGGTGCTCGGGTGTGCGATCGCTGCGGCTGCGCCGGCGGCGAGCGGCCCGTCCGGCCGCATCCCTCCATCCCGTCGGGATGCGGGGTGCCGTCCGGGCCGCTCTCCGCCGGCGCCCTCGGAAGCGGGCGGGTCGCCGGACAGCTCGTCGCCTGCTTCGTCGGAAGCTGTCGGGAGGCCGGACAGCTCTCCGCCGGCGCCCTCGGAAGCGGGCGTTTCGCCGGCCGGCTCTCCGCCTGCTTCGTCGGAAGCTGTCGGGGCGCCGGATAGCTCTCCGCCGGCGCCGTCGGAAGCTGGCTGGTCGTCGTGCCGCCCTTCGCCTGCTGTGTCGGAGGCTGGGTGGTCGCTTGCGCTGTCAAGGGCAGGTCGGTCGCCGGGCCGCTCACTGTCGCTGCGGTCGTCCGAGACACCTCCGACGGGCACCCCGCATCCCGACGGGATGGAGGGATGCGGCCCGGCGGAGGTGTCACGGACGACCGCCCCACCAGCGGCGGAGGTGTCACGGACGACCGCCCCACCAGCGGCGGAGGTGTCACGGACGACCGCCCCACCAGCGTCGACACCGGCATCCGCCGCCGCGAGCTCGTTGAGCCGCAGCGCCAGCCGTTCAGCACCGCGGCGGGCGTTGACGAAGATGATCGTGGAGCGATGGCTGCGGACGAGCTCGAGCAGCTTCGGGTACATCGCCGGCCAGATCGAGTTGCGACGGGATTCGGCGCCCTCGATGTGGACGTGCGGGTCCGGTTCGAGCGGATCCCGTTCGCGGACAGCCGACCGCTCCGGCTCCACCATGGATTCGACCGGCACCACGATCTCGACATCGAGCGCCTTGCGCAGCCCGGCGTCGACGATCCGGCAGGTGCGGCGCGGGCCGACCATGAACCGGCCGACCTCCTCGAGCGGGTTCTGGGTCGCGGATAGGCCGATTCGCTGCGGCTCATGTGTCGCTCCCGCCGCCGACACGAGCGCCGACAGCCGCTCCAGGCTGAGCGCCAGGTGGGCGCCGCGCTTGGAGCCCGCGACGGCGTGGATCTCGTCGACGATCACGGTCTCGACGCCGGTCAGGATCTCGCGCGAGCGCGAGGTCAGCATCAGGTACAGCGACTCGGGCGTCGTGATCAGGATGTCGGGCGGGCTGCGCCGGATCCGCTCGCGCTCGCGCTGCGGCGTGTCGCCGGTGCGGATCGCGACCGAGATGTCGGCGCCGATCCCGCGCAGCGGCGCCCGCAGGTTGCGTTCGACGTCATAGGAGAGCGCCTTCAGCGGCGAGATGTACACGACCTTGCACCCGCTTCGTGCTTGCGCCGGCGAGTTCCCCGCCCGCGGCCCTGACGCCAGCCTGTCGAGCGCCCAGAGGAAGGCGGCCAGCGTCTTGCCGCTGCCGGTCGGGGCGCTGATCAAGGTGTGGTCGCCCGATGCGATCGCGGGCCAGGCGAGCCGCTGGACCTCGGTCGGCTCGGCAAACGCGCGCGTGAACCAGTCACGCGTCGCTTCACCGAACTCCGTCAGGGGCACGGGCTCAGGGTACGGGTGCGTGGGGCCGGTGGGGTGGAAGCCGTCAGCCGCCGGCCAGCATCTGGGCCCGCTGAAGCACGGCGTCGATCATCGGCTCGGTCAGCCGGCCGGTGAACGTGTTCTGCTGGCTGGGGTGAAAGCAGCCGAGCAGCGTCCACGGGCCGAGGTCATGCTCGGCGCCGTGGCCGAACTTCGGCTTCGGCCGGGCCCGCTCGCCGCCGCGGGCGACGTGCAGCCGCAGCGCTGCGTCCCAGGCGAACGCTCCGAGGCAGACGACGACATCGATCGTCGGTAGCAGCGTCGTCTCCGCGACAAGCCAGTGCATGCAGTTGTCTCGCTCCTGGGGCGTCGGCTTGTTGGCAGGCGGCGCGCAGCGGACCGCCGCCGTCACCCAGCAGCCGCTCAGCTTCAGACCGTCGTCGCGCCAGACCGACTGCGGCCGGTTCGCCATCCCGGCCCGGTAGAGCGCCGCAAAGAGGAAGTCGCCCGAGCGGTCGCCGGTGAAGATCCGGCCGGTGCGGTTGGCGCCGTGCGCGGCGGGTGCCAGTCCGAGAACCAGGATGCGGGCCTCCGGGTCGCCGAACCCGCCGACCGGCCGGCCCCAGTACACATCGTCCTTGAACGCCGCCCGCTTCTCGCGCGCGACGCGCTCGCGCCACTCGACGAGCCGCGGGCAGGCGCGGCAGCGGTGGATCTCCGCGGCCAGCTCGTCGAGCTCAGCCGCGCTCACGACATGTGCAGCAGGGCGAGCAGCATCCGCGTGATCAGCGGCTCAAGCTCGAGCACCGAGTCCCGCTCACCGGTGCGCAGCTTGCGCGAGACCATCTCGACACCGGCGGCAACACACGCGAATGCGTCCTGGCGGTCGTTGAAGACCGGTGCTCCGAAGCGCGGCGCGTGGGCCGCGTTGTCGCGGAAGATGGCTTCGGCGAAGAGGTCGAGCATGTTGTCGCGCCGGCCCGCGGCCTCGTTGCCCGCGCGCTGCATCTCGACCAGCAGCACGAGCGCCTTGTCGTAGTTGCTTGCGAGCGTCTCCAGAAAGGCTCGCACCCCGGCTCGGACGTGCTCGTGGTAGTCCGGCGCCGTCGCCAGCGCGCTTGCCGTCGCCATCTCGGTCAACAGGATCCGAGCCGATTCGTCGAACAGCTCGAACAGGCACTCCTCCTTGCCGCCCGGGAAGAGCTCGTAGAAGGTCGCCTTCGACATTCCGGCCTGCCGGGCGATCGCGTCGACGCTGGTGGCCGGGTAGCCGACCTCGGTGAAGACGATCGTGGCGGCATCGAACAGCCGCGCGCGCTGAGACGCCCGGCGCTCTGCGAGCGGGGCGGCGGGGCTTGTTCGTTCGCTGGGAACTGTCACCGGCATCACCACAACAACGTAGGTGATCGGCACCGCCGGGTCGGTCATGCGGCCGGATCGGCGGTGTCGATAGCCTTCGGCCTGTGAACGTACCGGTTCTCCGCTTGGTGATGTCGGCCGCGCTGCCGATTGTGGCGCTGTTGTCCGGCTGCGGACCGGCCACCACCGCGGGCTCCGCCAAGCAGTACACGGGCGCCGAGCAGGCGGTCGCCCAGGTGATCGACGACCTCGGCAAGGCTGTGAAGGTCGCTGACACGAAGAAGATCTGCTCGCAGATCCTGGTGCCGGCGCTGGCGGCGAAGATCACGAGCGTCCAGAGATCGCCCTGCGACAAGGCGCTGACGAAGCTGATGGCGACCGGCGACGACAGCTCGTTCAGCGTCGACGCCGTGACGCTGAGCGGCGATCACGCGACCGCCTCGGTCCATACCGGCAGCGGCAAGAGCCGCCGCCAGGCGACGCTCGGGCTCGACAAGACCGCCGGCAAGTGGCGGATCTCGTCGCTGGGGAGCTGAGCGGGTCTCAGCCCAGCGCGCGCCCGTAATGGCGCTCGTAGTACTCGCGGTACTCGCCTGCGCGGATCGGTTCCCACCACCAGCCGTTCTCGCGGTACCAGTCGACGGTCAGTGCCAGCCCGTGCGCAAAGCCGACCTGCGGCGCCCAGCCGAGCGCGCGGACCTTCTCGGAGCCCAGCGAGTAGCGGCGGTCGTGGCCGGGGCGGTCGGTGACGTACTCGATCAGCGACTCGTCGCGGCCGGTCTGCGTCAGGATCTCGCGCACGACCTCCATGTTGGTGCACTCGCTCGGGCCGCCGACGTTGTAGACCTCGCCCGGTGCGCCGTGGGCGAGCACGTGCGAGATGCCGCGGCCGAAGTCCTCGACGAACAGCCAGTTGCGGACGTTGAGCCCGTCGCCGTAAACCGGCAGCCGGTCACCGTGCAGCGCGTTCAGCACCATCAGCGGGATCAGCTTCTCGGGGTACTGGAACGGGCCGTAGTTGTTCGAGCCGCGGCAGATAACGGTCTCAAGGCCGTAGGTGTGGAAGTACGACTGCACGACCAGGTCGCCGCCGGCCTTGGTCGCGCTGTAGGGCGAGGAGGGGACGATCGGCGACTCCTCGGTGAACGAGCCCTCGGCGATCGAGCCGTAGACCTCGTCGGTCGAGATCTGCACGTAGCGCGGAACCTCGTGTTCGCGTGCCGCCTCCAGCAGCACCATCGTGCCGCGCACGTTGGTCTGCTCGAAGGCGAACGGGCCGGAGATCGAGCGGTCGACGTGGGTCTCGGCCGCGAAGTTGACGATCGCATCGGTGCCGGCACCGACAGCCTCCGAGACGGCGGCCGGATCCTCGATCGCGCCGACCACGAGGCGGACGTCGCCTGCGAGGTCCTGCAGGTTCTCGCGCCGGCCCGCGTAGGTCAGCTTGTCGAGCACGACGACCTCGTCGCCGTGCTCGTTTACCCGCTGGCGGACGAAGTTGGAGCCGATGAAGCCGGCTCCACCGCAGACGACGAGCCTCATTGCCCACCGCTCCTCTCGTTCAGAAATCCGCGTACACCCTCGCGCCAGTCCGGCAGCCGTGGCGTCTCGCCGCGCTCGGATGCGAGCACGCTCCAGCCGGGCCGCGGCGCCGGCCGGACGAACTCGGCCGAGGTCGTAGCGGCGACGCGGCAGTCGGCGCCGGCCTGCGCGAACAGTTCACGGGTCAGCTCGTTCCACGAGCACTGCCCGCCGCCGGCGGTGTGGAAGACGCCGGTCTCGGTCAGCGCAGCCAGGTTGAGCAGCGCCGGCGACAGGTGGCCGGTCCAGGTCGGCGAGCCGACCTGGTCGGTGACGACCGCGACCTCATCGCGGGTCTCGGCCAGGCCGAGCATCGTCTCGCAGAAGTTCTTGCCGCCGGCGCCGAACAGCCATGCCGTCCGTGCGATCGCATGGTTCTCGCAGCGTTCGATCACCGCGAGCTCGCCGGCGCGCTTGGTGCGGCCGTACGCGCCGAGCGGTGCCGGCTCGTCCGATTCGACGTAGGGCCGCTCGCGCAGCGTGCCGTCGAAGACGTAGTCGGTCGAGACGCAGACCACTCGCGCGCCCGCCTCGCTCGCAGCGGTCGCGACGTTGGCCGACGCGTCGCGGTTGACGCGCAGCGCATCCGGCTCACGCGCCTCGGCGCCGTCGACGTCGGTCCATGCTGCGCAGTGGACGATCGCGCCGGGGCGGTACTCGGCCACCAGCATGCGCGCCTGTGCAGCGTCGGTCAGGTCGCCGTCGGGCAGGTCGACGCCGAGCACCTCCCAGCCCCGTGTCGCCGCATCGGCGACGACTCGCCCGCCGAGCATTCCGGCGGCGCCGGTCACGAGCAGGCGCATCAGAGGATCTCGATCGTCGAGTGGTCGCCGATCACGAAGCGGTGGGCCCGCGGCTGGCGGTCGCCACGGCTGATGTGCGCGTCGCGTCCGAGCAGGCTCGCCTCGACCCGCCCGTCGAGGTCGCGGAGCGTCGAGCCGGCCAGCAGGATCGAATACTCGACCTCGGCGTCGCGGACCTCGCAGTCCTCGGCGATCGCGCTGTAGGGGCCGACGTAGCAGTCGGTCAGCCTGGTGCCTGCGCCGATCACCGCCGGCCCGCGCACACGCGCACGCGTCAGCACGGCGCCGGCCTCGACGATCACGCGGCCCTCGACGACGGAGTCGGCGAGCTCGCCGTCGATCCGCCGCTCGATCCGGTCGAGGATCAGGCGGTTGGCCTCCAGCATGTCTGCGACGCGGCCGGTGTCCTTCCACCAGCCCTGGACGATGTGCGGGTCCACCCGCCGGCCCTCGTCGACCAGCCACTGGATCGCGTCGGTGATCTCGAGCTCGCCGCGCGACGAGGGCTCGATCGCGCGCGCGGCCTCGTGGATCTGCGGCGTGAACAGGTAGACGCCGACCAGCGCCAGGTCGGTCTTCGGCTCCGGCGGCTTCTCGGCCAGCGCGACGACGCGACCGTCCTTGAGCTCCGCGACGCCGTAGTGCTCCGGGTCCTTGACCGGGGTCAGCAGGATCATCGCGTCCGGCTGCTCGGCGGTGAAGGCTGCGACGAGCTCGTCGATGCCGCCCTGCAGCAGGTTGTCGCCGAGATACATCACGAACGGCGCGTCGCCCAGGAACGGCTCGGCGGTCAGCACCGCGTGGGCGAGCCCGAGCGGCTCCGACTGGGGGATGTAGGTGATCTCGACACCCCAACGCGAGCCGTCGCCCGCGACCGCGCGGATCTCCTCGCCGGTCTCCGGCGCGATGATGATCCCGATCTGTTCGACGCCGGCGTGCGCCATCGCCTCGATGCCGTAGAA
>CAZYMM010000086.1:0-9350 GCA_964648515.1 uncultured Conexibacter sp.
GATGCTGTTGATCTACTGGCTGCCCTCGGTGTTGATGCCTACGCTCTGCATGCTGCCGGCCGCCTCCATAGCCGGGGCGTTAACCACGTCTTCCAGCCCGGCCCCCGTCGGGAGCCTCCAGGGCGACATCGAGTGAGCATCGCCCGCCGCGGATCCTCGCGTCCCTGCCGCGGCCATGGAAAACGCGTTGACAACACACGCGAGGCGCGCCGCCTTCGATTCCATGGGCAGGATGCCTGAGATCATCTTCGCGGCCGTCCCCGCGAACGGAACGGGCCTGCCGCTCCTGCTCTCGGGGGAGCGGCGGGCGCCTGGCCCCATGTGGAGGGACCGGCTCCCGGTGCCTGGCCCCAGCCGGTCTGCTGCCCCATCGGCGCCGGCGCAGGGGGAGGTGCGGGTGCCTGCGGCTCCGGCCCGGCGCCGGGCGCCGGGCGGCTCGGGTCGAACGACTCTTTGCGCACGCGCAGATCGAAGTAGACGACGGTCGCGACCGCGGCCCAGAACGGCAGCACGATGATGTTGGCCGCGTACTGCAGGATCCCTTGCAGCACGACGTTCCCGAACGATCCGCTGCCGGCCGCGACGTGCGTGCTGCCCACCGACCCGCCGCCGACGCCGACGATCGCGCCGATCACGAACGCGACCGCGAACGTCAGCAGCGCCGCCACCGCGAATCGTCCGAGCGTCGCCCACCAGCGGCCCTTGATCAGATCGTAGGAGCGGCCCAGCGCCTTGCTCCCGCGCAGGCCCTCGACGACGACGACCGGCACCGCGACCGAGAACGCGATCCCGAGCCAGATGCCGGGCAGCACGCAGGCCAGGATGCCGATCGCGACGGCCAGCGAGACCAGCAGCACGACCCAGAGGATCGAAGCGATCGACGCGAACGCCTGCCGCAGCGCCGCTCCGGCCGCAAGCTCCTCGCGCCGCAGGTACCAGGCGGCAAGCACGTAAAGGCAGGCGGCTTGGGCGAGGTAGGTGGCGAAGAAGCTGAGGAACGAGGAGGCACCCTGATACAGCAGGACGTGGCCGCTGAAGCGTCCGTAGCTGATGCCGTTCTCGATCTCGCTCACCAGCGCCTTGGTCGCCAGGATGCTGATGATCGTCACCGGCAGCAACACGATCGCGGTGACGATCGCGAGCTCCTTGAACCGCGCCGCCAGCAGCTTGAACGACACATCGAGCGTCTGGCCCACATCGAGCGGTCTCATGGCGCGAAACCCTACTGCCAGCGCAGGTCGTGTCTAGAACGCACCGACCAGATGTTCGAGCGCAGCGAGCCGACCGCGCGGGTCGATCACGACGCCGATCGCGTCGAAGCGGATCTCGCGGCTGCGCGGACGGTCCGGTGCCCCGGCAAGGTAGGCGGCAGCCATCCGGCGCACCTGGCGGCGCTTGCTGGGCCCGAGCGACTCCCAGCAGCGCCCCGGCGAACGCCGCGTCTTGACCTCGCAGAAGACGAGCGTCGTCCCGTCGCAGGCGACGATGTCGAGCTCGCCGAAGCGAGTGCGGTGGCGGCGCGCGACGATCGTGAAGCCGAGCCGTTCGAGGTGCTCGGCGGCGAGCCGCTCGCCGTCGAGCCCGAGTCGTGTGCGGGGGTCTGGCATCGGCGGCGACGCTACGCGCGCCGGTGTGGCAGGTCAGCAGCTGTGTGCGCCGGAACCGTGACGGCCTTGGCACGGCTCTGTGTCAGCCGGTGATGCGTCGCAGAGACGGTGCGAGATCGTTGCGATCGCGGGCTGCGCCGTCACAGGGCCGACCGTAGCGTCGCCGGCGATGCTGACCGCTGTCACCACGTACGCCCTCGACGGGATCGCGCCGCGCCCGGTCACGGTCGAGGTCGACCTGCGGCGCGGACTGCCCGCGTTCACGATCGTCGGTCTCGGCGACCGCGCCGTGCGCGAGGCGCGCGAGCGGGTGCAGGCCGCGATCGGCAACAGCGGCTGGGCCTTTCCTCAGCAGCGCGTGACCGTCAACCTCGCGCCTGCCGACCTGCGCAAGGAGGGGCCGGGCTTCGATCTGGCGATCGCCTGCGGTCTCCTTGCGGCGACCGGTGAGGTGCCCGCCGATGCCCTCGCGAAGACCGCGGTCTTCGGCGAGCTCGGGCTGAGCGGAGAGGTCCGAGCCTGTCGTGGCGTGCTGGCGGTCGCCGAGGGCGCGGCCCGTGATGGTGCGCGCCGCATCATCGTCCCCGCGCGGCTGACGGCCGAGGCCGAGCTGGCCGGCGAGCTCGGCGTCTTCGGCGCCGGGGATCTTCGCGAGGTGGCCGCGATCCTCCGTGACGGCGCGCCCGGCACCAGCGGCCCTGTGCCGCGAGCCACCGCCAGGCCGCCGGCCCCCGATCTGAGCGACATCCGCGGACATGCGGCCGCGGTCCGCGCGCTGATCATCGCTGCGGCAGGCGGGCAC
Organism: uncultured Conexibacter sp.; assembly: GCA_964648515.1. Lineage (GTDB taxonomy): Bacteria > Actinomycetota > Thermoleophilia > Solirubrobacterales > Solirubrobacteraceae > Baekduia. The sequence goes on from CAZYMM010000086.1 coordinate 2,410, forward strand.
CACCTGCTGCTGAACGGGCCGCCAGGCACCGGCAAGACGATGCTCGCGCGGCGGCTGCCCGGCCTGTTGCCGCCGCTGCGCGCCGATGCGGCGCTCGAGGTGCTTCGGATCCGCTCGATCGCCGGCCTCAGCGACGGCCGCCCTTGCGCCGAGCGGCCGTTCCGTGCGCCGCACCACGCGATCTCGGCATCTGGACTGGTCGGTGGCGGCGCGCTGCCCGCGCCCGGCGAGGTCACGCTCGCCCACCGCGGGGTGCTGTTTCTCGACGAGCTGGCCGAGTTCGCGCGGCCGTCGCTGGAGGCGTTGCGCCAGCCGCTCGAGGAGGGGAGGGTCACGGTCGTCCGCGGCCAGCGCAGCGTCACCTATCCCGCCGCCGTTCAGCTCGTCGCTGCGACCAACCCGTGCCCGTGCGGCTTTGCGGGCAGTGCCCGCTGCCGCTGCGGCGAGCTCGACCGTGAGCGCTACGCGCGACGCCTGAGCGGGCCGCTGCTCGACCGCATCGACATCACGGTCACGGTCGCGCGTCCGAGCGCGGTGGAGCTCGAGCAGCCGGCGGTGACGAGCACCGCTGCGGCCGCGGCGCTGGTCGCCGGCGCTCAGGAACGGCAGCTCGCACGGGCCGAGGGCGTGCTCAACGCGCGGCTCTCGCCTGGTGCCCTGCGGGCCGTCGTCTGCGCCGGCGCTGCGCACGAGGTGCTCCGGCGCGCCTACCGCGGTGGGCTGCTCAGCCCGCGCGGCAAGGATCGTGCGCTGCGTGTCGCGCGGACGATCGCCGACCTCGGCGGCAAGCACGCGATCGGGCCGGACCATGTGCTCGAGGCGCTGGCGCTGCGGCGCGACCTGCATCACGGCCAGGCGGCGGTCGCGTGAGCGCTTGCGAGGCGTGTCTGGCGCGGAGCGCGCTGCTCGACGCGCTCAGCGGCGAGATCGAGATTCTGCGCCGCGAGCGTCGCTACGTCCGCGATGTGCTGGCACTGCCCGACGACGAGCTGCGCGCGGCGATCGGTGCGCGCGGCCTTGCGGCTGCACCGCGGACTGCCGGTGAGCTCCGTCGCGACGCTGCGGCCCGCGGCCTTGATCTGCTCTGCCGTCACGATCTCGACTACCCGCGACGGCTGAGCACCGATCGCGCCGCCCCAGCCGTGCTCTATGCGGCCGGTGACGCCGGCCGCAGACGACAGCTGCTCGATCCGGGGGTGCCCGCGGTCGCGATCGTCGGCGCCCGCAACGCGTCGGCCGACGGGCTCGAGCTGACGCGGCAGATCGCCCGCGGCCTCTCCGCCGCCGGCGTAACCGTCGTCTCGGGGATGGCGCTCGGCATCGACGGCGCCGCACACGACGGCGCGCTGGCCGCCGGTGCTCGCACCGTGGCGATTCTCGCGGGCGGCGCCGAGACGGCCTACCCGCGCCGTCGTCAGAGCACCCACGTCGAGCTTGTGCAGCGGGCGGCGGTGCTGTCCGAGACGCCTCCGGGCGGCCGCAGCCTCGCCTGGCGGTTCCTGGCGCGCAACCGCATCATCGCCGCGCTCGGCGACGTGACCGTCGTCGTCGAGGCCGCGGCGCGCTCGGGATCGCTGGTGACGGCCGAGCTGGCGCTCGAGCTCGGCCGTGACGTCGGTGCGGTGCCGGGCAGCCCGCTCGGCTCGCGCAGCGCAGGGACGAACGCGCTGCTGCGCGATGGGGCGGCGCTGATCCGCAGCGCCGAGGACGTGCTCGATCTGCTGGCCGCGGTGGACGGCCGGCTCACGCTCGACCGGGCGCTGAGCACCGCGCGCGGCCATCGTGAGGCGGTCGACCCGGCAGCGGCCGCGCTGCTCGCCGACGTCGAGGCCGGGATCGGCCGGATCGACGAGCTTGCCGTGCGTCACGGCGGCATCGCCGCAGCGCAGGCGCTCACGACCGAGCTCGAGCTGTGCGGCCTGCTGCGGCGGATCGACGGGGGGCGGCTTGCGCCGACCTAGGATCGACCCATGGAGCGACGCCGCATCTGCCTGACGATCGCCGGATCTGACTCCGGCGGCGGCGCCGGGATCCAGGCCGACCTCAAGGCGTTCGCGCGCTGCGGCGTGCACGGGACCTGCGCGATCACGGCGATCACGGCACAGAACACGGTCGCCGTCACCCACGTTCTGCCGGTCCCGCCGCAGACGATCCGCGCCCAGATCGAGGCGCTGACCGCCGACCTGCCACCGGACGCCGTCAAGATCGGGATGGTCGGCGGCCGTGCTGCGATCGCCGCCGTCGCCGCCGCGCTCGACCTCCTGCCGGATTCGATACCGGTCGTCCTCGACCCGGTGATGGTCTCCGAGTCCGGGGGGCGGCTGCTCGACGCCGACGCCGAGGCGGCGCTGGTCGCCGAACTGCTGCCGCGCGTGACCGTCGTGACGCCGAACGTTCCCGAGGCTCGCGTCCTGGCCCGTCACTGCGGCGGCGAAGCCGGCACCGGAGCAGCAGGGGAGGAGCTTGCACGCGCGGTCCTGGCAACGGGAGCCAGGGCCGTGGTCCTGACCGGCGGGCACACCGAACACGGCGCCGATCTGCTGCTCGCGTCCGCCGCTGCCGAGCCGGTCCTGATCGAAGGACCGAGGCACCCCGACGGGGCCGCACACGGCTCCGGCTGCACGCACGCCTCGGTCCTCGCGGCGCAGCTGGCGCTCGGCGATGACCTCGAGGCGGCCGCACGGACGGCACGTGCGCTGGCCGCCGACGCCGTCGCGCACGGGATCCGCGAACTCGGTGCCGGTGCCGGACCGGTCGACATCCTGCATCGCTGACCGTCGAGCAAGAGCTGTTCGTACGGTGCCGTACGAACAGCTCCGCGTGACGAGCTCTCTGTAATACTGACCGGTCCGGTGCTGGCCGCGCTCATCGTCGTGCTCTCGTTGCCCTGCGCGTACAGCGCGGTCGCTTTTGTGCGTGCACGGCGGATGCGCGCCTCGCTCGCGTTCCCGAGCGGCGAGCTCGACGTCATCGACCCGGGCGTCGCCCACCGTGCAGAGCAGCAGGCCCGGCGGATGCTGCGCGCCTCGGCATCCGAAGAGGACTGGGAGATGTACAACGAACTCGGGTTGATCCGGGTCTGGGGCAGCGGCCGCAACGGACCGGCGCAGGGCGGCACCCGTGCGACCCGTCAGGGCGCGAGCTACGCATACCTGATCTATCCGGCCGGCCCAGTCGTCTCCTACCTGCCGAAGACGCTCGAGCTGCTGGGCGAGCTCTCGCCAGCCGAGGACGTCTGCCGCCACGCCCGCGCTCCGACCGACGTGGTGCTGGCTATCTGGCTGGCGCTGTGCGATCGCGAGGACGAGGTTGTCCGGGAAGCCGGCTTCCATCTGCCCGGCCACCGCACCGACGTCGAGGCGATCCGGCGCGACCTCTGGCGGTTGACACAGTGGGAGCAGGCCCGCCTGCGCAGGCGCGGCCGCGAGCACGCTCCCGACGCCCAGTAGCCGTCGGTACGCTGCCTGGTGTGACCGACAGCTTCGACCTCAAGCACAAGAGCCGCGCGCTCACGGACGGGCCGCAGCGGGCCGCGGCCCGCGCCTACCTGAAGGGCATCGGCTATTCGAACGAGGATCTGGCCAAGCCGATCATCGGTGTCGCCAACACGTGGACCGAGACGATGCCCTGCAACTTCCACCTGCGCGTGCTCGCCAAGCACGTCAAGGACGGGATCCGCGCGGCCGGCGGCACGCCGATGGAGTTCAACACGGTTGCGATCTCCGACGGGATCACGATGGGCACGAGCGGGATGAAGACGAGCCTCGTCAGCCGCGAGCTGATCGCCGATTCGGTCGAGCTCGTCAGCCGCGGCCACCTGTTCGACGGCGTGATCGCGCTGACCGGCTGCGACAAGACGATCCCCGGCTGCGCGATGGCACTGGCGCGGCTCGACCTGCCCTCGGTCCTGCTCTACGGCGGCTCGATCCGGCCGGGCACGTTCGAGGGACACGACGTGACGATCCTCGACGTGTTCGAGGCCGTCGGTGCTCACGCCAGCGGCCGCATGTCCGACGAGCAGCTGGCCGAGCTCGAGGCCGCCGCCAGCCCCGGTGCCGGCGCCTGCGGCGGGCAGTTCACCGCCAACACGATGGCGATGGCCTTCGAGGTGATGGGGATCAGCCCGCCCGGCAGCTCGATGGTGCCGGCCGAGGGTGCGATGAAGCCGAAGGTCGCTTTCGCCGCGGGTGAGCTCGTCGTCGACGTGCTGCGTCGCGGTGTCAACGCCCGTCAGCTGATCACCGAGCGCTCGATCGAGAACGCGATCGCCGCGATCGCCACCAGCGGCGGCTCGACCAACGGCGTCCTGCACCTGCTGGCGCTGGCCAAGGAGGCCGGGATCGAGTTCGACATCGACCGTTTCGGGGCGATCAGCGCCGCGACGCCGCTGACCTGCGACCTCAAGCCCGGCGGCCGCTACAACGCGGTCGATCTCTACGCAGCCGGCGGCGTGCCGCTCGTCGCCAGGCGCCTCGACGAGCTCGGCCGGCTGCATCGCGATGCGCCGACCGTCTCCGGCCAGACGATCGGCGAGATCGCCGATGGCGCGCAGGAGGCCGCCGGTCAGGTCGTGGTCCTTCCCGCCGAGCAGCCGATCAAGCCGAACGGCGGGCTTGCGATCCTGCGCGGGAACCTGTCGCCCGCGGGCTGTGTCGTCAAGCTCGCCGGCCACGACCGTCGCCGCCATCAGGGCCCGGCCCGCGTCTTCGACGGCGAGGAGGCGGCGATGAAGGTCGTGCTCGACGGTGGCATCGCGCCCGGTGACGTGATCGTGATCCGCGGCGAGGGACCGGCCGGCGGTCCGGGGATGCGAGAGATGCTCGGCGTCACCGCGGCGATCAACGGGGTCGGGCTCGGTGACGACGTCGCGCTGCTCACCGACGGGCGCTTCAGCGGCGCCACCCACGGGTTCATGGGCGGGCACGTTGCACCGGAGTCGGTGCGCGGCGGCCCGATCGCGGCCGCTCAGGACGGTGACACGATCACGATCGACGTCGACGCCGGTCGCATCGACATCGACCTCGACGACGACGAGATCGCCCGTCGCGTCGCCGCCTACGAGGTTCCGGAGAGCCCTGACGCGACCGGCGTGCTCGCCAAGTACGCGCGGCTCGTCTCCTGCGCGTCGGAGGGCGCTGTCACGATCGTGTGACCACGCTCGATCTCAACGCCGATCTCGGTGAGCTGCCCGGCAGCGGTGGCCGGGCGCTTGACGCCGCCCTGATCGACGTCGTGACGAGCGTCAACGTCGCCTGCGGAGCACACGCCGGCGACGCCGCGATCATGGCCGCCACCTGTGCGGCCGCCGCGGCGGCCGGCGTGCGTATCGGCGCCCACATCGGCTATCGCGACGCGGCCAGCTTCGGGCGTGTCGAGCTCGGCTGGGAGCCCGAGCGGATCGCTGCCGAGACGACGCTCCAGCTCGCTGCGCTGACGGCGGCTGCCGATGCGGCCGGAACCGTCGTCTCGTACGTCAAGCCGCACGGCGCGCTCTACCACCGCTGTGTGCAGGACAGCGCCGCCGCCGCGGCCCTCTGCGGCGCGCTGCCGGACGGTCTGGCCGTGGTCGGGCCGCCGGGATCGTTCCTGCTCGCCGTCGCCGCCGCCGGCAGGCTGCGCGTGCTGCGGGAGGGGTTCATCGATCGCGGCTATCGCCCGGACGGGACTCTGATCGCACGTGGATCGCCCGGTGCGATGCTCGACCCCGACGCTGCGGTCGCGCAGGCGCTGGGGCTCGCCGGTGGGCGCCCGCACGCCGTCGACACGCTCTGCGTGCACGGCGACGGCCCCGACGCGCTGGCTCTGGCGCGCCGCGTGCGCGGTGCGCTCGAGGCGCTGGACATCCTGATCGCCGCGCCATGACCGCGGCGCGTGAGGCAGGCGAGCACGCCTGGCTGATCGAGCTCGGCCGGCCGGCCGAAGTTGCCGCCGCCCTGACGGCCCAGGCGACTGCCGGTCTGCGCGAGATCGTTCCCGGCCACGAGACGCTGCTGCTGGTCTGGGAGCACGGCCGGCCATCGCGACCGGTGCTCTGCGAGCTGCTTGCTGCCGCAGAGCGGACGCCGGCGAATATGCCTGCGCCCGCGCCGCTCAGGATCGCCGTCAGCTACGACGGTCCCGATCTCGACGCCGTCGCGGCGGCCGTCGGCCGCTCACCGGAGGAGGTCGTCCGCCGTCATCTGGGCGGCGACTATCGCGTCGCCTTCCTCGGCTTCGCGCCGGGCTTTGCCTACCTCAGCGGCGTCGATCCGCTGCTCGCGCTGCCACGGCGGCCGGAGCCCCGCACCGTCGTGCCGGCCGGGGCGGTCGCGATTGCCGGCGGCTACAGCGCCGTCTATCCGCGCGCGGCGCCCGGCGGCTGGCATCTGATCGGCCGTACGAATGCCGTCCTGTTCGATCCGGCGTGCGATCCGCCGTCACCGCTTGCGCCCGGGCAGACGGTGCGCTTCGAGGCCGCGCCGTGAGCGGGATCGTCGTCGAGCGGCCCGGGCCGCTCACCACCTTCCAGGACGCGGGCCGCGGCGGCTGGCAGCATCTCGGCGTGCCCGCCTCCGGCGCCGCCGATCGTGGCGCGTACCGGCGGGCTAACGCGCTGGCCGGCAACGCGCCCGGCGCCGTCGTACTGGAGACGACGCTCTCCGGCCCGGCGCTGCGGTTCGATGTGCCCGCCGTGGTCGCGATCTGCGGGGCGCGATCAGCGGCGACCGTCGACGGCCGGCCGGTGCCGTTCGACGAGCCGTTCGCGGTTCGGGCGGGTGAGCTGCTCGTCGTCGGTCGGGCCACGCGCGGGCTGCGCAGCGTGATCGCGGTGCGCGGCGGTCTTGCGGTCACACCCGTCCTCGGCAGCGCATCGACCGACACGCTGACCGGGCTCGGGCCGCCCCCGCTGGCCGCCGGCGACCGGCTGACGATCGGCCACGCAGCCGCTGCGACCCCCGGGG
>CAZYMM010000087.1:0-9220 GCA_964648515.1 uncultured Conexibacter sp.
GACTTGTAGACCTCCTGCACCTCGCGGACGAGGTACTGCTCGGTCTCGGTCCGGCCGCGCAGCTTGAGCAGGTCGTGCGGGTAGAGCGAGCCCTCGTTGAGCTGCGTGCCGGCATCGACCTTCTCGCCGTTCTCGACCAGCAGCCGGGTGCGGCGCGGGAACGCGTAGCGATGCTCCTCACCGGCCGGGTCGGTGACCACGACCGTGCGCGCCTTGTCGGTCTCCTCGAGCGTGACCACACCATCCTGCTCGGTGATCTGGGCCAGGCCCTTCGGCCGCCGCGCCTCGAACAGCTCGACGACACGAGGCAGGCCGTGCGTGATGTCGGCTCCCGCGACGCCGCCGGTGTGGAAGGTACGCATCGTCAGCTGCGTACCCGGCTCGCCGATCGACTGCGCGGCGATGATGCCGACCGCGTCGCCGATCTGAGCCGGCTTGCCGGTCGCCATCGAACGCCCGTAACAGGCCTGACAGACGCCGGTGACGGCCTCGCACTTGAGCGTCGAACGAACCTTGATCCGCGGTGCGGACTCCGGTTCGGCGGCGTAGGCCGACGACAGCGCGGCCAGCTCGGCGCGGTCGATCTCGACGCCCTTCTTGACGATCGTCGTCCGCTCGACCTTGAGGTCGGCGGGCACGATCCGCCCGATCAGGTTCTGGTTCGGCTCGCCGGCGGCGTCGAACAGCGGCAGCTCGATCCACTGCTTGGTGCCGCAGTCGAGCTCGCGGATGATCACGTCCTGGGAGACGTCGACCAGGCGGCGCGTCAGGTAGCCGGAGTCGGCGGTGCGCAGCGCGGTGTCGGCAAGACCCTTGCGGGCGCCGTGCGTCGAGATGAAGTACTCGAGGACGGTCAGCCCCTCCATGAAGTTGGCCTTGATCGGGCGTTCGATGATCTCGCCCTTCGGGTTGGCCATCAGGCCACGCATCCCGGCCAGCTGGCGGATCTGGGAGATCGATCCTCGAGCTCCCGAGTTGGCCATCATGTAGATCGGGTTGAGCTGGTCGAAGTGGTCCTGCATCGAGTCGGCGACCTCATCGGTGCACTCGGTCCACTTCTCGACGACCTGCTCGTGCCGCTCCTCCTGCGTGAGCAGGCCCATGTCGTACTGATCCTGGATTTCGGCGACCTCGGCCTCGTAGCGGGCGAGGATCTCCGGCTTCTGCGGCGGGATCACGACGTCGTTCTTGGAGACCGTGATCCCGGCCAGCGTCGCGTAATGGAAGCCGAGGTCCTTGAACGCATCGAGCACCTGTGAGACGGCCGGCGCGCCGTACTGCTGCACGAGCGCATCGATCAGCTTGACCGTGTCCTTCTTGCGCATCGCCTGGTTGACGAAGACGTAGCTCTCGAGGCTGAACAGCTCACCGAGCGACTCCGACAGCGCCCGCTCGATGCGGTCGTTGTAGATGATGCGCCCGACGGTCGTCAGGACGTGGCCGCCGGCCCGGCCGAGCGGCCGGTACTCGGCCAGGTCGTGCAGACCGAGCCGCTTGTTGTCGTAGGAGACCTCCGCCTCCTGCGCGGTGCGGAAGACCTTCGGCCGCGGCGTGTCCTTCGGCCACTTGCCGGACTGCAGCTGCTCGCCGAGCTCGGCCAGCTCCGACGCGTCCGGGCCGTGCGTCAGGTAGTAGGTGCCGAGCACCATGTCCTGAGTCGGCGTCGCCAGCGGTGCGCCGTGGGCGGGCGAGAGGATGTTGTTCGACGACAGCATCAGGATCCGGGCCTCGGCCTGGGCCTCTGCCGACAGCGGCAGATGGACGGCCATCTGGTCACCGTCGAAGTCGGCGTTGAAGGCCGAGCAGACGAGCGGATGGACCTGGATCGCCTTGCCCTCGATCAGGACCGGCTCGAACGCCTGGATGCCGAGCCGGTGCAGCGTCGGCGCGCGGTTGAGCAGCACCGGATGCTCGTGGATCACCTGCTCGAGGACGTCCCAGACCTCGGGGATCATCGAGTCGACCATCTTCTTGGCGGCCTTGATGTTCTGTGCCGACTTGCGCTCGACGAGCTGGGCCATGATGAACGGCTTGAACAGCTCCAGCGCCATCAGCTTCGGCAGCCCGCACTGGTGCAGGCGCAGCGACGGGCCGGAGACGATCACCGAGCGGCCCGAGTAGTCGACGCGCTTGCCGAGCAGGTTCTGGCGGAAGCGCCCCTGCTTGCCCTTGAGCATGTCCGAGAGCGACTTCAGCGGCCGGTTGCCCGGGCCGGTCACGGGACGGCCGCGGCGGCCGTTGTCGAACAGCGCGTCGACGGCCTCCTGCAGCATCCGCTTCTCGTTGTTGACGATGATCTCCGGCGCGCCGAGGTCGAGCAGCCGCTTGAGGCGGTTGTTGCGGTTGATGACGCGGCGATAGAGGTCGTTGAGGTCCGACGTGGCGAAACGGCCGCCGTCGAGCTGGACCATCGGCCGCAGCTCCGGCGGGATCACCGGCACGGCCTCGAGGATCATGTTCTCGGGCTTGTTGTCGGAGTACAGGAACGCCGACAGGACCTTCAGCCGCTTGACGGCACGGGCCTGCTTCTGGCCCTTGCCGTTCTTGACCTGATCCTCGAGATCCTCGCGCTCGTGGTCGAGCACGATCCCGGGCTCGTCAGCGGGCGCCAGGTCGTCGCCGGCCAGGCGATCGGGGTCGACGGCACGCGGAGCGGCCTCACGGTCGTACTCCTTCTTCTCCAGCAGCAGCGTGCGGATGTGCTCGGCACCCATGCCGCCGCCGAAGTACTCGCCGAAGCCGTACGGCGACCCGAAGCGATGCTTGAGCTCGCGGAAGAAGGTCTCGTCGGCGATGATCGCGCGCGGGCGGAACTCGTCCTTGGCCGCGTCCTTGTCGACGTAGGTGTTCAGCGGCCAGTCCTGGCCCTCCTGCGGCGGCTCGGCGGACGGCTCGTCCTTGTTGGAGAACAGCTTCCAGACGTCCTTGAGGCGCTCGCGGGCGTCCTCGTAGTAGGCCTGGGTGTCGTCGATATCGGTGGCGAAGGACTTCTGGATCTCCTTGACCATCTTCTCGCGCTCGTCCTTGGAGATCTTCTTGATGTTGATCTCCAGCGAGTCGGCCCAGAGGTGATCCTCGGTCGAGAACGCGCCCTGGTCGCCGGACTCGATGTAGGCGATGCGCGCCTCACGCGACGACCGCAGCTCCTCGGTGCGCTCGTTCTCCTCCTCGCGCAGGCGGTCGAGCTCCTCCTGCATCTCGGCCTCGAGCTTGCCGATGTCGCGCCAGCGCGCCTCCTGGTCGACCCAGGTGATGATCGACGCCGCGAAGTAGAGGATCTTCTCGAGCTCCTTGGGCGCCATGTCGAGCAGGTAGCCGATCCGTGATGGCACGCCCTTGAAGAACCAGATGTGGCTGACCGGCGCCGCCAGATCGATGTGGCCCATCCGCTCGCGACGGACCTTCGAGCGCGTCACCTCGACGCCGCAACGCTCGCAGACGATGCCCTTGTAGCGGACGCGCTTGTACTTGCCGCAGTAGCACTCCCAGTCCTTGGTCGGACCGAAGATGCGCTCGCAGAAGAGGCCGTCCTTCTCGGGCTTGAGCGTGCGGTAGTTGATCGTCTCGGGCTTGGTGACCTCGCCCGAGGACCAGCCGCGGATCTGCTTGCTCGACGCCAGGCCGATCTCGATTGCGTCGAAGTTGTTGATGTCGATCATTGGCTCTTGCGCTCTCGTGGTGGTGCGGTGGTCGTTATCTAGGCGAGGTCGCCGAGGTCGATCTGGTCGTCGATGCCGAGCTCCTCGGCCGACGGATCGCCCTCGCCGCCTGCGCCCTCGTCATCGCCGCCGGCCTCGCCCTCGATGTCCTCGTCGGCAGCGCCGGACTCGACGGCGCGGACGCCGGAGAGGTCGATGCCGAGCTCCTCGGCAGCACGCAACAGGTCGTCCTCCTCGTCGCCCAGCTCGGCGCTGACGCCCTCCTCGGAGACGACGTTGACGTCGAGCGTCAGCGACTGCATCTCCTTGAGCAGTACCTTGAAGGACTCGGGCACCTGCGGCTCGGCGATGTTCTCGCCCTTGACGATCGCCTCGTAGGCCTTGACGCGGCCGACGGTGTCGTCGGACTTGATCGTCAGCATCTCCTGCAGCGTGTAGGCGGCACCGTAGGCCTCGAGCGCCCAGACCTCCATCTCGCCGAAGCGCTGGCCGCCGAACTGCGCCTTGCCGCCCAGCGGCTGCTGGGTGACAAGCGAGTACGGGCCGGTCGAGCGCGCGTGGATCTTGTCGTCGACGAGGTGCAGCAGCTTCAGGATGTACATGTAGCCGACCGTCACCTTCTGCTCGAACGGTTCGCCGGTGCGGCCGTTGTAGAGCTGGAACTTGCCCGACGCGCGCCGGCCGATCGGCTGGTGCTCGTCGATCTCCATCCGGATCTTGCCGCCGGCCTTGGCGTGATCCTCCTGCCAGCGCAGCAGCGCCTCGTCGACGTCCTCGAGTTCGGCGCCGTCGAAGACGGGCGTGGCGGTGTAGACGCGCTCGCCGTGCTGGAAGCCCTGCTCGTCGTCGTCGTACCAGCCCTGAGCGGCCGCCCAGCCGAGGTGGGTCTCCATGATCTGGCCGACGTTCATCCGCGACGGCACTCCGAGCGGGTTCAGGATCACGTCGACCGGCGTGCCGTCCTCGAGGAACGGCATGTCGTGCTCGTCGACGATCCGCGAGATCACGCCCTTGTTGCCGTGGCGACCGGCGAGCTTGTCGCCTTCGGAGATCTTGCGCTTCTTGGCGACAAAGACACGCACGAGATCGTTGACACCGGGCGGCAGGTCGTCTCCGCCCTCGCGCGAGAAAGTCTTGACGTCGATGACAACACCACCCTCGCCGTGCGGCACCTTCAGCGACGTGTCACGCACCTCGCGCGCCTTCTCCTTGAAGATCGCGCGGATCAGCTTCTCCTCGGCGGTCAGCTCGGTCTCACCCTTCGGTGTGACCTTGCCGACGAGCAGATCGCCCGAGCCGACCTCGGCGCCGACGCGGACGATGCCGCGGTCGTCGAGGTTGCGCAGCGACTCCTCCGAGCGGTTCGGGATGTCGCGCGTGATCTCCTCGTCGCCGAGCTTGGTCGTGCGCGCGTCGACCTCGTACTCCTCGATGTGGATCGAGGTCAGCTCGTCGTCCTTGACGAGCCGCTTGGAGAGGATGATCGCGTCCTCGAAGTTGTAGCCCTCCCAGGACATGAAGGCGACCATCAGGTTCTTGCCGAGCGCCATCTCGCCCTTGTCGGAGGCCGAGCCGTCGGCCAGCAGCTGGCCCTTCCTGACCCGCTCGCCCGGCTTCACGCGAGGCTTCTGGTGGATCAGGGTGCCCTGATTGGAGCGACGGAACTTCTGCAGCTCGTAGCTCTTCTCGCCGTCCTTGGTCTCGATCGTGATCCGCTCGGCATCGACGTAGGCCACGGTTCCGGGGGCCTCGGCGATGATCAGGTCGCCGGTGTCGAGCGCCGCGCGGAGCTCCATGCCGGTGCCGATCAGCGGCGCGTCGGTCTTCAGCAGCGGTACGGCCTGCCGTTGCATGTTCGAGCCCATCAGCGCGCGGTTCGCGTCGTCATGCTCGAGGAACGGGATCATCGCGGTGGCGACCGACCAGATCTGCTGCGGCGAGACGTCGATCAGATCGACGTCCCGCGGCGCGGCCGTGACGTACTGGCCGGCCTGGGTGCGGCAGACGACCTCCGGGCCCTTGAGCTTGCCGGCCTTGTCGCGCAACGCGTTGGCCTGGGCGATCAGGCGCGTCTCCTCCTGGGTGGCGTCGAGATGAACCACCTTGTCGGTGACGACACCACCCTCGACGACGCGGTACGGCGTCGTCACGAAGCCGTGCTCGGAGATCTTCGCGTAGCTCGAGAGTGAGCCGATCAGGCCGATGTTCGGCCCCTCCGGAGTCTCGATCGGGCACATCCGCCCGTAGTGGGTCGGGTGGACGTCACGGACCTCGATCGGCGCGCGCTCACGGGTCAGGCCGCCGGCGCCGAGCGCGTTCAGGCGGCGACGGTGCGTCAGGCCGCTGAGCGAGTTCGTCTGGTCCATGAACTGCGAGAGCTGCGAGGAGCCGAAGAACTCCTTCAGCGCCGCGACGACCGGGCGGATGTTGACGATCGTCTGCGGCGTGATCGTGTCCTCGTCCTCGGTCGTCAGCCGCTCGCGGACGACGCGCTCCATGCGGTAGAGGCCGATCCGGAACGCCTCCTGGATCAGCTCGCCGACCGGGCGCAGGCGACGGTTGCCGAAGTGCTCGTACTCGTCGAGGTGCTCGGCAATCGGCTCGGTCGGCAGCGACGCCACCTCGGCCGCGAAGTCCTTGATCTCGACCTCGCCGTCCTCGGGGACGCCGAGCAGCTTCGGCAGGCTGACGAGCTCACGGACGAGGGCGTGAATGTCGTCGTGGGTCAGCGTGCGGGTCTCGAGGTCGATGTCGAGACCGAGACGGGCGTTGAGCTTGTAGCGGCCTACGCGCGTGAGGTCGTAGCGCTTGGGGTCGAAGAAGAGCTGGCCGAGCAGCGCGTAGGCGGCGTCGACCGACGGCGGCTCGCCGGGACGCTGCTTCTTGAACAGCTCGATCAGCGCGCCCTTGCGCGACTTGGTCGGCTCGGGGTCGGTCTCGACCGTCTGACGGATGTAGAGCGAGCCGCCGAAGAGCTCGATCAACTCCTTGTCGAGCGCCTCGATCTCCTCCGGCGTCTCCTCGCGATCGGCGTCGGTCTCGGGGTTGTAGGCCATCGCGCGCAGCAGCACGGTCACCGGCAGCTTGCGCTTGCGGTCGATCCGGACGAAGACCTTGCCCTTCTTGTCGATCTCCATCTCCAGCCACGAGCCGCGGGCCGGCATCAGGTTCGCGGTGAAGCACTGCTTCTCGCGATCCTTGGCCTCCATCACGTACGCGCCGGGCGAGCGGACGAGCTGCGTGACGACGACGCGTTCGGTGCCGTTGATGATGAACGTGCCGCGCTCGGTCATCCACGGGAAGTCGCCCATGAAGACCGACTGCTCGCGGATCTCACCGGTCTCGTGGTTGATGAACGCGACGGTGACGGTCAGCGGGCGCGAATAGGTGAGGTCCTTCTCACGGCACTCGGCGATCGAGTGCGTCGGCTCGTCGAAGACGAAGTCGCCGAAGTTCACCGCCAGGTGGCCGGTGTAGTCCTCGATCGGCGAGATGTCGTCGATCGTCTCGCGCAGTCCGCCCTTCTCGGTATCCACGAGCCACTCGAACGAGCGGCGTTGGATGTCGATCAGGTTCGGAACCTCGACAGTGGTGTCCAGGCGCGCGAAGGTGCGGCGCGTCCGGCTGGCGTCCAGAGTAGGCACTACGGCGACTCCTCGGAGGGTCGGATAACAGCGGTCACTGAGGCTGCGCGCTCGTGCGGCCTGGCTCGAAGGCGCAGAGGCGCGACCAATGAAGGTAGCACACGCCGAAACGGACCTCGTGTGCAGAGGCTCTCGGCACTCACGGACCCCGCCCGGACCGCTCGCGTATGTGGCGCGAGGGCTGTCAGAGGGCGGCTGCGACTATCGGCCGAGGCGGCGATTGTAGCCGCCGGGGTGCATCGGCACAACCGGGATATGTAGGGTCCCCGCCCATGACCAGAGCGACAATCATCCTCGTAGCGCTGCCGGTGGCCGCAATCGCCGGCTGCGGCACGGCCGTGATCGACGCCGACAAGGCCGCCGACCAGATCTCGAAGACAGTCCGGACGCAGGCCGGCGTGCCGGTCAAGAGCGTCGACTGCCCGAAGGACCGCAAGATCAAGGCCGGCGACACCTTCACCTGCACGGTGACCGCCCAGGACGGGACCAAGGGCCAGGTCACCGTGCGCCAGACCAACGACAAGGGCGACGTGCGCTTCAGCGCGCCGTTCATCCATGTCGATGAGGCCGAGGCCGCGATCGTCGAGCAGATCAAGGTCCTGGTCCCAACTGCCAAGGATGTCGTGGTCGACTGCCAGGACATCGTGGTCGGCGAGAAGGGCGGCCGGTTCGAGTGCAAGGGTAAGGCTGAGGGCGCGACCGGCTCGCACACCTTCACCGTGAACGCGACCCAGACCGACGGCAAGGGCCGCTTCACGTTCAAGACCCAGCAGACTTCTTAGCTGTTGACTCGAGCGCACAGTCGCTGGCAGTCCGGCACCTGGCCAGCGACGCCTGCCTGGGCACGCCGCCGGTCGTCGTTGTCGAGTTCTGCCCGCCGGCCGGGTAGAACTCGACAACGAGTGACGCTGCTGCGCGTGAGTGCCACCGCCTTGGCCACGGTCACGTGGCACGCGTCCACGCAGGCGGGCTATGGAAACACGTTGTCGACCTCGATCAGCCAGCGACCGTCCCGGTGGACGAGGCCCCAGTCCCCGTTCGCACCGAGCGTGACGTGGTCGCCTCCCGGCCCGATGGTGCTCCGTGACAGCTGGGGAAGGTCGCGGAGCGCCGTTGCGATCGCCGCGCTGCCGCCGGGCGAATCGCGCGCAACGGCATGTGCGCCCTCACAGGATGCGGCGCGCCGATGCGCGGCCTGGACCTGCCGCAGCCGCTCTGCGGGGGCTGCGGCGGTCGCGCGGAAACCGCTCAGCGCGTTCTCCCGGAGGCTCGCCTTCGCCTCGGTGGTGAGCGCCGCACAGGCCGCCGTGTAACGGCCTGCGCCGAGATCGCTCAAGTACCGCTTGACCGTCAGTGCCGGATCGGGCCGCTTGGCGGTGCCGCAGCTCGCGGCCACCGATGCGAGGACGATCGAAGTCAGCAGTGCGATGGCTGCGTGGCGCATCGGCGGGCAAGGTTAGAGAGCGCCCGGAACACGGAGGGCGACCAGGGCACCCTCCGTGTTCCGCTGGTGCGAGCTCTCGCACAGCGACGCTCCTGACGGACGGGCGCGGCCCGTCCGCATCTACTTCAGCTCGACGCTGGCGCCGGCCTCCTCGAGCTCCTGCTTGAGCTTGTCGGCCTCGTCGCGCTCGATGCCCTCCTTGACGGCCTTGGGAGCCTCGTCGACAAGCGCCTTGGCCTCCTTGAGGCCGAGGCCGGTCGCGGCGCGCACGACCTTGATGACCTGGATCTTCTTGTCGCCGGCGCCGGTCAGGACGACGTCGACCGTCGACGAGGCCTCCTCGGCGGCCGCCTCGCCGCCGCCCGCCGCGACCGGTGCCGCCGCTGCGACTGCGGTCGCCGAGACGCCGAACTCCTCTTCGAGCGCCTTGATGCGCTCGGCGAGCTCGAGCACGGAGATGCCCTTGAGCTCTT
>CAZYMM010000088.1:0-5435 GCA_964648515.1 uncultured Conexibacter sp.
GGCGCCGGCTGCTGCGCCCGCAGCCGGGGCGGGGGCCGGCACCGTCGGCGCAGCCGGCGCCGGCGCCGGGGTCGGGGCCGGTGAGGACGCGGCCGGCTTGTGCGGCGTCGTGTGCGTCTTCGTCGTGCTGCCGCCGCTGCCTGCGAACGGATCGGTGTACTGCTGATCGCCGGAGCTCTGGGCCTGGGCCGAGGCCGCGATCAGCAGCGCGAACGCAATGATCGTCGCGAGGATCGTTGTCGACCGGCGCATCCGAGCAGCGTAGATCATCGGTTCGGCCGCCGGGCGTCGTGACGCCCACCGGTACGCTGCGGGACCACCGGTGACCGCGCCGCCCGACATCGACCTGCCGGATTCCGGCACCGGCGCCCGTGCGCGGATGACGCGTAGGATCAAGGGGCCCGAGACGACCGCAGCGGCTGGCCTGGCTGCCGCGACACTCGTCAACAACGCGATCCAGCTCGGCTTCGTCGTCGTCTTCAGCCGCCTGCTCGGCGCAACCGACTATGGCGCGCTGGCCTCAATCGTCGCGGCGTTCCTGATCCTCGTCGTGACCGGGCAGGCCGTCCAGGTCGCGGCCGCGCGCGAGACGACGCTCGGCCATCTCGGTGACGGCCCGACCCTGACGCGGACGCTGCGGACCTGGACGCTGACACTGTCCGGCGCGACCGTCGCCGCCGTCGTCGGGGGCATCGCGCTGCGCACCCCGCTCGCCGCCGCGCTCGGCACCCCCGAACACCCCTGGGCGGTGGCCGCGATCCCGGCGACGGGGACGCTGTGGCTGCTGCTCTGCCTGCAGCGCGGCACGCTGCAGGCGCTGTCGGACTTCCGTGCGGTGGCGATCTCGATCGTCGGCGAGGCGGCGCTGCGGCTGCTGACCGGCCTGGCGCTGGTCGCGGCCGGTCTCGGCGTCACCGGCGCCTTCCTCGGCAGCGCGGCGTCGTTCCTGCTGCTGTCGCTGTGGCTCGCCATGAAGATCCATCGCGACGCGCTCAGCTCGGGCCATCGCGACGCGCCCGCCGATGCCACCCACCGCACGCTGCGCAGCCTCGTCGCCGACAACCGCGTCGCGATCGCCGGGCTGCTGCTGCTCTCGGTCCTGCAGAACATCGACGTGATCCTGGCGCGCCACGCCTGGAACGGCGACCTGGCCGGCTCATACGCTGTCGCCACGGTCGCCGCCAAGGCCGTCGTCTGGGTTGCCGTCGGTGTCGGACTGCAGCTGCTACCGGACGCGACGCGACGTGCCGCCGCCGGTGACGATCCGCTGCCCGCGCTGCTGCGCGCGCTCGGCGTGCTGTCGGTGATAGCGCTGCCCGCGCTGCTGATCTTCGTCGCGGTCCCTGAGCAGCTGCTGCGGATCGCGTTCGGCCCGCAGCTGACCGGCGCCGCGAGCGCGCTGCCGCTGCTCGGGCTGGCGATGACGCTGCTCGCCGTCGCCTACCTCACAGTGCAGTACCTGATCGGGCTCGGCCGGCTGCGCTTCATCTGGATCGTCGCCCCGCTTGCCGTCTGTCTGCCCACGCTGCTGGCGACGATGTCGCTGTCTGTGACCGGGTTCGCGCAGGTGGTGCTCGCAGTGCAGGCAGTGGCCGCCACAGGGACGGTCGCGCTCGCGCTCGCGACGCGGCGGCAGCGGAGGGCGGGTTGACGTGAACGCCGCTGTCGCGGCGCGCGCAGTGCTGATGGTGGCCGCCGTGCTGCTCCCGGTCGTGATCGCGTTCGCCGGCGGCGGCACGACCGACACCGCGCGCGCAGGTTTTCTGGCCGCCGCCTGCCTGGTCGCCGCCGGTGCCGCAGCGACTGCGCTCCGGCCGTGGCCGGCGGGCCGTGCTGCGCGCACGGTGCTCGCGGCACTGGCCGCGTTCGCGCTGCTGACCGGCGCGAGCCACGCGTGGACTTCCGATCCCGGCGGCTGGCTGATCCAGACCGAGCTTGCCGGCTCCTACCTTGCGCTCGCCTATGCGGCGACGGTGCTGACCGGCGCCGACCCCCGGCTCGGGCGCCTGGCACCGCCGGTCGCAGCGGCGGGGACCGTGCTGGTCAGCGGCTATGCCCTGCTCGCCCGTCTGCTCAGCGACCTGGTCGGCGCCGCCCAGCCTGCGCGTTCCGGCGGACGGCTGTCGGCGCCGCTCGGCTACTGGAACGCTGAGGGCGCGCTCGCAGCGCTCGGCCTCGTGATCTGTGTCGCGCTGGCCGCCGATCGCACGCGCAGCCGGCCGGTTCGCGCCGCCGCCGTCGCAGCGACGGCGCCGCTTGCCATCGCCGTTCAGCTCTCCTACTCGCGCGGCGCCCTGGTCGCGGCCACCGTCGGCGTGCTCGTCGTCGCCGCCCGCTCGTCGTCACGAGCGGCACTCGGCCGGGCCGCCGTCTGTGCGGGCGGCACCATGATCGCCGCCGTACTCGTGACGCTGCCGTTCGCCGCCGCCCGTCGCGGCCCGGTGCCGGCGGCCGACGGATGGCCGCTGCTGCTGTTGCTGATCGCCGTCGCCGCGCTCGGGTTCATCGCCGCCTGGCGGCTGCTCGCGCACCGCACCGAGCGAGATGACCCGCTGCCGCTGCGCGCACGCCGCCTGCTGCCGCTGGTAGCCGCACTGCTCACGGCCGGGCTGATCGTGACCGCCGTCACCGGCGGCACCGACAACGGACGGGCAGGTTTCGGCGCATCGGGCGAGCGGCTGACGCAACTCGGCAGCAACCGCGCTGAGTACTGGCGCGTCGCGGCCGGCCAGCTCGAGTCGAGGCCGCTCGCCGGGCATGGCGCGGGCTCGTTCGCCGACGCCTGGCTGCGCGAGCGCACGATCGACGAGAACGTCGTCAACGCCCACTCGCTCTGGCTCGAGACCGGTGCCGAACTCGGCAGCGCCGGTCTGCTGCTGCTGCTGCTGATCGCGGCCGGCACCGTCGTGACGGCCCGCCGCAGCCCGGCGACCGCCGCAATCGGCACGGTCGCCGCCTACGCGACGGCAGCGAGCGTCGACTGGCACTGGCAGATCCCGGCGCTGACGGGGATTGCGATCGTCCAGCTCGGCGTGCTGCTTGGCAGCAGCGATCAGCCCGCCGTCAGGGGCGCGGCGCCGTCCAACGCGGGTTGAGCTCTTTGGCGCGGTCCCACGCCGCACGCGCTGCGGCCGGGTCGGTTCGCTTGAGCACAAGCGTCTCCCCCGCCCAGCCGGCAAACGTGTCGGGTGCGCGACGAAGCGCGATGGCGGCCAGCTCGCGTGCCGCCGCGGGCGCTACGGGCGCAACGTCCACGGCGAGCACCGCCAACCGTTGCGGGCTCCGGCAATGGGAGCGCACGGTGGCGATGTCGCCGGGCGCAACCCCATAGCCGTTGTAGGAGGTCTGGCGGATCGTTTGCTCGGCCTGTCCGCAAGTGACCGCATCGGCGCGCAGATGCAGCCCGAGCACGGCTCCGGCGAGCGCCAGACCGGCAAAGAGGATCCGAAGCACCTGCGGCCGCATCCGGACGCTCACCGGCAGGCCACCGACCGGACCTCCGGTCCGCTCACGCGACCCGCGCCAATCCGCGCCGGACCGGCCGTGTGCGCCGGCCGCGATCGCCGCGAACCCCGCTGGACTCGGCGACGACGCGCCGGATCGAGCCGGCAAAGACGTCGGTGGAGAACCGCTGAGCGTTGGCGACGCAGTCCGCGGGGTCGATCGCGAGCGGATCGAAGTGCCGCAGCGCGTGCTTCAGCGACTCGACCGTCGCGGTCTCGAAGAATGTGCCGGTGCGACCGTCGACGACGGTCTCCAGCAGGCCGCCCTCACCGAGCGCGATCACCGGCCGGCCCGCCGCCTGGGCCTCGACTGCGGCGATCCCGAACTCCTCGGTCGCCGCCACGATCAGCGCCCGTGCGGCGCTGAGCCGCTCGGCGACCTCGGCGTCCGGGAGCCGGCCGCAGAACTCGACCGACGGTCCCGCGAGCGCCCGCAGGTTGTGCAGGTCGGGCCCGTCGCCGATCACCGACAGCGGCAGGCCGAGCTCGCGGCAGGCGCGGACGATGATCCCGATCCGCTTGTGGGCCATCAGCTCCGACAGCACCACGTAGCGGTCGCCGGCCTGCCCGGGCGTGAACCGCTCGACCTCCACCGGCGGATGGATGATCTGCGCCTCGCGCCCGAAGTAGTAGGCGATGCGGCGCTCAGCGGTGCGCGAGTTGGCGATATAGCGGTCGACGTGCTGGGCGGCGATCCAGTCCCAGCGCCGCCAGCGCGAGAGCACCGCGGCAAGCGGCAGCCGGACCGGCGCCGGCCGCGCTGCCAGCGTCGCCTCGCGCTCGTTCCACGCGTAGCGGAACGGGTTGTGGCAGTAGCAGATGTGGACGGCGCTCTCCGGCGGCAGCACGCCGTGCGCCCACGCCGACGAACTCGACAGCACGAGGTCGTAGCCGCGCAAGTCGAGCATCTCGATCGCCAGCGGGTAGAGCGGCAGGTAGTAGCGGAATGAGCGGCTGTCGGGCCGCAGCCGCTGCAGGAACGAGGTGTTGACGTTGCGCCCGGTGAAGCGGCCCTCGGTGCCGTCCTCGTCGTAGACGGCGGTGAAGATGTCGGCGTCGGGGAAGATCTCGCAGAGCGCGAGGAAGACCCGCTCGGCTCCACGCAGATCGAGCAGGAAGTCATGGACCAGCGCGACCCGTGGCGCGTCCCTCCGAAGCATCAGCGCGCAGCGTAGCGGTGGGCCACCGGTGCCCGGCCGGTAGCGTGGCCCCGATGATCGTCGCCGTCGACGGGCGTCATCTCGCCGCGCGGCGCGGTGTCGCGCGCTACAGCCGCAGGATCTGCGCCGCGCTCGCTGAGACCGGCGCCGATGTCCGCGCGCTTGTACCGGGCCGCGAACCGGTCCCACCGATCGCCGGCGTCGATTTCGTGCGGCCGCGGCTGAGCTCACGCGTGCTGCACGGCGTCACCGCGCTGACCGGCATCCCGAACCTGCTCTCGCTCTGCGGCGCTGATGTCGCCTGGGTACCCGCTCCGGCGCCGGTCGCGCCCGGCAGGCCGTACGTGCTCACGATCCACGACCTCTCGTGGCTCGAGCGGCCCGGCGACTTCGGGCGCTACGAACGAGCCTGGCACGCTGCCGCCAGGGTCGAGCGGCTCGCACGCCGCGCCGCGACCGTCGTCTGCGACGCCGACGCGGTCGCAGCCTCGATCAGGGCGCGTTGGGGTCTTGGCGCGCAGGTGATCGAGCCGGGCGTCGACCTACCTGCAGCCGGCCTGGAGCCCGAGCGCCGTGAGCGCCCCTACCTGCTCTACGTCGGTGCGCGCGAACCGCGCAAGGGCCTCGATGTGCTGGCCCGGGCCTGGCCGCAGGCCGCGCTCGACGCCGACCTCGTCCTCGCCGGGGCCGGACCGGTCACGATTCCGGGCGCCGTCGACGTCGGCCCGGTCGAAGACGCGCGTCTGCAGGCGCTGTATGCGGGCGCGATGGC
>CAZYMM010000088.1:5535-9029 GCA_964648515.1 uncultured Conexibacter sp.
ACGTCGGCCCGGTCGAAGACGCGCGTCTGCAGGCGCTGTATGCGGGCGCGATGGCGGTTGTGCTGCCCTCGCTGCTGGAGGGCTTCGGCCTGACACCGCGCGAGGCTGCGGCGCACGGCGTCCCGTCCGTCGTCAGCGACCTGCCGACGCTGCAGCTGCCGGGCACGCTGCGGTTCAGACCGGGCGACGCCGCTGATCTGGCCACCGCGCTGCGGCGGCTGCCGTCAGAGCGTGAGCGGCTGGTCGCCGAGCTGAAGCCGCCACGCCGCTGGGAGGCAGCAGGCGCCGAACTGGCGGCCGTGCTCGCGGAGGCGGCCCGTTGAGCGGCTACGCGGTCGTGACCGTGCTGCACGACTCGGCCGCCGAGCTGCCGGCGCTGCTGGCGTCGCTGGCTGCCTGCTCTCCTCCGCCGGCCCAGATCATCGCCGTCGACGCCGGCTCCTCCGATCAGGGCCCGGCGCTGGCTGCGGACGCCGGCTGCACGGTGCTGGTCGCCGGTGACGTCGGCTTCGGCGCTGCCAACAACAGGGGCCTTGAAGCGGTCAGCGAGCCGGTGACGCTGCTGCTGAACCCCGACATCGTCGCGCTCGACCCCGCGGCCGCCGGCCGGCTCGCCGCGCTGGCGAGCGAGTTCGACGCTCTGCACGTGCCGCGGCTGCTGAACGCCGACGGCACCATCCAGGACAGCGCACACCCGCTGCCGGGGACGATCGGGGCGCTGCTGCCGGCCCTGGTCCCGCCCCGCCTCCTGCCGCCGGCGGTGCGCGAGCGGGTCGCGCCGTGGCGATCGCAGCGGGCACGCACGGTCGGCTGGGCGATCGCGGCCGCGGTCTGTGCCCGTACCGACACGCTGAGGCGGATCGGGCCGTTCGATGCTGGGCAGTTCCTGTTCTTCGAGGATCTCGATCTCTGCCTGCGCGCACGCGCGGCCGGCGTCCCGACGGTCCTGCACCCCGAGCTGCGGATGGTCCACCTCGGCGGCCATTCGACCGGACCCGCCTACGGCGGCGAGCCGCACACGCTGCTTGCCAGGCGCCGGCGCGAGGTGATCGGGGCGCGGCTCGGCGGGCGCGCGCTGGCGCTCGATGACGCAGCACAGGCGCTGACCTTCAGCACTCGTGCCACAGGCCGGTGCCTGCTCGGTCGCAGCACCGGCCGTCCGCTCGCGCAGCTGCGGGCGCTTCACGATGCTCGCCGCGGCGACCACGCCGACGGCTGAGAACAGCGCAACCGGCAGCAGAGTCAGAACAGGCCGAGCTGCCCGCCCGCCGCAGGCCCCTCGACGGCCGGCACCAGATCAGCCGTGTCCGGCGCCGACAGCCCCTCGCTCGCCTGTGCCGCATCCGCCACAGACGACGGCTGCTCGGGAGCGCCGAGCGCCAGCAGCGCCGGGATCCGGGCCAGGTCGGCGCGCAGCAGCTCGACGTTCGAGCGTGTGTAGAGCGCCGCCGCGGGATGGAAGACCGGCAGCAGCCGGACCCGCAGCGAGCCGAGCGTGCACTCCTGCACCTGGCCGTGGATCTGCGTGATCCCCGCAGGATCGCCGCGCAGCAACTTGGTCGCGAAGTTGCCGAGCGTGCAGACCACGATCGGACGGACGAGCTCGATCTTGCGCCAGAGCCACTCCTGGCAGGCCTCGATTTCGGCCGGGCGCGGGTCGCGGTTGTCCGGCGGCCGGCACATCAGCACGTTGGTGATGAACACGTCTTCGCGCGCCAGCCCGATCTCCCCGAGCAGCTGGTCGAGCAGCTTACCGGCGCGACCGACGAACGGCACGCCCTGCTCGTCCTCCGACGCGCCGGGCGCCTCACCGATGAACATCAGGTCGGCATCGGCGTTGCCCGATCCGAACACGACCTGCGTGCGGGTCTGCGCGAGCTGCGGACAGCGTGCGCAGCTGCGTGCCTCGCGGTAGGCGTCCCTCAGCAGCTCGCGGCGGGCGTCGGCCTGCACAGCCTCAACGTAGCCCACCCGTCCACAGGTGCCCGATCACACACTGGACCGCGGCCGCCCCGCGTCGTATCCTTATTCGTACCTACATCGCGACCGGCATCCGCGGCAGAGCGCGGAGCTGGACCGAGATCGAGCAAGAGATGACCTCCGTGAGCAATCGCTGTGCGGTCGTCGGCGCCGGCCGAGCCGGCACCGCGATCACGGCAGCCCTGAACAGGGCCGGATGGACGGTCGACGGCCCACTCGGGCGCGGCGCCGACCCTGACGGCAACGGGATCGTGATGCTCTGCGTCCCCGACGGCGAGATCGCCCGCGCCGCCGCCGCGATCACGCCGCGGCCCGGCCTGCTCGTCGGGCACTGCTCGGGCGTCAGCACGCTGGAGCCGCTCGGCGCGCACGAGGCGTTCTCGCTGCACCCGCTGATGACGATCACCGGCCCGCAGACCGATTTCAGCGCAGGTGCGGCCGCCGTCGCCGGCTCGACGCCACGCGCGCTCGCAACCGCCGAGCGGATCGCCGGTGCGCTCGGCCTCGCTCCCTTCACGGTCGCCGACGAGGACCGCGGCGCCTACCACGCCGCCGCGTCGGTCGCCTCCAACTATCTGCTGACACTGCTCTGGACGGCCGAGCGGATCGGCGCGCTCGAGCGGCGGATGCTCGCGCCGCTCGTCCGCGCCACCGTCGCCAACTGGGAGGCCTTCGGCGCCGCGTCCGCGCTGACCGGCCCGATCGCACGCGGCGATGAGCAGACCGTCGCCCGCCAGAGCGCCGCGGTCGCCGAACGCGACCCCGCCTCGCTGGAGCTGTTCGAGGCGCTGACCGATCGCACGCGCGCGTTGGCCGGCGAACCGATCGAGGTGCTGCGATGACCGTCAGCGCCGCACCGCGGATCGAGCCGACCATCGCCGGCCTGCGCGCCGCGCTGGCCACCGAGCGGGCCGCCGGCCGCACGGTCGCGCTGGTGCCGACGATGGGGGCGCTGCACGACGGGCATCTGTCGCTGGTCGAGCGGGCCACGAACGAGGCCGACGTGGTCGTCGTCTCGGTCTTCGTCAACCCGGCGCAGTTCGATGACCGGCGCGACCTCGCGAGCTACCCGCGCGACCTCGCCCGTGACGCCGGGCTCGCCGCAGCGGCCGGCGCAGAGCTGCTGTTCGCGCCCCAGCCGGACGAGCTCTACCCGCCCGGCTTCTGTACGCAGGTCCGCGTCGAGGGTCCGCTGACCGACACGCTCGAGGGAGCGCATCGCGGCGCCGCGCACTTCCACGGCGTCACGACCGTGGTCACCAAGCTGTTGTCGATCTGCGCGCCCGACGTCGCCGTCTTCGGCGCCAAGGACGCGCAGCAGGTGCGCGTGCTCGCGCGCCTCGTCCGCGATCTCGACCTGCCGGTACGGCTGGTTACAGGCCAGACCGTCCGCGATCTCGACGGCCTGGCGCTCTCGAGCCGCAACGCGCGGCTTGACGCCGGCTCCCGCGCCCGCGCGCTCGGGCTGAGCGCTGCGCTGCACGCCGCCGCCGGGCGCTACGAGGCGGGCGAGC
>CAZYMM010000089.1:0-8854 GCA_964648515.1 uncultured Conexibacter sp.
CGATCGGCTCCTGCACGCCTGACGGTGAGCGCTCGCTCTTGATCCGCACCGGCGAGAGCAACAACGAGGAGCTCGTCAGGTTCACCGGCGACATCCGGGCCGGTCGCGCCTGGCTCCGCTTCTACGAGGGAGTGGCACGGCTGGCAGCCGTGGTCTTCCCGACGCTGACAGAGCCGCTGATCACCCGCGCTCAGATGCGCGCGCGGGTCGGCGATGACGAGCTCTGGGAGGCGCTGATCGAGCGCCCGCTCGGCGAGGTCCTGGAGCGCACGTTCGCCGACGACACGGTCCGCGGGCTCGTCGCAACCGATGCGTTGATCGGCACGTTCGCGTCGCTGACCGACCCCGGCCTGGCCCAGAACCGCTGCTTTCTCTATCACGTGATCGGCAACGGCGAGGGCACCTGGGACGTGCCGGTCGGCGGCATGGGCGCGGTCAGCGAGGCGCTTGCGCAGGCGGCGCTGATGGCAGGGGTCGAGATCGTCTGTGACCGGGAGGTGACCGGCGTCGACGCCGATCAGCGGGGGGCGGTCGTGCGGACGACCGGGGGCGGCACGCTCGATGCCGGGGGCGTCGTCTGGGCTGCGGGGCCACGGGAGCTGTTCGGCCGTCCGGCCCCGAACGCCGCCACCGGCTGCCAGACCAAGATCAACATGGTGCTGAAGCGGCTGCCGCGCCTGCGCGACCGCAGCTGTGATCCGCGCGAGGCGTTCGCCGGCACGCTGCACGTACACGAGTCGGCCTCTCAGCTCGAGCGCGCGTTCCGGACCGCCGCGGCGGGGCGGATGCCGTCGCCGCTGCCCTGTGAGATCTACTGCCACACGCTTGCCGATCGCTCGATCCTCGGTCCGGAGCTGGCCGCGACCGGGGCCCAGACGCTGACCCTGTTCGGGCTTCACACGCCGTATGCGCTGTTCACGGACAACCCGGACCGCGCCCGCGAACAGGTGCTGCGGGCAGCACTGACCGCACTCGACGCCGAGTTCCTCGACCCGATCGAGAGCTGTCTGATGAAGGATTCGGGCGGCCGTCCCTGCATCGAGGTTCGCACCCCGTTCGACCTCGAACGCGAGCTCGGCATGGACGAGGGAAACATCTTCCACGGCGAGCTGCAATGGCCGTGGGCCGAGGACGAGGCCGATGCCGGCAGTTGGGGAGTCGAGACCGAGCTGCCCGGCGTCGTGCTGGGATCGGCGGCGGCGCGCCGCGGCGGCGGCGTCAGCGGCATTCCCGGGCACAACGCCGCGCGGGCGCTGCTCGAACGCACCGTTTCCCGGTAGCGTTCGCGCGATGGACGCACGCCGGATCGCAGGGGCGGCGCTTGCGGCGCCGCTCGGGGTTGCGCTCGCCGTCACCGGCGAGGCACTGCGGCGCGTGCCCGTCGTGACGCCGCTCAGCGGCTATCTGCAGCGGCTGTTGGCCGCGCTCGAGACGCTCGGCGGTGCGGTGCCGGCGCTGACCGAGATCGCCGCGGCACGCGGTGCGATCGAGGAGATCGCCCTGATCCGCCCGGCCGTGCAGGAGCTGGCCGAGGTTCGTGAGTCGCTTGCGACGCTGGCCGAGGCCCGCCCCGCGATCGAGGAGCTGGCGCAGGTTCGTGAGTCGCTCGCGACGCTGGCCGGCGCCGCGCCCGCGATCAACAGGATCGCGGAGGCCGGTGGCGCGATCGAACAGATCGCGGACGTGGGTGGCGCGATCGAGCGGATCGCGGGCGCCTGCGACGCGATCGAGCGGATCGGGGCCAGCTCCGAGGCGATCGACCGGATCGGCGAGGCCGCGCCTTCAATCGACCGGATCGGCTCGGTCAGCGGTGCGATCGAGGAGATCGCGGCGGCCAGCGCGGCGATCCGCGAGATCGCACGGGCCGGTGAGGCGATCCAGGAGATCGCGCTGGCGCGTGCGGCGATCCAGGAGATCGCGGCGGCCCGTGCGGCGATCGACGAGATCGCCCGGGCACGACCGGCGATCGAGCAGATCGCGGGCGCCCGGGCGGCGATCGACGCGCTCGGCGACGCGCGCGCCGATCTCGGCAGCCTCGCGATCAGCGCCGATCTGATCGGCAACCTGCCGCACGAACAGCTCGTGACACAGCTCGGCACGGTCGCTGATCAGATCGGACCGCTGGTCAACGACACGACGCGGCTGGCTGCCAGCATCGACCAGCTCGACGGTGCGATCGAGACGCTGGCGACGACGGTCCATCCACTTCAGGGCGCGACCGCGCGGCTCGGCCGGCTGGTCGATCGGCTGCCGTCGCAGCAGGCCCGGCGCCAGCGCGAGCTCGATCGGCCGCCCGACGGCTGAGCTATGGCAGCAGGGCACGTTCCTGCTCGGCGACGCGGCGGGCGTGGCGCTGCTCGAGCCAGCCGCGCGCGGGCACGGTCAGGGCGACCAGCGTCAGGAATGCTGCCGAGACAAGCCAGAGCACCGGGTCGCTTGCGCTGAAGCGGTGCACGCGGGCACCGAGCACGACCGCCAGCACGATCAGCGGTAGCGAGCCGGCCGCCGTCGTCCACACAAACCGGCGCAGCGGCACCTCGGTCGTGCCCGCGATGTAGCCGACCAGCGAGTAGGGCACGATCGGTATCAGCCGGGCGACGACGAGCACCTCCCAGCCACCGCGGGCGACGAGCTGCTCGAACCGTGCGAGCCGCTCGCGCCCCGCGAGCCGCGTCACGAGCGCGTTGCCGGCAAAGCGACCGATCGCATAGGTCAGCAGCGCCGACAGCAGCCAGCCGCTGAGACAGAGCAGGATCGCGACTGGCACGCCGAAGACGTAGCCGGCGGCGAAGTTCGTGACCTCGGCGGGGAAGATGATCACCGCGTGGGCGATCATCAGCGCGTAGAGCACGAGCACGCCGCCGGGCCCGTCGAGCTCGTCTCGCAGCAGTTCGGCATCACCGTGCAGCGCGGCCGACAGAGCCGCACGGGTCGGCTCGAAGCCGAGCGTCAACACGACGAGAGCCGCCGCTGCGAGCAGCGTCAGCGCGAGAGTGCGGATCGGGTGTCGTGACGCCATCGCCGGCGGCGCAGGCTACGCGGTCCAACGGCCGGTGCGAGCCGGTGGAGTGCTGTTCAGAACGACCAGAAGACCGGTACGAGCAGGACGGCGACGAGGCCGAAGACGATCAGCAGCGGCAGCCCGAGCCGCCAGTAGTCGCCGAACCGGTAGGCCCCCGGACCCATCACCATCAGGTTGGCCGGAGTTGCGACCGGCGTCATGAACGCGGCGGCGGATGCGGCGGCGACCGCCATCAGCATCGGCTTGGCCGACACGCCGGCCTCGGCCGCCGCGCTGATCGCGATCGGGATCACGACCAGCGCGGTCGCCGTGTTGGAGATCAGCTGGCCGAGGATCAGCACCAGCACGACGATGCCGAGCAGGATCATGTGCGGGCCCGCATCGCCGAGCACGCGGACCAGCCCGTCGGCGAGCGTGCCGGCGGCGCCGCTCTTGGTCATCGCCGTCGACAGCGGGATCATCCCCGCGACCAGGATCACCGTGGTCCAGCTGATCCCGCGGTAGGCCTGGTCGACGGTCATCACGCCGCTGACGATCAGCGCGCCGGCCGCGGCGAGGCCGGCCACGGCGGGCGGCACCACGCCCAGCGCAAGCACGATCACCATCACCGTCAGGATCACGATCGCGCGCTTGGTGCCGAGCCCGAGCGGCACCGCCTGGCGGCGGACCTGGGCGGGCTCGTCGACTACGACGACGTCCGGGTCGGCCAGATGGTGGTCGAGCGCTCTCCAGCTGCCCTGCAACAGCAGCATGTCGCCGGCGGCCAACTCGACTTCCCCCGTCATCTCCTCGTCCTTGCGCTGCACCGCGAGCACGATCAGGTCGCCGCTGTCGGTGACCATTCCCGGGTAGGCCAGCTGGCCGATCAGACCTGAGCGCGGCGGGATCATCACCTCGGCCGCGCCGCGGCGCGGGTCGAGCGGTACCTCGTCCTCGTCGAGTCCGTACTGGTGTACCAGTGTCCGCGCGTGGCTGCTGAAGTCGGCCGGCATCGCGCGCGTCTGCCGGTGCGGCAGCAGGCGCTCACCGAACAGGACGACGATCGCGATCGTCGCGGCGACCAGCGGGATTCCGACCAGGCCGAACTCCAGAAAGCCGAAGCGGCCGGCTCCCGCACTGTGTGATGCCTCCGAGACGATCACGTTGACCGGCGAGGCCGACAAGACCAGCAGCTATCCCGCGTGGCCGGCGAACGCCAGTGGCATCATCAGCTGTGACGGTGCGCGACCGAGCCGCAGCGCCATCACGACCACGACCGGCACGAGCGCCGCGACCGAGCCGTTGACCGTGATCAGGGCCGTCAGGGCCGCGCAGAGCCCCATCATCAGCACGAGCACCCGCGTTCGGCTGTCGCCGGCCGCGTCGAGCAGCCGCTGCCCGAGCCAGGCCGTCGTCCCGCTCGCGTCGAGCGCCTCGGAGACGACGAACAGCGAGGCGATGAACAGCACGGTCGGGTCGCCGAAACCGGCCAGCGCCTCGTTGAGGTCGAGCACGCCGGTCGCCCAGAGCGCGAGCGCGACGCCGGTCGCGACGACGGCGACCGGTAGCCGGTCGGCGATGAAGACCGCCACAGCCAGCCCGAGGACGATGAAGGTCAGGGTCTGGTGGCTCATCTGAGCCTGGGCCCGCGCTGAGCGGCGGCTGCGGCTATTGGATCGCCGCCGCTATCCCGAGCATCACGAGCGCCGCGACGAGCAGCATCGCCATCAGCGGCAGGGCGAACCGGACCCAGCGGTCGTAGCGGACACCGGCCAGCGCCAGGCCCGCCATCACGACCGCACTCGTCGGCGTGATGAAGCGCGCGATGCCGGCGCCCCAGCTCCAGGCCGTCACCACGAGCTCGCGCGAGACGCCGGCGAAGTCGCCGAGCGGCGCCAGCAGCGGCATCGCGAGCGTCGCGTGGCCCGACGAGGACGGGATCACGAACGCGATCGCGGTGTTGACGAGCGCGACCAGGCCGACGAAGACCGTCGAGCTGGTACCGCTGACCGCCCGCTCCATCCAGTGCAGGATCGTGTCGATCGTCTGCGTGTTGTTGAGGATCACGGTCACGCCGCGGGCGAGCACGACGGCGATGCCGGCGCCGATGAAGTCGCGGAAGCCGGCGGTGATGTGGCCGGTGATCTCCTTCTCGCGGAAGCCGGCGACCTTGCCGACGACCACCGCCATCACCAGGAACAGCGCGATCAGCTCGGGGAACCACCAGCCGAGGTTCCACCACGGGTTGTGCGGCAGCGGCTCATGGGTGACGGGGTCGACCTTGACCGACAGGTCGAAGATCGAGTCCCACGGGACGACCGAGAAGACCAGCAGCGCGAACGTGAAGGCGGTCAGCGCCAGCACGCCCTTCTGGCGGCCGGTCAGCTTGTGGGTCGCAGCCTCGTCCTCGACGGCGATGTCGGCTGCGTCCTCGTCGGAGAAGCCGACCATCGAGCGCTCCGGGTTCTTCTTGACGCGCTGCGCGTACCAGACGACATAGGCGATCGCGATCGCCGTCAGCACGACCCAGCCGAGCCAGCGCAGCCCCATGCCGTCACCGATGCCGACGTCGGCGAAGCCGCTTCCGACGCCGATCGAGAACGGGTTGACGGTCGAGGCCATCGCGCCGACGGTCGCCGACCCGATCACCATCCCCGCGACGACCATCCGGTCGTATCCGAGCGCCAGCGTCAGGGGTATCAGCAGCGCATAGAAGCCGAGCGTCTCGTCGGCCCAGCCCATCGTCGTCCCGAGCAGCGAGAACAGCAGCATCACCGCGGCGATCACGAGCCACGGCCTCGACCGGACCGAGTGCGCGAGCCGGCCGATCGCGACGTCGAGGGCGCCGGTCGCCAGCACCATCGTCATGAACGCGCCGATCGCGAGCACGAACGCGAAGACGCCGACGGCGCCGAACAGCGAGCCGACGCCGAACGGATGGACGACGCCGGTCTCCGGGTTCTGCAGTCCGTAGAGGCCGTTGACCGGGGCCTTGAAGAAGTCGCCGACGCGCTCGCCGAAGTCCTGCGGCGAGGGGATCGTGTGGTAGCTGCCCGGCTTGGGCACGCCGTTCTCGTCGTGCTGGTAGACCCCGGACGGGATCAGGAATGCGGCGACCCAGACCAGGAACGTGACGATGATCAGCACCGTCATCGTGTTCGGGAACTGAAAGCCCTTCTGCTCGGGCTCTGCGGGCGGTGCGGCGTCGGTGGCGCTCATCTCTATCCCCTCGATCGGTCTGCGAACTCTGCGAAGAACAGCGTCTCGGCCAGCACGGCCTTCTCCCACTCGTCGACGAGCAGGCGCTCGTTCGGTCCGTGGATGTTTGCGAACGTGTCACAGGCGCCGAAGATGAAGATCTCGGCGTCGGGCACGCCGTCGGCGATCGCCTTGACCAGCGGGATCGCACCGCCGGTCGCGATCTCGACCGGCTCGGTGCCCCAGGCGGTCTTCATCGCTGCCGCCATCGCATCGCGTGCGGGCCCCGAGCCGCTCGCGCGGAAGCCGTCGCCGGTGGCGCCGGCCGTCACCTTGATCGCGACACCGAACGGCTCCTGGGCCTCGAGATGGGCGATCACGGCGGCCTGGGCCTCGGTCGCGTCCTGCTGCGGGTGGACGCGGACGTTGAGCACCGCCCGGGCGTGCGACTGCACGGCCGCGGCGGCGCCGTCGACCGGCGGCGCGTCGAGCCCGATCACGGTGATCGACGCGCCGGTCCAGATCCGCGAGCCGATCGAGCCGCTGCCGACGAGCGGCATCTCGTCGACGATCTCGGCGAGCCGGCGGAACTCCTCCTCGGTGTAGGACTCGCCGTTCCACTCCTCGCGGCGCAGACCGTCGACCGCGACGCCGCCGTGCTCGTCGTAGAGCGAGGCGAGCGCCTTCAGCAGCACGACGAGCGCATCCGGCGCGGCGCCGCCGAACTGGCCGGAGTGCTTGTCGGATGCCAGCGTCGTGACTTCGACCGTGACCCGGGCGTCGCCGCGCAGCGAGACCGTCAGCGACGGCTGACCGGCGCGGATCGAGCCGCCGTCGGCGATCAGGATCGCGTCGGCGGCGAAGACCTCCGGGTGCTCTGACGGATAGCCCTCCTCGAGCGGGCTGCCGACCTCCTCCTGGCCCTCGATCAGGATCTTGATGCCGACCGGTGGACTGCCGTTCCAGGCGCGCAGCGCGCCGACGTGGACGAGGATGTTGGCCTTGGTGTCGGCGGTGCCGCGGCCGAAGATCGCGCCGTCCGATTCGGTCGCCGCGAACGGCGGCGTGTCCCAGAGCGCCTCGTCGCCGGCGGCGACGACGTCGTAGTGCGAGTAGAGCAGGACGGTCGGCGCGCCCGGGGGGCCGGGGATCTCCCCGGTGATGACCGGCGCCGTGCCGGGAAGTTCGAGCGCTGAGATGTTCTTGACGCCGGCCCCCTCCAGCAGCTCGGCGACGACGGCACGAGCCTCGAGG
Source organism: uncultured Conexibacter sp. (assembly GCA_964648515.1). Lineage (GTDB taxonomy): Bacteria > Actinomycetota > Thermoleophilia > Solirubrobacterales > Solirubrobacteraceae > Baekduia. The sequence goes on from CAZYMM010000089.1 coordinate 7,454, forward strand.
ATCGGGGTCCGCGTGTGCTCAGGGAAACCCCACTCGGAGACCGAGGGGATCGCGACGAGCCGCGCCAGATCGGCCTTCAGCCGCGGCATCAGCGCTTGGACGGAGCTGTGACTTGGGAGAGCCATGAGCGAGCGGCCCGCATACCGGGTTCAGGTGAGCGGGCGCGCATCATGGCACGCCGCTCGGCGTCCGCACAACCGATAGCCGGTCAGGGCAGTCCGCAGACGTGTCTCTACGGCGTCTGCGCCGCGCGGGCCTGCCGGCGGGCCAGCTTCTCGGCCCGCTTCCAGCCCTGGTAGTCGGCGAGCGCCGCGGCGCTGTCGACGTCACCGAGCGTCGGGTGGTCGGGGACCAGCGGCTCGGCGCGCTTGATGCCGTAGCGCTTGGCGAGCACGGCGGCGATCGTCGCGGCCTTCATCTCGCCGATCCCCGGCAGCGCGGCGAGGTTGGCGGCCAGGCGCTCGGTCGTCCGTGCGCCCGACCAGACGCGGCCTGCGTCGCCGCCGTACTCGTCGCGGATGTGTGCGGCGAGGCTGTGCACCCGCTCGGCCATCGCCGCCGGGTAGCGGTGCAGCGCCGGCTTCTGACGGAACGCGGGTTCCAGGTCGGTGGCCGCCAGCGTCGCCGCGTCCAGCGTTCCGATCCGCTCGAGCAGGTCGAGCGGGCCCTTGAACGCCTTCTGCACTGTCACCTGCTGATCGAGCACGAACCCGATCAGCAGTGCCATCGGGTCACGCGCGATCAGCTCGTTGGCCTCGTCGACGTTGGTGTAGTGGAGAGCCTTGGGGCGGCGGGCGGACATCGGCCGCAGGCTATCCGGCGGCCTGCTCCAGCAGCCCGACGAGTACGTCCGGATCCTGGGCGCCCATCGCCGCGACCCTGCGCTCGGCGACGAAGCACGGCACGGCGCTGATCTGCAGCTGACCGGCGAGCGCCTCGTCGGCGCGGACTGCGTCGGCGTAGCGGTCCGAGCCGAGCAGATCGTCGACCTCGTCCTCGGGCAGGCCGGCCTCGATCGCCAGTGTGCGCAGCGTCGCCGGGTCGCCGACCGGCAGCGCCTCGCACTGGTACGCGCGCATCAGCCGCTCGACGACGTGATCCTGGATGCCGTGCTCGAGCGCCAGGTGGCTGAGCCGGTGAGCGTCGAAGGTGTTGCCGCCCTTGGAGTCGTTGAGGCGGAAGGCAAGGCCCTCGGCGGCGGCCGTCTCCGTCAGCGAGCTCATGCTCGCCAGCGCCTGCTCGCGTGACATCCCGTACTTGGCGGCCAGCCGGTCGGCGTTGTCGCCCTGGCCTTCGCGCACCGGCCGGGCGTTCGGGTCGAGCTCGAAGCTGCGCCAGGTGACGGTGACGTCGTCGCCCTCGTACTCGGCGAGCGCGGTCTCCAGCCGGCGCTTGCCGACG
>CAZYMM010000090.1:0-5576 GCA_964648515.1 uncultured Conexibacter sp.
GCCGCCGCTCGCGCAGCGGCCGCCCAGCGTCAGGGTTGTGCCGGTCGCCGACGGCTCGGACCAGAGCGCGTCTGCGGCGGCACGGGCCATCGCCGCGCCGTGCAGAGCATGAGCGGCGCCGCCCGAGGCGCGGGCGAGTAGTCGCAGGGCCAGCACCGAGAAGAGCGCATCACCGCCGCTGCCTGTATCGGCCCACAGGCCGCTGCCGCCGGCGCCGCTGTCGAGCAGGTCGGCAGCGGTCGCCGCAGCCTCGATCGCGACGAGGTCAGCTGGCGTGAGCGGCTCGTCGAAGGCCTTGATCCGGCCGGTGATCTCGGCCGCGGCGAACTCGGCTACGCCCTGCAGGAGATCCTCCAGATCGGTTCCCGCACCGAGCGGAGTGGCACTGCCGAAGACTGATGCCTGACCGGACAAGTTCGCGCCTCGGCCCGAGCGTCGCAGCCTCAGTCGTGACGGTCAACGAACATGTGCGCGATCCCACGGATCGGCCCGCAGTTGTGCGCCTACACGGGATAGCGCAGCAGCGCCGCGACCGGCCCGTCGGCGGGCATGTCGACGCCGCGCACGGCGACGATGCGGCCGCCGGCCGCGAGTGTGCGGCGGGCGATCTCGTCGGCCACGCCCGGCGCGAAGTCGTCATCGGAGTCGATCAGCTCGACCGCCCCGGTCTCAGGGTCGATCGTGCCGGCGACGTGCGTCTCGATGTCGACCAGCAGCGTGTCGACGGCGCCGAAGGTCGCGGCGCGTGCGACATCGCCGATCTCGACGGCCGCGCGGCCACGCGCCGCCCAGGCGTCGAGCCGTTCGCGCAGCTGCGCCAGCTCGGCTGCGTAATGCGCGTCGAGCAGCGGCCGCGCGCGCTCGGCCAGCTCGGCGTCGGTGAGCGTCTCGGGGTTGCCGGAAATAGTCGCGTCGAGCAGGTTGGGGTAGCTGTTGACGCGGCGGAAGATGTCGTCGATCGGTCTGGCAGCGGCGAGGATCAGCGGCCGGTGGTGGCCGGTCAGCACGCCTCGCAGTGCAGCGTCGACCTTGCGCGCGTACTGGCCCATCCGCACCTTCAGTCCCTCGTCGCCCTGCATCCTGTCGCTCGGTGAGCGGTCCGTACCCGTGACGCTTGCAATGCCGGTGGGCAGCTCCGGCACAGTCACGACCTCCGGCGGCGCATCGGCGGCGATCTCGACGAGCCGGCACGAGCCCTGCGAGAGCGCGAGCACGAACGCGGTGTGCGGGAAGGTCAGCGCCCGCAGCAGCGGCTTGACATCGAGCCGCTCGCCGACGCGGACGGCGGGCTCGAGCTCGCTCGGCAGCCGGAAGAGCCAGCTGTGCGAAGGTGTGGCGAAGACCGCGAGCGTCCGCGCCAGGCGCGTCCAGAAGCCGTAGTCGTGGTCGAGCTCGGCCAGCGGGCCGACGATCGCCTCGATGTCCTCGCGTGAGACGCCGCGCTCGCGCAACAGCTCCTCGGCCTGCGTCAGCTGGTTCTTGAAGGCGATGCGCTCGGCATCGGCATCGGCTGTCACCGGGGTTGTCGGCAGGTAGAGCGAGACCGACGGCGTGGTGTCGACGGCGATCAGCTGCTCGAGTTCATGTTGGGACGGGATGTCGATGTGCACAGCGGCCATGTTACGTGCGGGCTGCGGGAAGGGGGATTGCGCCGCCGCTCGCCGCCGCGTACTGTCGGGCGATGGCCGACGTCTTTCTCCCGGCCGGCCTGGCGCAGGACGCCGGCCACCGCGACTTCGAGATCGTTCCGCGGCGCGGGTTGTGGATCGTCGCGGCGATCCTGGCAGCGGTGGTCGTTGCGATCGCGGCGAACAGACTCTGGCCGCTCGTCTTCCTGCACGTCGCGTTCGGCGCCGCCTGGACGATCGTCGATCTGTTCATGGGCTTCGTGATCGGCCCGATCATGCGCCAGCTCCCGCCGCCCGCGCGGGTCGCGCTCGCGGCCCGGCTGATGCCGAGGATGCTCCTGATCATGCCGACCGTCGTGGCAGTCACCCTGGCCGCGGGCTGGCAGCTCGGGACCCTGATGGGGACCGTCCAGTCGAGTTATCCGCTGCACGGCTGGATCATCGCCAGCTACATCGTCGTCGGCGTGATGGCGGTGATCGCGCTCGGCCTGCTCTCTCCGGCCAACGTAGCGGTGCTGTTCGAGCTCAAGAAGGAGCGACCCGACCCGGAGGTCGTCGCGAAGCTGATGCGGCGGTTCATCTACACGAGCGGCGTCACGGGCGTGATGCAGGTCGCGACGCTCGTGATCATGACCCGGATCGCGGCATGACCGGCCGCGACGGACTGCCGCCGGTGACCGCCGTCGGCATGACGTCGCTGGCGCTGGTCGTCATCGGCGGCATCTACCTGACGGCGAAGATCCCCGGCCACGTGCCGCTCGCTCCCGCGATCGTGCTGCTCTGCCTGTCGGTGCTGCTGATGACCGGCAACGCGCTCGCGCTCGGCCGCGTCAACGGCTTCGCGTGGGCGACGTTCGCGCACGTCTTCCGCTGGGCGGGGCTGGCCTATCTGGTCAGCGCCGCGCTGATCGAATACACGTTCCTGCGCAACGGGCTGCGCGGCGGGCCGCTCGTGGTGCTGACGCTCTCGCTCTTGGTCTACACGATCCACGTGCCGTTCCTGATCGCCTTCACAGTCGCCCGCTACGCGGACACCGGGCCCACCGGCACCAGGGTCGCCTGAGGATCGCGGTGCCCGACAGGTTCGTCTCGACCGGCAGCCTGCCCGCGCCCGAGCTGGTCGAGCGCTGGGTCGCAGAGGTCCACGCCGAGCAGTGCGCGCTGCGCGTGACCGCGCACGATCTTGCGGTGATGGGGGCGACGCTCGCGGACGGCGGTGTCAACCCGGTGAGCGTGTGGTCGGCGCTGAGGTCTGCCACGCGATGCTCGCGACGATGGTCACCGCGGGAATGTACGAGAGCTCGGGCGACAGCGGCTCGGGCTCGACCTGCTGCTGTCGGCGCCCGCGCAGCGGTGAGCGTTCAGCCCGGTGCGCCGTCTGTCGCGAGCCGCTCGGCGACGCCGGCCGCAAGCCGCAGCAGCGCGTCGTCGGCGCCGCGCCGGCCGACGAGCTGGAGCCCGGTCAACAGGCCGGCGGGGCCGAACGGGATGCTGATCGCCGGCTGCCCGGTTGCGTTGAACGGCCGCGTGAAGCGTGTCAGCGGCTCGCGCGGCGTCGGGTCTGTGAGCAGCGGCGCGACGCACGCGGTCGTCGGTATCAGGAGCGCGTCGATCTCGCGCAGCGCCTCGTCGGCGGTGCTCGCGAGCTCGTCGAGCTGCGCGCGACCCTCGGCGTAGGCCTGCTCTGAGACGGTGCTGCCGACGGCGAGCCGCTCGCGGACCTCGGCGGCGTAGCGCTCGGGATGGTCGGCCAGCGCCCGCTCATGGATGCGGAAGGCCTCGAACGCCTGGACTCTCGTCGAGAGAGCGAACAGGCGGTCGCGGTCGGGGAACGCGACCCGCGGCAACGAGCCGCAGGCTCCATCCCAGGCGGCCTGTACGGCGGTGTCGAGACCAGCCACCCAGCCCTCCGGCACCGCAAGGCGCGGCGATGCTCCGGCAGGCCTCATCTCGGCATCTGCGGACACGCCGATGGAGTGTGCGGCCCGCTGTGCGACTGCGACCGACGGCGCCAGCACGCCGATCGTGTCGTGTGAGGGCGCGAGCGGCATCACGCCGCCGGCCGGAACGACGCCGTGGGTCGGCTTGAAGCCGACGACGCGGCAGAGCGCGGCCGGGATCCGCACCGACCCGGCGGTGTCGGTACCGAGCGCCCAGTCGCAGAGCCCGGCGGCGACCGCGGCGGCCGAGCCGCCCGACGATCCGCCGGCACTGCGCAGCGTGTCGCGCGGGTTGAGCACATCGCCGTGGTGGGCGTTGTCGCTGCCGACCCCGAACGCCCACTCGTAGAGGTTGGTCTTGCCGACGATGTCCGCGCCCTGCTCGCGCAGCAGCGCGACGACCCGCGCGTCGCCGGCGGCCGGTCGTGCGTCGGCGCCGACCGGGCCGCCGCAGCTCGTCACCTCGCCGCGGACATCGATCAGATCCTTGACCGCGACGACCGGCCCGCGGCCGCCCGGTGTCTCGTCGCAGACCGTGATGAAGGCGTTCAGAAAGCCGGTGGCGGCGATCCGCTCACGCGCCTGGCGGGACGAGGCGGGCGGGCCGGAGAAGTGCGGCGTTGCGGTGAGGTCGGGCATTGCGTAGACAGCTTGGCCTATCGCACCTCGCCCCTCACGCAGCGGCGCGGCTCGACGAGTGCTCGCCGAGCCAGTCGACCAGCTGGGCGGCGTCGAGCGGGCGGCTCAGGTAGTAGCCCTGGCCGATGTCGCAGCCGGCGGCGGCGAGCTGCTCCCAGTGGGAGGCGTCCTCGATCCCTTCCGCTGTCACCTCGATGCCGAGGTTGTGAGCGAGGTCGATCGTCGAGCGCACGATCACCGCGTCGCGCGGGTCGGCCGTCATCTCCTGGACGAACGAGCGGTCGATCTTGAGCTCGCCGATCGGCAGGCGCTTGAGGTAGGCGAGCGAGGAGTGGCCGGTGCCGTAGTCGTCGAGTGCGAGCGAGATCCCGAGGTCACGGATCCGCTTCAGCGTCTCGAGGATCCGCTCGGGGTCGACCATCACGATCGTCTCAGTGACCTCGAACTGCAGCCGTGAGGGGTCGACGTCATACCGGGCCAGCTGCGTCGCGACCTCGCCGGGGAAGGCGGTGTCGAGCAGATCGGCGCCGCAGAGGTTGACGCCGACGGTCAGGTCGAAGCCGGCCCGCTGCCAGGAGCTCACATCGCGCAGTGCCTGATCGAGCACGGCGCCGGTGATCTCTCGCATCAGGCCGTAGCGTTCGCCGATCGGCAGGAAGACGTCGGGCATCAAGAGCCCGTAGGCCGGATGCTGCCAGCGGACCAGCGCCTCGACCGCTCGGACCTCGCCGCTGTAGAGTCGGCACTTCGGCTGGTAGTGGACCTGGAGCTCACCGAGGCCGACCCCGCGCCGCAGCGCGGCCGCCAGCGCGACGTGGTCGCGCGAGAGCTGCTCGTGCGCGTCCTCGAACAGCTCGATCGCCGTCCGCTGCTGCTTGGCGCGGTACATTGCGATGTCGGCGCGCCGCAGCAGCGTCGAGCGGTCACGGCCATGTGCGGGAGCCAGCGAGATGCCGATGCTGGCGCTCGAATGGAACAGCATGTCGTCGAACCGGTAGGGCTGCGACAGCGCCCGCACCAGTCGCTCGCCAAGGCTGCGCGCCTCGTCGTCGACCACGCCGGGGACGAGGATCACGAACTCGTCGCCGCCGATCCGCGACACGTGAGCGTCGTCGGGCACGGTCTTGATGATCCGCCGCGTGACCTTGCGCAGCAGCTCGTCACCGGCCGCATGGCCGAGCGAGTCGTTGAACTCCTTGAAGTGGTCGAGGTCCATCAGCAGCATCGCGAACGGCCGTCCGCCGTGGGCGAGCAGGCGCAGGTCGGCTTCGAGCCGCTCGTAGAAGCCGCGCCGGTTTGCAAGGTCGGTCAGCTCGTCGGTCCGCGACTGCCTGCGGCGGCGCTCCTCGGCGCGGCGCGCCTCGTAGGT
>CAZYMM010000090.1:5676-8751 GCA_964648515.1 uncultured Conexibacter sp.
GCCGTCGACCGCCCCGTCTGTGATCTTCAGCTCACCGGTCGCGGTCAAGAGGTAGACGGTGTCGCCGATCGCCATCGCGATCAGCGCGGCGACGGCCAGCAGCCAGGCCGGATCGGGCCGGCGCCGGATCAGCAGCAGGCCGAGCGTGACGATCACGAGCAGGACGAGGTCGGCGATCGGGTAGGCCATCGTCACGGCCAACGTGAGGTGGTCGCTGCCGGTTGCCCGCAGCACCGGATCGAGCAGCAGTGCGGTCGCGACCGCGGTCAGCGCCAGCACGCCGATCAGCCCGTCGAGCCAGACGCCGGCCGACAACGTGCTGATGCGCGGCCGCAATAGGAAGATGACGCCGGCATAGATCGGGACGTAGAAGCCGAGCCAGAAGAAGTCGGCCACCGACGTGTGCGTGCCGGACGTACCGGGCGGCCAGAACAGGTCGTAGACGAGGTCGCCGAGCGCGTAGATCGCGATCCCGATCGCGATCGCGATCCAGGCCCGCCGGTCTTCTGCGGCGGCACGCGCCCGCGCTGCGCAGATCGCGGTTGCACCGGTCATCACCGCGGCGTTCAGCCACACGCTGACGAGCGGACTGCTGCCGCCCAGGATCCCGTGTGCGAGCACGGCCAGCGCACCGATCGAGAGCACGACGAGATCGGCGCGCATCGTCGCCGGGGCACGCGGCAGCGTGGTCGCGGGCGCGGTCATCCTGTTCGTGGCATCGGCGCTGAGAGCACCGATCTTGAGTGTTGCAGCGCTACTGCTTGGTCGCGGTCGAGAGGTCGGCACCGCCGACCACGCGCCGCGTGAGGCCCGGCACGACTATCCGCGCAGCAGCCAGCAGACCGTAGCCGCGTGGTGCGTATCGCTCGGCCTTGCCGCCGGGCCCGGTCGCGACGATCGCGTCGACGACCTTCTCAACGTCGGAGACGAGCCAGCGTGTGCGCGGGTTCGAGGTCAGCTCGGTCTGGGGGAAGCCCTCGGTCGAGACGAAGCCCGGGTTGACGACGCCGACGTGGACGCCGTGCGCGGCCTCCTCGTAGTAGAGCGCCTCGCTCCAGCCGATCAGCGCGAACTTGCTGGCCGAGTACGCACCTGATCCGCCGCGCGCGATTCGTCCCGCCGTCGATGCGACGTTGACGATCGAGCTCGGGGCGCTCGCGCGCAGCAACGGCAGCAGCGCCTCGGTCAGGCGCAGCTGGGCGTCGAAGTTGAGCGCCATCGTCCGTGCGACGCCGGCGTAGCCGATCTCGGCAAAGTCACCACGGCCGCCGCGGCCGGCGTTGTTTACGAGCAGGTCGAGGCGCCCGCCGTGATGCTGCTCGACCGCCTCCCGCACCTGTCCCGGGGCGTCGGCGGCGGTCAGGTCGCAGGCGACGATGGTCGCGCCGCCGATCTCGCCGGCGAGCTCACGCAGCCGCTCCTCGCGCCGGGCGACGAGCACGAGCGCGGCGCCGTGAGCTTGCGCCAGGCGACGGGCGGTCGCCTGGCCGATCCCGCTGGAGGCCCCTGTGACGACGGCGATCATGGCCGCGGATCGTACGCTCCCCTCGTGGCAGGCGCTCACCTGGACCGGCTCGGATCGCTGCCGTCGCTGGTCGTCGGCTCCGGGCCGCCGCTCGTGTTCCTCGCCGGCCTGGGCTTCGACGCCGGCCTGGGGCGCAACCGCGCGCTCTGGATGCACCGGCGGACGGCGGCGCCGTTCGCTCGCTTTCGCACCGTCCACTACATCAACCGCTGGCAGGGGATCGAGCCGGGCAGCACGATCGCCGAGATCGCCGCCCGGCACGCCGAGGCGATCGCTGCGCGCTTCGATGCGCCGGTCGATCTCGCCGGGCTCTCGACCGGCGGCTCGATCGCCCAGCAGCTCGCGTCAGGCCACCCGCAGCTCGTGCGCCGCCTCGTGCTGCTGTCGACCGGTTCACGGCTGCCGGCCCACACGCGTGAGCTTCAGCGACGGATCGGCGCGCGCGCCCAGCGCGGCGCCCGGCGGCAGGCGGTCGCGCTGATGGCCGCCGACCTCGCCGGCGGGGCGGTGCCCGGCGGACCGCTCGGGAAGTTCGCGGGTGCCGGCGCCTGGCTCGCCGCGCCGCTGCTCACAAGCCGCGGCGACCTCCGTGCGATCGCGGCGATGATCGAGGCCGAGGACGGCTTCGACCTCGCGTCCTGCCCGCCCATCACCGCACCGACGCTGCTCGTCGCAGGCAGCCGCGACAGCTACTACCCGCGCGCCGAGCTCGAGCGGACGGTGGCGCTGATCCCGGGCAGCCGGCTTGTCGTGATCGGCGGGCTCGGGCATCTGCTCGCGCCGGTCTCGCCGCGGGCGGTGGCGGCCATCCGCGATTTCCTCGACGGCCGCAGATAGGCTCGGGCGCATGACCTACGACGGGCCGACCTTCGACGATCCCGACCTGCTCGCCCGCCTTGCCGAACTCGTGGTGCGCTTCGGAGCCAACGTTCAGCCTGGGCAGGTGGTCGCGCTCGGCACCGAGCCCGGCAAGGAGGCGGTCGCCCGGGCCGTCGCCGTCGCCGCCTACAAGGCCGGCGCCAAGTTCGTCGACGCGGTCTCCTGGGATCTGCACATCAAGCGTGCCCGGATCGAGCACACCGTCGACGCCGAGATGCTCGACTACGTGCCGCCGTGGATCGGCCGCCGGGTGCTCGAGCTCGGTGAGCTGCGTGCGGCGCGGATCGGCCTCAGCGGGCTCGTCAGCCCGGGCATCATGGATGGGCTCGATCCCGCCCGCGCCGGTCGCGACGTGCTGCCGATGGTCCCCGAGAGCGGCCAGGTGGTGAACGCCTGCACTACCAACTGGTCGATCATCCCGGCGCCGAACCGAGCCTGGGCGCAGCACGTCCATCCTGGTCTCGACCCCGACGAGGCGTGGCGCGTCTTCAGCGGTCAGCTCGTCCACATCCTGCGGCTCGACGAGGACGACCCGGTCGCGGCATGGCAGCAGCGCGGCGCGACGCTCGGAGCCGCCGCTGAACGGCTCACCGAGCGCCGCTTCAGCGCGCTCCGCTTCGTCAGCGAGGGCACCGACCTGACCGTCGGCCTGCTGCCGGGGTCGCGCTTCC
>CAZYMM010000091.1:0-8742 GCA_964648515.1 uncultured Conexibacter sp.
TCGGCGGCGCCGACGTCGTCCGCCACCGGCTCGTGCAGCGGATCGTCGAGGCCTACGACCGCCACGACGCCGGCGAGCAGTCGTGACCGGAGGGCTCGAGATCGAGCTGACCGGCGCTCCAGCCGGAGCGCCGCCGGCGGAGCGGACGCGCACGCTGGTCGTCGCTGCGCTGGCCGCTCGCGGCATCACCGACGGGCACATCGCGATCAACTACGTCGATGACGAGCAGATCGCCGCCCTCAACGCCGAGCATCGCGGCAAAGAGGGGCCGACCGACGTGCTCTCGTTCCCGATCGACGGTACGGGGCCGGCTGCCGGCCCGCGCGAGCTCGGCGACATCGTGATCTGCGCGGCCCGGACCACCGATCTCGAGCAGGCGATCGTCCACGGCGCGCTGCACCTGACCGGGATGGATCACGAGACCGACGAGGGTCAGATGCTGGCGCTGCAGGACGAGCTGATCGAGCGGCTGCGATGACCGGGCCCGAGACGCGCTCCGGATTCGTCGCGCTGGCCGGCCGCCCGAACGTCGGCAAGTCGACGCTCGTCAACGCGATCGTCGGCCGCAAGGTCGCGATCGTCTCCGACAAGCCGCAGACGACGCGCCGGGCGATCCGCGGCGTCGCTACCCGCGACGGTCGTGAGCAGCTCGTGCTGGTCGACCTGCCGGGCGTGCAGAAGCCGCTCGACGGCCTGACCGCCAGGATGCAGGCGCGCGTCGAGCGCGAGCTCTCCGAGACCGACGCGGCGCTGCTGGTCCTCAACGCCGAGCAGGGTGTGGGGCCCGGCGACCGCTGGATCGCCAAGGCGCTTGAGAACACGAGCTGCCCGGTCGTCATCGCCGTCAACAAGGTCGACCGGCTCGACCGCCCGCGCACCGTGCAGATGCTGGCGGCAGTCGCCGAGCTCGGCCTCGACGCCGAGATCTTCCCGATCTCGGCGCGCAAGGGCACCGGCGTCGGCGCGCTCGCCGACCATCTGTTCGGGCTCTTGCCGGCCGGCCCGCTGCTCTACGACCCAGGCGACTTCAGTGATCTGGCGTTCCGCGTCCAGCTCGCCGAGCTGATCCGCGAGCAGGTGCTGCGGCGCACGTTCAAGGAGGTGCCGCACGCTGTCGAGGTCGTCGTCGAGGAGATCGATGACGAGCGTGAGGACCTGACGCGGATCACGGCCAAGCTCTGGACCGAGAGCGAGTCGCAGAAGGGGATCCTGGTCGGCAAGGGCGGAGCGATGATCCGCCAGATCGGCACCGGCGCTCGCAAGGAGCTCGAGCGCGAGGTCGGCAGCAGGGTCCACCTCGACCTCGTCGTCCGCGTCCGCCGTGGTTGGCGCGGCGACGAGTCACTGCTCGACCGGCTCGGGTTTGACGACTGACCAGCGTGCAACGACCGGCCCGTGGTGACCAGCCTGAGCTTGTAGCTGGGCGCACACGCACATCTACCCGTACACTCGCACTGTGTCGCGGCTCGATCGCATCTCGATTGATCCAGAGGTCGTTCACGGTCGGCCCGTAGTCAAGGGCACTCGGATGCGGGTAAGCGACGTGCTCTCGCTGCTTGCCCATGGGGCATCAGAGTCGGAGATTCTCGAGGACTATCCGTATCTCGAGGCAGACGACGTCAAGGCCTGTCTCGAATACGCAGCCGCTCAGGCTGATCACGCGATCGTGGTTCGTGCGGCCTAGATGATTGATTCCGGACTCTCACGCTCGCTCTCGCACGCCGGGCGGGGCCGGATCGCCACCCGATCCCTTGCCGATCCAACCAGGATCGGCTGCAGGATCGTGCGGCGCCCGGCATCCACCCTGCGCACGACCGCGACCACGAACGACTCGGAATCAATCATCTGAGCCGGTGCGGTTTCTCGTAGATGCTCAGCTGCCACCCGCGCTCGCCGCGGTCCTTGTCGAGCGAGGGCACGAGGCCGAGCACGTCCGCGACGTCGGTCTGGGGAATGCGTCAGATCGCGACCTGTGGAGCTACGCGCTAGAAAATGATGCGGTGATCGTCACGAAGGACGAGGACTTCGCGGCGATGATCGTGCTCGGGACCACGGGTCCTCCGATCGTCTGGGTTCGGATCGGCAACACCCGCCGGGGTGAGCTCATCGACTGGTTTGACGCACAGCTCGATGAGATCGTCGCGCTGATCGAAGCGGGCAACCGGATTCTCGAGCTTCGCTGAGCGTGGCGGCAACCGGACGCTGCGGCCTTCTCTGGCTCCTGGATCAGGCGCCACAACGCAACGAAGGCTCCGCACAGTGCGCGGAGCCTTCGCCGTGGATGTCCCCTCCGGATGGAGGCGTATATGAAGGCGAAGGAACGACTCTGCGGTCCTTGGCGGTCTCAGTGCAAGTGAAGGACGCCGCGCTCCCTCCAGAAGCGGCGCCAGGCACCGAGCCGACCCGTCCGTGGGTCTGTTCGCCTGTTGTGTGCCCTCCCTGGATCGGCCCGCGTGCCGCCGCGGTTGACCTCGACTAGACGTCTATTGGAGTGCCGTCCGCGGGTGAGATCTAGACTCGGCCGCGCCTCCATGGAGCAGCGGCCCCCGAAAACGCGCAGGACGCGGCTCGAGCCCTCGGCGGCCGAGGCGGCACTCAAGGACGAGCACACCCGGGCTCAGGTCTGGCTCGAGCTCTCCGGAGCGGTGATCGTCGCGCTCGACTCAGACGACCGGATCACGCAGGTCAACCGGGCCGCGGTCGAGCTGCTCGGCCGTGCCGAGCACGAGCTGCTGGGCCTCGACTTCTGCGAGGCGTGCGTGCCCGAGGCCGATCGCGAGCGCACCGCCCGGGCGCTCTCAGATGCGCGCGCGAGCGGCCTGGAGACCGACCTCGTCGACACCGACGTCGTCACCGGTGACGGCCGCCGGCACACGATCGCCTGGCGTCACACCGCGCTGACCGGTGCCGGCGGCCGCGTGATCGCCACGGTCTGCTCGGGCATCGACATCACCGAGCGCCGCCGCCACGTCCAGGAGATCACCCACCTGGCCTACCACGACTCGTTGACCGGGCTGCCGAACCGCGCGCTGCTCGAAGAGCACCTCGAGCTCGCGCTGGCGCGGTCGCGACGGCAGGGGTCTGCGGTCGCGCTGCTCTATCTCGATCTCGACGGCTTCAAGCTCGTCAACGACTCGCTCGGCCACGCCGCCGGCGACGAGCTGCTGCGGGCGGTCACAGAGCGGCTGTCGGAGCGGCTCCGCGACTCCGATCTGCTCGCGCGCCAGGGAGGCGACGAGTTTCTGCTGCTGCTCACCGACCTCGAGCGGATCGACGCCGAAGCGGCGGCCCGTCGCGTGGCTGACGGTCTGCTGCGATCGCTGGCGAGCCCGTTCGTGGTCGCCGGCGCCGAGTTCCACATCGGCGCCTCGGTCGGCATCTCGCTCTGTCCGCGTGACGCCCCGACCGCCGACGAGCTGCTCCGCCATGCGGACGCGGCGATGTACCAGGCCAAGGCCGACGGGCGCGGCACCGTCTGCGTCTATCGCGAGGATCCGCACGAGCCGCTCGAACGGCTCTCGATGACCAGCCGTCTGCGCAAGGCGATCGTCCGCGGCGAGTTCGTCGTCCACTACCAGCCGATCGTGACCCCGGACGAGCTCCGGCTGCGCCGGCTCGAGGTCCTCGTCCGCTGGCAGGACCCGCTGCGCGGGCTGGTGATGCCCGGCGAGTTCATCGGCTTCGCCGAGGAGACGGGCTTCGTCGACCGGATCGGCGACCACGTCCTTGCCGCCACCTGTGAGCAGATCGGCGGCTGGGAGCGGGCCGGGATCGACGTGCCGCCGGTGATGATCAACGTCTCGCCACGCCAGCTCCGGCGGCCGGACTTCGGTGAACGGCTGCGGCGCCAGGTCGGGACGGCCGGTCTCGCCGACCGGATCACGGTCGAGATCACCGAGTCGGATGTGATGGCCGACGTCGAGCGCAGCGAGCGCGTGCTGCGTGAGCTCTCCGAGCTCGGCATCGGTGTCGCCGTCGACGATTTCGGCCTCGGCTACTCGTCGCTTGCACGGCTGCGCCGGTTGCCGGTCCAGGCGCTGAAGATCGATCGCTCGTTCCTGGTCGGCGTGCCCGCAGATCCCGAGGCGGCGGCGATCGTGACCGCGATCATCGAGCTCGCCGCCGCGCTCGGGATGGACGCGGTCGCCGAGGGTGTAGAGACCGAGGCCCAGCGCCTGTTCCTGGTCGCGCACGGCTGCCCGCTGGCACAGGGCTACCTGCTCGGCCGCCCGGTTCCGGCCGCCGAGATCGAGCCGCTGCTGCGCCGCGGATATGTCGCTGCCCCCGCTGCCTAGATGACTGATTCCGTGTCGCTCGTGGTCGCGGTCGTGCGCGGGGTGGATGCCGGGCGACGCGCGTTCCCGTGGCCGATCCTGGTTGGATCGGCAAGGGATCGGGTGGCGATCCGGCGCCGCCCGGCGTGCGAGAGCGGACGCGAGAGCTCGGAATCACTCATCTAGACTTCCGGCGACCGTGCAACCGCGCTACGACGCACAGGGGCTCGTGCCCGTAGTCATCCAGGACTGGAACACCGGTGAGGTCCTGACGCTCGCCTATGCCAACGCCGAGGCGATCGAACGCACCCGTGCCACCGGTGAGCTCCACCTCTGGAGCCGGTCACGCGGTGAGCTCTGGCACAAGGGCGCGACCTCGGGCAACACCCAGCGCGTGCGCGCGCTGCGGCTCGACTGTGACGGTGACGCGCTGCTCGCGCTCGTCGAGCCGGCCGGCCCGGCCTGCCACACCGGCGCCCGCAGCTGCTTTCACGAAGGTCAGCTCGAGCCGCCGGCACCGCACGAGCTGCTGCCCGATCTGGAGCGCACGCTCGCTCAGCGCGCGGCCGAGCGCCCACCCGGTTCGTACACGGTCGCGCTGCTCGACGATCCGGCGCTGATCGGCGAGAAGGTGCAGGAGGAGGCCGAGGAGGTCGCCAGGGCCGCGCGGCAGGAGAGCGATGAGCGCGTCGACAACGAGGGCGCCGACCTGATCTACCACCTGCTCGTGCTGCTGCGCTCGCGCGGCCGCACGCTCGCCGACGTGACCGCCGTCCTGGCCGGGCGCCGTGGCTGAGCTCGCGATCACGCCGTCGCCGGCCGAGGCCCGCGAGCTCGCCGCGGGCTACGACCTCGTACCGCTGCGCCACACCGAGATCGACGACTGCGAGACGCCGGTCTCGGCCTTCCTGAAGCTGCGCGCCGCGAGCCGCGAGGGCGGCGCCTTCCTGCTCGAGTCCGCGGCCCAGGGCCAGCACGTCGGCCGCTACTCGTTCATCGGCGTGCGGCCGCGCGACGTCGTGCGCTGGTCGCTGGGCGATGAGGGTGATCCGTACGAGCTCGCGGGCCGTGCCGCCGCCCGCAGCCAGGCGCCGTTCCCCGACGCGCCGCCGTTCACCGGCGGGGCGGTCGGCTTCTTCGCCTACGACCTCGTGCGCACCGTCGAGACCAAGCTTGCGGCACCGAACCCCGATCCGCTCGGGTTGCCGGACATGGCGCTGATGGTCAGCGACGCGCTCGTGATCTTCGACCATCTGCGGCATACGGTCACGATCCTCGCCAACGCCGAGACCGCCGACCTCGAGCGCTCCTACGAGCAGGCCGCCCGCACGATCGCTGAGATCCGCGCGATCCTCGACGGCCCGCTGCCGCGGCCGGCGGCCGATCGCGCACCGCGCCCGGTCCCTCAGTTCAGCTCCAACATGGAGCGCGAGCGGTTCGAGGGCATGGTCGAGCGGATCATCGAGTACGTCTACGCCGGCGACGCCTTCCAAGTCGTGCCGTCGCAGCGCTGGAGCGCCGACCTCGGCGGCCTCGACCCGTTCTCGGTCTACCGCGGGCTGCGCGCGGTCAACCCCTCGCCGTACATGTACTTCCTGGACTTCGGCGACTTCGAGATCGTCGGCGCGTCGCCGGAGGCGCTGCTGACCGTCACCGCCGGCCACGCGTCGATGCGGCCGATCGCCGGCACGCGTCCGCGCGGCGCCGACCCGCAGGAGATGCTCGAGGACGAGAAGGAGCGGGCCGAGCACATCATGCTCGTCGATCTGGCCCGCAACGACCTCGGCCGCGTCTGCGAGTTCGGCACGATCAACGTCGACGAGCTGCTCTCGGTCGAGCAGTACTCGACCGTGATGCACCTCGTCTCGTCGGTCTCCGGCACGCTGCGCGCGGGGATGACGCCGCTCGACGCGCTGCGGGCGATCCTGCCCGCCGGCACGCTGTCGGGGGCGCCGAAGGTCCGGGCGATGGAGATCATCGACGAGCTCGAGCCGGTCAAGCGCGGCGGCTACGGCGGCGCCGTCGGCTACGTCGGCTACTCCGGTGATCTAGACACCTGCATCCACATCCGCACGGTCGTGATCAAGGATGGCGTCGCCCACATCCAGGCCGGCGGCGGTACCGTCGCCGACGCCAAGCCGCACTACGAGTTCGAGGAGTCCGAGAACAAGGCGCGCGCGGTCAAGGGCGCGATCGAGCTGGCGGCCGGCCAGCCCGGCTGGTTCTGAGCAGCGCGACGGCTCAGCGGAGCCGCACCGGACACTGCCTGCGCCAGCTGCCGAGGTTGCGGTGCTTGAGGATCGAGGAGAGGCCGCGCGGCTGGGTGCAGCTGCCGGTCTGGTCGGTGTACTCGGCGTTCAGCACCGCCTTGCCGGCGGCGATGAAGGGCGCCCAGCCGGGGTCGCCCTTGACGCCGCGGCCGAGGCACTCATGCCAGTGCTGGCACTCCTCGTCGATGCCGAAGTCGAAGTCGCCGGCCAGCGCCCTGGTCTGCTCCTTGTCGTTCTTGAGCGCGACGCCGAGGCCGCGGGCGTGGGCGGTGCGCGCGAGAAACCGGTTGAAGCGGAGCTGCTGGGCCGTGCTGATCGCAAATCCGGTCGGTTGGACGTAGCTGTCCATCCAGTCGGGCTCGACGGCATCGAACCGCTTGGCGCGGCAGCGGTCGATGCGGGCGGTCAGGATCTGGCGCAGCGTTCTTCCGGTCGGGCCGGCCGGGCCGTCGAGGCGGCGGATGTCGACCCAGCGCTCGGCCGGCCAACCGCCGACCCTGCGGCCGAGCAGCGAAGGCGCATACGCACGCCGGTCGCTGCGATAGCTCTCCCAGGAGCCGGCGTCGATGTAGCAGACGACCTTGCGGCCCTTGGCGTGGAGCGCCTTGACGACCGACGCCGGTGTCGAGTCGGCATCGAGGTCATAGACCGGGACGTTGATCGTCGTGTCGATCTTCTGGCCGCTGAGCTGCCACTGCCACTGGCTGCCGGGCTCGGGCGCCCACCAGGCCTGCGCGATCGGGGCGCCGGCGAGCAGCGCGACGGCCATCAGCAGCGTCAGCACAGCCGGTCTGATCGCCAGTGTGCGCAGCAGGCCGTTCACGATGCGCGAGAATACGGCTCGTGGCGCACGAGAACGAGAGCCCGCGAGCTATCGAAGGAGACTCGCAAACGACTGGCACGAAAGTGCTTGTGATCGACAACTACGACTCGTTCACCTACAACCTCGTCCAGTATCTGGGCGCGCTCGGCTGCGAGGTCGAGGTCGTGCGCAACGATGTCGAGACCGTCGATGCGCTGCTGCGGCGCGACCCCGACCGGGTCGTCGTGTCGCCGGGGCCGTGCACGCCAGACGACGCCGGCGTCTCGCTTGAGGTGATGCGCCGCTTCCCGGAGGCCGGGGTGGAGACGCTCGGCGTCTGCCTCGGCCATCAGGCGCTGGCCCAGGTCTTCGGCGGCGAGGTCGTGCGTCACGTGCC
Organism: uncultured Conexibacter sp.; assembly: GCA_964648515.1. Classification (GTDB taxonomy): domain Bacteria; phylum Actinomycetota; class Thermoleophilia; order Solirubrobacterales; family Solirubrobacteraceae; genus Baekduia. The sequence continues at coordinate 7,744 of CAZYMM010000091.1, forward strand.
CGTCCACGGCAAGGCGGGGATGATCGAGCATGACGGCGCCGGCCTCTATCAGGGCCTGCCGTCGCCGCTCGAGGTCGGCCGCTACCACTCACTGGTCGTCGCCCGCGATGCGCTCCCGGACTGCTTCATCGTCGATTCCTGGAGCGCCGGCGAGCCGGAGTTGGTGATGGGGATCCGTCATCGCGAGCTGCCCGTCTACGGTGTGCAGTTCCATCCCGAGTCGGTGCTGACACCGCTGGGGCTCGACCTGCTGCGCACGTTCATCGCCTGACGAATGCCGAACCCGACGCTCACGAAGGCCAATGACCGCCTTGCCTGCGGCCACGACCTCGGCCGCGAGGAGAGCGCGGCGGTGCTGCGCGAGATCATGGACGGCGCCGCGTCCGAGATCGAGATCGCCGCATTCCTGATCGGGCTGCGGACCAAGGGCGAGACGGTCGCCGAGGTCGCCGGGCTGGCCGAGGCGATGCGCCGGCTCGCGACGCCGGTCAGCTCGGTCCGCGAGCGGCTCGTCGACACCGCCGGCACCGGCGGCGGCCGCACGACGTTCAACGTCTCGACCACGGCGGCGCTCGTCGCCGCCGGCGCCGGCTGCGCGGTCGCCAAGCATGGCAACCGCTCGGCGACCGCCTCCTCCGGGTCGGCCGACGTGCTCGAGGCGCTCGGCGCCCGCATCGACCTCGGCGCCGAGGCCGTCGGCCGCTGCATCGACGCGGTCGGCTTCGGCTTCATGTTCGCGCCCGCCCATCATGCGGCGACGCGCTGGGTGATCCCGGTCCGCAAGGAGCTCGCGATCCGCACGATCTTCAACGTTCTCGGCCCGCTGACCAACCCGGCCGGCGCGCGCCGCCAGGTGATCGGCGTCGCCGACCCGGCCTATCTCGAGACCCTCGCGGGCGCGCTCGCGGCGCTGGGCTGCGACCACGCGCTGGTAGTGTCGTCGGCCGATGGGCTGGACGAGATGAGCACGTCGGCGCCGACCCACGTCGTCGAGGTCCG
>CAZYMM010000092.1:0-8601 GCA_964648515.1 uncultured Conexibacter sp.
CGAGGCCGCGCTCCTGGCCGAGCGGATCGCAGGCCTGCTCGCCGGCGGCACCGAGCCGGGGAAGATCGTGGTCCTGCTGCGCGCGCTCGGCGACGCCGCGATCTACAAGCGGGCGCTCGAACAGGCAGGGGTGCCGGCCGTCGCCGCCGGCGGTGGCTTCTGGGCACGCACCCAGACGCTCGAGCTCTGCGCCTACCTGGCACTGCTCGCCAACCCCGGCGATGAGATCGCGCTGTTCGGCGTGCTCCGCTCGCCGCTCTGCGGAGTCTCAGCCGATGCGCTCGCGCTGGTCGCGGCGGCCTCGCCTCCTGGTGAGCGTTGGCGCCGGCTCGTGCGGGAGTTCTCCGAGACCGGCGGCGAGCTGTACGCCGCACTGCCCCCCGCCGACCGCGAGCGGCTGGTCGGACTCGTGCCCTGGCTGGCGGCTGAGCGGCGCGACTCTGCCCGGCGCGGGATCGCCGAGCTGCTGGAGCGTGTGATCGCGCGCACGGGCTATGACCTGAAGGTGCTGGCCCAGCCGGGCGGACCGCAACGCTGGTCCAATGTGCTCAAGCTGCTGCGGATCGCCGGCGAGTACGAGCGCGCACACGGTCACGATGTGCGCGGCCTGACCGACCTGCTGACCGCCGAGATCGAGGCGGCGGCACGCGAGTCCGATGCGCCGGTCGCCGACGACGGTGAGTCGGTGCGGTTGATGACGATCCATGCCGCCAAGGGGCTCGAGTGGGACGTGGTCTGTGTCGCTGATCTCGGGCGCGGGCGCGCCGGCACCACACCGCGTCTGCTCACCGATGGCGAGCGGCTCGGGTTCAAGGCCCGTGATGCGTACGGCAACTCGCACGAGACCGGCGACTACGCCGAGCTCAATGCGGCCCACAAGCTCGCCGAACGTGAGGAGGAGCAGCGTGTCTTCCACGTCGCCGTCACCCGCGCGCGCGAGCGTCTGGTCCTGTCCGGGCCGCTGCCGCTGCCGAGCCAGGCGGCGCCGGGCGGCTGGCTGGTCACGGCGTTCGTGCCGCGGCTCGAAGCGCTGCTCGAGCAGTACCCGGACGGTGATCTCGACACCGTCTGCACGCATCCGGAGCGGCCTGAACAACCCGGCGTGCGCGTGGTCGTGCGGCGCAGCATCGCCGCACCAGCACCCGTGCCTGCGGTTGCTAGGCAGGTCGCAGACGAAGCCTCGCCGCCCACACGGGCGCCGGCCGGCCTGTCGCAGCGCCCGCCCGATGCGCCGGCCGCGCTCAGCTACTCGACGCTGACACGGTTCGAGCGCTGCCACTACCGCTATCACCTGCAGTCACGGCTCGGCCTGCCCGAGAACGGATTCGACCCGCTGCTGGCGCGGGCGCCGAAGCAGGGCGGTGAGGCCGGGCTGCAGGCACACGAGCGCGGCACGCTCGTGCACGAGCTGCTGGCGCTGGTCTCGCCGCAGGCGCCCGCACCGCCCACGCTCGCGCGGGCGCAGGAGCTGGCCGCGAGACTGGGGCTGAGGCCGGTCGCCGCCGAGCTCGAGGAGGCCTGCTCGCTGGCCGGGCGCGCACTCGGCGCAGCGGTCGTGCGACGCGCGCTCGACTGCCCCGACGTTCGCTTCGAGCATCCGTTCGCCTGTTCGGTGGCAGGCGATGCGATGCCGTTGCTGCACGGGTTCATCGACGTGCTCGCGCTCGATGACCGCACCGCGCTGGTGATCGACTACAAGACCGACGCGGTTGCGGCGGACACCGACCTCGAGGCGCTAACCGAGGATCACTACGGCGCACAGCGCCGGATCTACGCGCTCGCCGCGCTGGCCGCCGGCGCACGGACGGTTGAGGTCGCCCACCTCTACATCAAGCGCGCCGAGCAGCCTGCGACCGCGCACTACAGCGCCGCCGACTCCGAGTCGCTGCGCGAGCAGCTGCGCGCACGCGCCGGCCTGCTAGTGGCCGGTGCCGCCGAGCCGTCCGCACACCCGGGTGCCTTCCTCTGCCGCGGCTGTCCCGGCCGTGGTGGCCTCTGCCCGCACCCCGACGAGCTCACCTCACGCTGGGGTTAGGCGCTCGGTCCGGTTGCCGTCGGCGGCGGCGAGCTCGGCTCGAACTCGGCTCAAGCCGGGTCGGATCGTCTGCCGCGGTCGTCTCGCAGCATCACCGCCGTCAGCGCACCGACGATCAGCGCGGTCGCGCAGAGCAGCAGCAGCGACTCGCTCATCGCGGCCGAGAAGCCGACGTGGAGCGGCTCGGGCAGCGCGCTCGTGCCGAGCGCTCCGGTCTGGGACGAGGCACCCGGGAGGTTCGCAGCGATCCGCGCCTCGATCAGCGCCGCGATCGCGGCCGCGCCGATCACGCTGCCGACCTGGCGGGTCGCGTTGTAGATGCCCGACCCGGCGCCCGCCGACGCCGGGTCAAGGTTGCGCATCGAGGTCGCGGCCAGCGGCGCCCACATGCAGGCGTTGGCCAGGCCGAGGACGGCGCCGGACGCGAGGATCGGCACCCAGGAGCCGGTCGCCGTCATCGCCGTACTCGTCCACCAGATGCTGCCGGCGGCGAGCAGTAGCCCGAGCGTGGGGATGATGCGAGGCTGGACGCGGTCGACGATCCGACCGACGAACGGCGCGGCGATCGCCGCGCAGACGGCCATCGGCAGCATCAAGAGCCCCGATGTCATCGGCGACAGGCCGCGGACGAGCTGGGCCCAGAGCATGAACGGGAAGCCCATGCTCGTCATCGCCAGGCCGACGGTGGCGATTGCGGCGTTGGCGAGCGAGAAGTTGCGGTCGCGAAAGATCCCGAGCGGCACCAGCGGCTCATTGCGGTTGCGGCTCTGCCAGAAGATGAAGGCGGCGAAGACGAGCACGCCGAAGCCGATCAGCATCGGCACGGTCAGGAAGCCGGTGATCGTGCCCCACTGGTAGCGCTCGCCCTCCTGGATACCGAAGACGATGCAGAACATCGCGATCGCCGACAGCGCGACGCCGAGCCAGTCCCAGTCGTGATTGTGGGTCGGAAGGTCCGGTACCAGCCGCCAAGCCAGCACGAAGCCGATCACGCCGATCGGGACGTTGATGAAGAAGATCCACTCCCAGCCGGGCCCGTCGACCAGCAGGCCGCCGAGCACCGGTCCGACGATCATCGCGACGCCGGAGACGGCGCCCCAGAGCGACATCGCGGTGCCGCGCCGCTCGGCCGGGAAGGTCCGCGTGATCACCGACATCGTCTGCGGGGTCATCAGCGAAGCGCCGAGGCCCTGGATGACCCGGGCGGTGATCAGCTCGCCGATCGTGCTCGTCAGCCCGCACCACAGCGATGCGCCGGTGAACAGCGTCAGACCGGCGAGGTAGACCCACTTCGGGCCGATCCGGTCACCGAGCCGGCCGGTGATCAGGAGCGGCACCGCGTAGGCGAGCATGTAGGCGCTCGAGACCCAGATCACGTTGCCGACGTCGGCGTCGAGGCCGCGCATGATCGCCGGCGTCGCGACGGTCACGATCGTGACGTCGACGAGGATCATGAAGAACCCGATCACCAGCGCCCACAGCGCGGGCCACGGGTTCTGCTGGTGGTTCGGGGCAGTGTCGGCGGTCATCGGCGGGCCAGAGCAGCATAGGACCGCCGTCGGCGATCAGGTCTGAGCGCGCCGCAGCCTGATCACGTGCTTGAACTGCTTGTGGCGGCTGATCGCGATCTTGATCGTCTTGCGCTGCCAGACCCACTGGGGCAGGGTGAGGCGGGCGCCGGTGATCACGCAGGCGCCCTCGCGCTTCGTGACGGCGACGATCTGCGTGTAGCGCCCACGGCTGGTCGTTGCGGTGACGCGGACGGCCTTCGGGCAGACACCGGTGTTGCGTCCGATCCGGTAGCCGCTGAAGCTGAGCTCGCGGCGGGCGAGTTTGACCGTCGCCGGGGCGGGGGCTGGCGGTTGTGGCGCGGGCGCCGCATCGCTGCGCTCGTCCGCTGGGATCGGGGTGGAGGCGACGGCCGGGCCTGTCGAATCGGTCGGGTCCGGCGGGTCCGGCGGGTCCGGCAGGCCGGTGAAGGCGTCGGTGATCCCGACGACATCGGCCGGGATCGCCTGCGGTCCGTGGCCGGTCGGGCCGTCGCCGTCGCCGAACAGGCCGATGCCGTAGATGTCGCCGCCGAGGCAGGTCGCGCTGCCGCCGGTGAGCGTCGCGCAGACGGTCCAGTGGCTGATTGCGATGTCGGTGGCGCTGCCGATGCCCGTGAGCCGCTGCGGTGAGGACCCGAAATCGAGCGCGCCTTCGAGCGTCTGGCCCCAGCAGTACGCGCTGCCGTCGTCGCCGGTCGCGCAGGTGGCGCGGTCGGTGGCGGCAAGCTTCGCGACATCGCTCAATCCGCTGACGGGGACCGGTGCCGAGCTGTCGTCGTGGCCGCCGTCACCGAGCTGGCCGTACCCGTTTTCACCCCAGCACGCCGCGGTGTTGTCTGCGCGGACCGCGCACGCGTGTCCGCCGCCGACGGTGATCGCGATCGCGTCGTCGAGCCCGGCCACCGGCGAGGGGCTCCCACCGGGGACGATCGCGCCCCAGCACCAGACGTTCCCGCCGCCGGTGATCGCGCAGGTCGAGTCCTCGCCGGCGGCGATCGCGGTCGTCGGGGCGATCCCGTCGACGTCCACGGGCACGTTGGATGATTCGCTGCCGCCGTCGCCGAGCTGGCCGTAGCGGTCATCGCCCCAGCACGAGACGAGGCCGCCGCTGCGCAGCGCGCAGCTGTGCGCGTCACCGGTTGCCACCGCCGTCGCATCGCCGATCGTGTCGACATTGGCTGTGGCCAGGAACGAGTCCTCGTCCGAGCCGTTGCCGAGCCGGCCCTCCTGGCCGGAGCCGATGCATCTCACGTGGCCGCTGGTCGTCACGCCGCAGCCGTGCGAGCTGCCGACGTCGAAGTCCGTGATGTCGCTCGCGCCGGGCACAGATGCCGGGGCGGACGAGAACCGGAACGGGCTGTCGGCACCGTCACCGAACGGTCCCATGCCCCAACAGCGCACGGTGCGTGCCGTGGTCAGCACACAGCTGAAGAAGTTGGCGCTGCGGATCGCGGTCGCGTCGGTGAGGCCCTGCACCGGCCGCTCGGGTTCAGTCAGCAGCGGCGGGCGCCCGTTGCCGAGGATCCCGGCGACGTTGTGGCCCCAGCAGGCAACACGATGATTGCGGCGCACGGCACAGGAGCCGGTCATTCCGCCGGCCAGGAACACCGCATCGTTGAGTCCCGGCACGGGCTCCGGCATGCGGGCCGCCGCCGCCTCGTTGCCGATCACCGCATCCGCGTAATCGATCCCCCAGCAGGCCACCCGGCCCGAGACCAGCACCGCGCAGTAGCGAGAGCCGAGCGCGACGACCGAGACCGCGTCGTCGATGCCGCTGACGGCGACCGGCACGAAGGAGCCGTCCTCGTCGTCGCCGCCGTTGCCGAGCAGCCCGAAGTAGTTGGCGCCCCAGCAGCGGATCGCCCCGTCCGTCAGCAGCGCGCAGCTCGAGCTGATGCCTGTGGCGACCGACCGTACGTTCTGTAGCCCGCCGACGGCGACCGGCGCCGCTGACAGTTGGGTGGTGCCGTCGCCGAGCTCGCCGCTGTTGTTGCCGCCCCAGCAGACGACGGTGTGGTCCGAGAGCACGGCGCAGGCGTGATTGGGTCCGGCTGAGACTTCGATCGCATCGCTGACGTTGCGCACCGTGTGCGGGACGTTGGAGTTGTCCGTTGTGCCGTCGCCGAGCATGCCGTCTGAGTTGCTGCCCCAGCAGACGATGGTTCCACCGCTGCGGACGGCACAGCTCGAGTCGAACCCGGTCGAGAGCTGTACGGCATCGTCGAGCTCGCTGACCGCGACCGGCGAGCTGCTGTTGAGGTTGGTTCCGTCCCCCAGCTGCCCGCTGCGGTTGTTGCCCCAGCAGACGACGGAGCCTGAGAGCCGCAGCGCGCAGCTTGTGTCGAGCTGGCCGCCGACCGTCGCCGCATCGTCGATTGCTCCGATCCGGACCGGCACGGCGGTACCGAAGACGTCCGTGTCGCTGACGCTCCCCCAGCACCAGACCGAGTGATCGCTCTTGACGACGCAGGTCTGGGGCAGGCCGTCGGCGGATGCCCGTGCAGGTACGGCGATCAGCGCGACCGCCGCCACCCAGAGCAGCAGCGCCGGCGCGCCACGCAGCAGCGACCTCGAAAACCTGGGCATCTCCAGGTAGTCGGCGGCTAGCAACCGTGGTTCAGTTCACAAAATGCGTTGCAGGCATCCCCGGCCGGGCTCAAGGGCCCAGCCGGGGATGCCTGTTACCCAGACTCGCGTCAGGCGGTCGCCGCGACCGCGGCGGCCGCGTAGCTGCCGCCCTGCTCGGCCATCTCGACCAGCGAGGCCGGCGGGTCGAACCGCTCGCCGTATCTAGCCGCGAGCTCCCGTGCACGCTCGACGAAGCCGGCCGGGCCGCGGCGGTCATCTGTCCCGACGTAGTTGTCGATGTACTGCAGTACGCCGCCCGACCAGGCGGGGAAGCCGATCCCGAAGATCGAGCCGATGTTGGCGTCGGCCGTCGACTCGATCACGCCCTCGTCACGGCACTTGACCGATTCGATCGCCTCGACGAACATCATCCGCTCCTTCAGGTCGGTCAGCGAGATGGTCATCGGGTCGATGTCGCTTCCGGATGCGAACTCCGCGTGCAGATCCGGCCAGAGCCCGGTTCGCTTGCCCTCGGCGTAGTCGTAGAAGCCGCGACCCTCGAGCTTGCCGGGCCGGTCGAGCTCCAGCATCCGGTCGAGCACCGCCTCGGCCGGATGGGGCTCCCAGCTGCCGCCCGCGGCGATCACAGCGTCGCGCGTGGCGTTGCGGATCTTGGCCATCAGCTTCATGTTGAGCTCGTCGGTCAGCTGCAGCACCGGCGCCGGGTAACCGGCCTGTGCGGACGCCTGCTCGATCGTCGGTGCCGGGATCCCCTCGGCGACCATTGCGATGCCCTCGTTGATGAAGGTCCCGATCACCCGCGAGGTGAAGAATCCGCGCGAGTCGTTGACCACGATCGGCGTCTTCTTGATCTGCTTGGCCAGATCGAGTGCCTTCGACAGCGCCTCGTCCGAGGTCTTCTCGCCCTTGATGATCTCCAGCAGCGGCATCTTGTCGACCGGGCTGAAGAAGTGCAGACCGATGAAGTCCTCGGTCCGCTGCACGTTGTCGGCCAGGCCGGTGATCGGCATCGTCGAGGTGTTCGACCCGAGCAGCGCGTCGCCGGCCACGACCGGCTCGATCTCCTCCCAGGCCGCTCGCTTGACGCTCGGCTCCTCGAACACGGCCTCGATCACCAGATCGCAGCCGGCCGCGTCGGCGGCGTCGGCGGTCGGGTGGATCCGGGCCAGCAGCTCGTCGGCCTTCTCCTGCGTCATCCGGCCGCGGCCGACGGCCTTGTCGACGAGCCCCTGCGAGTAGCCCTTGCCGCGCTCGGCCGCCTCGACGGAGACGTCCTTGAGCACGACCTCGATGCCGTTCTTGGCGCACTGGTAGGCGATGCCGGCGCCCATCATGCCGGCGCCGAGCACGGCCACCTTCTCGGCCTGCCAGCGCTCCGCGTCCTTGTCACGGCCGCGCAGGCCGTTCACCTCCTGGAGGTTGAAGAAGAACGCCTCGATCATGTTCTTGGCGACCGGCGAGGTCGCGAGGTCCACGAAGTAGCGGCCCTCGATGCTGCGCGCCGAGTCGAAGTCGACCTGCGCGCCCTCGACCGCCGCAGCCATGATGTGGTGCGGCGCCGGGTAGTTGGCGCCCTTGATCTGCTTGCGCAGATTGGCAGGGAAGGCGGGCAGCATCTGCGCGAGCTGCGGGTTCGACGGCGTTCCGCCCGGGATCTTGTAGCCCTTGACGTCCCACGGCTGGCCGCTGAAGTCATCGCCCTGGGCGGCGATCCAGGCCTTGGCGGCCGGAACGAGGCCGTCGATCGTGGGGACGATCTCGTCGATCAGCCCCATCTCCTTGGCCTTGTCGGGGCGCAGCTCCTGGCCCTGCAGCAGCAGGCCCATCAGCGCCTGGGCGATTCCGAACATGCGGACGGTCCGTGTGACGCCGCCGCCGCCGGGCAGCAGGCCGAGCTTGACCTCCGGGAAGCCGAGCTTGACCTGTGGCGAGTCGATCGCGACCCGGTGGTGGGTGGCCAGGCAGATCTCGAGGCCGCCGCCGAGCGCTGCGCCGTTGATCGCCGCGACGACCGGGATCCCGAGCGTCTCGAGCGTGCGCAGATCGGCGTTGATCTGGTCGAGACCGGCCGCGAAATCGGCCGCCTGCTCGGGCTGGACAGCCTTCAGGTCGTTGAGGTCGCCGCCGGCGAAGAAGGTCTTCTTCGCCGAGCGGATGATCACGCCCTTGACCTGCTCCTTCTCGGCCTGCAGGCGCTCGACGGCGGCATGCATCGAGTGGCCGTAGTCGACGTTCATCGTGTTCGCCGACTGGTTGGGGTCGTTGAGGGTCAGGATGACGACGCCGTCCGCGTCCTGCTCCCACTCGATCGTGTTGGTGAAATCGGTCATGTCTAGATCGCCTCCACGATCGTTGCGATGCCCATGCCGCCGCCGATGCAGAGCGTGGCCAGGCCGTACCTGCCGCCGGTGCGGTGCAGCTCGTCGA
>CAZYMM010000093.1:0-8575 GCA_964648515.1 uncultured Conexibacter sp.
CTGCGTCCTGGCGAGCGGCCGCTATCGCTCCCTCGCGGCTGGTGGTATGCGTCGCAGCCTGCGTCCTGGCGAGCGGCCGCTATCACTCCCTCGCGCTGATGGTGCTTCAGCTTGCGAGCCGCGGCGCGCCTGATGTCGTGCGGCAACCGCGCGCGCTCACCGGTGTGGGGTCGTGTCCCCCGTCGAGGAGATCAGGCGTAGTCCCTCCGAGGCGGGGGACACGACTCCACACCGGCCGCTGGGCGTGGTCCGGGGGTCATGACCCCACACCGAGACAGCCGGCGTGGTCCGGGGGGCATGACCCCATACCGAGACAGCCGGCGTGGTCCCTCCGAGGCGGGGGACACGACCCCACATCGACTGCGGGCGGAACGGTCGCGGCTACTGCGACGTGGCGCTCTCCTTCGCCCAGGCGACGATCTTGCCGCCGCCGCTGATGACCTCGCCGTCATCGAGCACCAGAATCGGCACCAGCCGCTGGCCCGAGAGACGCTCGATCTCGTCGCGGGCCGGACCGCGCAGCGTCCACGGCATCATCCGCTTGCCGCCGACAACGACACGCTCGTATTCGATCCCCGCCCGGTCGAGCGCGTGGATCGCCTTGGCGCACGGATGGACGTCGATCGGACCGGGGATGTCGGTGCTCTCACCGCTGCAGACGTAGAGCTTCATCGGCTGAAGCTAATCACAGGATCTCGGCCCGGATCCAGGCGTCGAGGAACGGCTCGCCGATCGTCGCGTGGCCGCCGTCGCGGATGATGATCTCCTGCCGTGCGAGCGCCTCGAGCGCCTTCTGTGTCGCCGACGCCGCCGGCAGTCCCGGGTGTCGGCTGCGGTAGGCCTCGGTCAACGGCCGGCCCGGCTCGACGGCGAGCGCTGTCAGCAGCACGCGCTGGCCGGCAGCGAGGCCATCCCAGAGCAGCGAGAAGTGCGCGTTCTCCGAGCGCAGGACGGCGGTCAGCGCGGCGTCGAGTGCGCCCAGCCGGGCGATGCCGCGGCGCGGTGTCTCCTCCCAGAGGAAGTAGCACAGCTCCTGGGTTGCGTACGGATGTCCGCCGGTCAGCTCGAGCACTCGTTCCGCGACTCCGGCGTCAGTGCGCCGGCCGCTGTCACGGAAGCGCTGCCCGATGTAGGCGATGAACGCACCGGCCGGGATTGGTCCAAGCTCGAGGTGCTTGGCGCTGCGCCAGAACGGCTCGTCCTCGTCGTTGAAGATCTGCTCCATCATGTGGCGCTTGCTGCCGAGGTACAGGTGACAGACCTCCGGCTGCTCCTGGAAGACCGAGCGCAGCAGCTTCGGCAGGCCGCGATCCAGTCCCACGACCTCCTGGAACTCGTCGAATATCACGACGGCGCGGCGCTCCCGTTCGGTCGCGAGCTCGGCGATCAGCTCGAGCAGCCGTTCGATCGTCGCATCGAGGTCCGACGCCCGGGCGGCGCCGGCGAACGAGAACGTCATTCGGCCGCTGTCGGGGTCGAGGCCGATCACAGGGGAGACGCGCAGACCACGAAAGATGCGAACTGCGGCATCCCGGGCACGGGCGAGCGGACCCGCATAGGCCTCCCAGACGAGTTCGGCCAGCTTTTCGGCGAACCGCGCCCGCGTCGGGCAGGTCATCAGGTTGACCTGACCGACGAGGATCCGGTCGGCTATCAGCGCCTGCTGGAGCCTGTCTACCAGTGATGTCTTGCCGTACCGACGCGGCGCGAAGATCACGACGTCCTGGCCGTTGCGGGCGTCGGCGCGGAGTTCTGCCAGCTCCGGCTCGCGGTCCGTGAACGAATCGTCCCGGGCAAGCGCACCGAAGCGGAACGGGTTCGTGTGCCCGGCCATCAGGCCACTATAGCGGACACTCCTATAGCAAGCACTATAGGAGCGACGAATATATGTGGTGCGCCTCTGGTGCCGCAACCCATCTGCTGCGCGATCCTCCAGGCCATGCGTTACGTCTGCCTTATGCGCGGTGTCAACGTCGGCGGCAGGACCAGGGTCGTGATGGCCGACCTGCGGACCGCGTTCGAGCGGGCCGGCTTCGAGCAGGTCTCGACCTACATCAACAGCGGCAACGTCCTCTTCACGGCTCCGCAGGCGCCGGCCGGCGAGCTGATCGAGCGTTGCGAGCGGCTGATCGGCGTTGCGACCGGGCTCGATCTGCGCGTGACCGTCATCTCTCACGACGAGCTGCGTCAGGTGATCGCGGCGGCACCGGACGGCTGGGGCGCCGACGACCGGCGGCGCTACCACGTCCTGTTCGTGCGGCCGCCGGCGACGGCCGCGGAGCTGATGGCGCAGATCGCGATCGACCCTGCGGTCGAGGCGCTGGCAGCCGGACCGGGCGTCCTCTACTGGGACTCGTCGGTGGAGCGCGTCCGTCCGCGCTCGACCTTCGCCTCCAAGGCGGCCGACCGTGACCTGACCGCGCGCAACCAGAACACGGTGGTCATGCTCGACGCGCTGCTCGGCGCATAGGCTCAGCGCATGGACCTCGGTCTCGCGGGCAAGCAGGCGGTCGTCACCGGCGGCAGCAGCGGGATCGGCCTAGCGGTCGCCGAGCGGCTGGTGGCCGAGGGGGCGCACGTTCTGATCGTCGCACGAGGCCGCGCGACCGTCGCCGCCGCGGCCGAGCGGATCGGCTGCGCGGCGCTGGCCGCCGACGTGACGACGCCGGACGCCGGCGAGCTGATCGTCGATCACGCACGGGCGGCGCTCGGCGGCCTCGACATCCTCGTCAACGGCGCCGGCACCTCGCGCAACGTTCCGCTTGACCGGCTCGACGACGGGGACTGGGAGCAGCAGCTCGCGCTCTCCGTGATGGCGCCGATGCGGCTGATGCGCGCCGCCGCCCCGCTGATGGCGCTCGGGGGCTGGGGGCGGATCGTCAACGTCAGCTCCTCTTCGGGCAAGCGGCCGTCGGCTGCAAACGCCGCCTACTCGGTCGGCAAGGCGGCGATGCTGTCGCTCTCGCGCGCCTACGCCGATGCGTTCGCCGCCCGCGGCGTGCTCGTCAACGCGGTCGCTCCCGGTCCGGTCGCGACCGGTCTCTGGACCGGGGCCGGCGGGCTCGCCGAGCAGATCGCCGCCCGCAGCGGCACGACGCCGGCGGAGGCGATCGAGGCGGCCGGCGCCAAGATTCCGCGTGGCGTGCTGGCCGGCCCGCAGGAGATCGCCGACGTAATCGTCTTCCTCTGCTCCGAGCGCGCCGCGAACGTAGCCGGCGCAGCCTGGTCGGTTGATGGCGGCAGCGTCGCTCAGATCGTGTAGACCTTGCGTATGCGCCGCTCCCTGCTGCTCGCGATCCTGATCCTGGCGACGTCGACGGCGTCCGCGTCCGCGTTCTCGATGAAGACCTTCAAGACGCCGTCCGGGACCTCGATCTGTGGCTTCTTCAGCCTCGACACGGGCGCCAAGTACCTGCGCTGTGACGTCTACCGCCCGACCAACAGCCCGCCGAAGCGGCCCAAGAGCTGCCAGTTCGACTACGGCTTCTCGTTCGGCATCAAGCCACGCGGTCGCGCTTACCGCAACTGCGTCAGCGACGCGATCGCCGATCCGAGCAAGACGCGGGCGCTGGCCTACGGCAGCTCGATCAGCCACTTCGGGATCACCTGCCGGTCACGGGCCAGCGGGCTGACCTGCACGAACCGCTCCGGCCACGGCTTCATGCTGCGCCGCGACCGTCAGCGTCTGTTCTAGGCCGGTCGCCGCTCTCCGGCGGCGCCAGCAGCACCTCGACCGGCTCGCCGGCGCCGAGTCGCCGGCCCTCGGCGACGGCGTGGGCGCGCAGCCGCTCGAGCGGCGCATCGGTGCCCACGATCGAGCAGGCATCGAGCTTGGCGTCGATCTGTGCGCCGATCGGGATCGCGATCTCCGTGCCCGCCCCGAGCGGCGCGCCGGATGTGCGCGACAGCGCGTAGGGGAGGTCGACCCAGCGCAGGCGCGGCACTGCGAGACGGTCCAGAAGCCGCTCGATCAGCTTGGCGTCGTCGCCGCCGTGCAGGCCGAGCGGCGCCAGGACCAGATCGGGCGCGGCCCGTGCCAGCACGACGGCCAGGCGTGACAGCACGGCGTCCTCACGGGCCGCCGGTGCTCCCTCGGCTGCCACGGCGACGACGGTCTGAAGTCCGAGCCTCGCCGTCGTCTCCTGCGCGTCTGTGGCGACGTCGAGTGTCGCGACGGCCACGTCGTGACCGGCACCGGCATGGCGCGCGAGCGTGCCGCCCACCGACATGACCGTGTCGGCGAGCGTCGGGGCGACCGTGAGGATCCGGGGCAAGCAGACCAAGCTACCTGCCCGCGGCTGCCGCTGCGCGCGGTCCTAGACTCGCGTGCGTGCTGACTCCACGCCAGCAGCTGATCCTCCGCAAGGTCATCGAGCATGTCGCCGCCCACGGCGACCCGGTCGGCTCGAAGACGCTTGCCGTCGACCCCGAGCTCGCGGTCGGCGCCTCGACGATCCGTCACGAGCTCGCGATCCTCGAGGAGTTCGGCCTGCTCGCCCACCCGCACACCAGCGCCGGGCGCGTGCCGACCGACGCCGGCCGGCGCTGGTACGTCGATCTGATCCGCGAGCAGGGGCTGATCACGCGCGACGAGCCGCTCGGCCTCGACCTGATGCGCCGTGAGGTCGACGAGGCGATGCGGATCACCAGCGAGACGCTGTCTCAGATCACGAACCTCTTGGCGATCGTCTCAGCACCTCCGATCGGCACCGCCACCGTCCGTCACGTCGAGCTGCTGCTGCTGCAGCCGCAGGTCGTGATGGTCGTCGTGATCACGTCGACCGGCGGCGTCACCAAGCGCGTGTTCACATTCGAGCAGGCGGTCGACCCCGGCCTTGCCGCCTGGGCGGCCGAGTTCTTCGCCGAGCGCCTGACCGGAGTCGGGCTCGGCACCCGCGCGCTGCTGACCCGGCTGCTGGACCCCGAGCTGAACCCGATCGAGCGCGCGTTCGTGCAGCAGCTCGCCCCGGTCTTCACCGAGCTCGAGCAGAGCGCCGAGGACACGCTCTACGTCGACGGCGCCGCACGGCTGATCGGCGAGCATCGCGTTCAGGATCTGGTCCAGCTGTCGGATCTGCTGCAGATGCTCGAGCGTCGCGCCGCGCTGCTCGGCGTGCTGCGCAGCGCGCTCGAGGAGCGTGACGTGCTGGTCCGGATAGGAGCCGAGAACGAGGTGCCCCAGCTGCGCTCGCTGGCGCTCGTGACCGCCGGCTATGGGCTGCCCGCCCGGCGGCTCGGCACGGTCTCGCTGATCGGGCCGGTGACGATGGATTACGGGCAGGCGATAGGGTCGGTGCGTCAGGCCGCGCTCGAGCTCTCGCACTTCATCGCCGGCGTCTACGAACCATGAGCACGACCCAGCCGCGTGATCCCTACGACGTGCTCGGCGTCGCGCGTGACGCCGACGATGCGGCGTTGAAGAAGGCGTTCCGACGGCTCGCGCGCGAGCACCATCCGGACGTCAACCCCGGCGACGCCGACGCCGAGGAGCGGTTCAAGGAGGTCTCGGAGGCATACGAGATCCTGTCCGATCCGCAGACCCGCGCGACCTATGACCGGCTCGGTCATGACGGCCTCAAGGCCGGCGGCTTCCACGCCCACAGCGACGCGTTCGGCTCGCTGTCGGACATCCTCGGCGCGTTCTTCGGCGGCTCGATGTTCGGCGGTCAGGCGCCGGGCGGCCCGCGCCAGGGCGACGATCTCGGCGTCCACGTCGACCTCACGCTCGCCGAGGCCTACACGGGCGTTCAGCGCGAGGTCGAGCTGGAGCTGATCGAGAGCTGCGAGCACTGCCGCGGCAACGGTGCCGAGCCGGGAACCCCGATCGAGACCTGCGACCGCTGCGGCGGCCACGGCGTGCTGCAGGCCGCGACCCGCACGCCGTTCGGCCAGGTGATGCGGCAGGTGGCCTGCGACCGCTGCGGCGGTGAGGGCCGGATCCCGCAGACGCCGTGCGCCGAGTGCTCGGGGCGCGGCCGGGTCGTGCGCGAGCGGACGCTGACGATCGATGTCCCGGCCGGCGTCGACGACGGCCAGCGCCTGCGTGTTGCAGGCCGTGGCCATGCCGGTGAGCACGGCGGCCCGCCGGGTGACCTCTACGCGCTGATCGGAGTCGCGGCCTTCGACGGCCTGCTGCGCGACGGCGCCGACCTCGTCGCAGTCGCCGATGTCGCGCTGCCCGACGCGGCGTTGGGTACGACTGTCACGGTCGACCACCCGAGCGGTGAGCCGGTCGCCGTCGAGGTGCCGGCGGGCTCGCAGCCCGGGGAGATGCTGCGTGAGCGGGGGCGGGGGATGCCGCTGGTCGGCCGGCCGGGAGCCTTCGGTGATCTGCGTGTCGTCGTCGGCGTCGTCGTGCCGCGGCGGCTTACCGACGAGCAGCGCTTGCTGCTCGAGCGGCTGTCGGCATCGATCGAGCCCGAGCAGCTGCAATCGCACGAGCCGCTGACCGCCAAGTTGCGCCGTCTCTTTCATCGCTGATGCTGCGGCTGGCGATCCGCGTCGCTCGGGCCGACGCCGAGCTCGTGCTCGCCGAGCTGCTCGAGCTGGCGCCGGGCGGCGTCGAGGAGTGCGAGGACGGGGACATCATCGAGTACGCGGTCTATGGTGCGCCCGGCGAGCTGCCCGCGCTCGCCGACCTGCGCGCGACCGCCGGCGGCGCGCTTGTCGAGATCCGCAGCACCGAGATCGCCGACGACTGGGCCGACCGCTGGCGCGCCTTCCACCGTCCGGTCGAGATCGCCGGCCGCCTGCGGATCCGGCCGCCCTGGGAACCCGCCGCCGGTGACCTGCTCGACATCGTCATCGACCCTGCGCAGGCGTTCGGCACCGGCGCTCACCCGACGACCCGCCTCTGCCTCCAACTGCTCGCCGAACAGGCCGAATGCGACGTCCGGACGTCCACTTTCACATGTTCGGCGGGGGGTGGGGCGGTGGACGTGGGCTGCGGGTCGGGGGTGCTGGCGGTCGCCGCGGCCAAGCTCGGGCTCGGGCCGGTGCTCGGGCTCGACCACGAGGCCGAGTCGGTCCGCGCGACGCTCGAGAACGCGGCGGTCAACGGCGTCGGCGACCGGGTCGAGGCGCGGCGTTTCGATCTGCTCCGCGACGGTCGCCTGCCGCCGGCGCCGCTGGTGCTGGCGAACCTGCTGCGCCCGCTGCTGCTCTGCGTCGCCCGCGTCGGCTGGGACGGCGCGCCGCCGGGAACGCTGATCGCAAGCGGCCTGCTCGAGCACGAGGCCGACGAGGTCGCGCAGGCGTTCGCCGCCGGCCATGGCCTCACCGAACAGCGCCGGCTGACCGATCAGGGCTGGGCGGCGCTGCTGCTGGCCGCCGAACCGTCCGGCACCTAGACTCGCCGGACGATGGCGAAGATCACCGAGCAGATCCAGGACGACGTCAAGACCGCGCTCAAGGCCGGCGACAAGGACCGTCTCGGCACGCTGCGGATGCTCGTCTCCGAGCTGCTGAAGGACGCCAAGGAGGGCGCCGGCGACGAGCTCGCCGTGCTGCGCCGTGAGCGCAAGCGCCGGCTCGAGGCCGCGACGGCGTTCCGCGACGGCGGCCGCGAGGATCTGGCAAGCGCCGAGGAGTCCGAGGCCGAGATCGTCGCCGCCTACCTGCCGGCCGAGCTCTCCGACGACGAGCTCGATTCGATCGTCGCCGGGGCGATCGCCGAGTCGGGTGCGGTCACCCCGGCCGACATGGGGCAGGCGATGAAGGTCGCGATGGCCAAGGTCGCGGGCCGCGCCGACGGCAAGCGCGTCTCGGCCAAGGTGCGCGAGGCGCTCGGCTGATGCGCCGCCGGCTCGAGGTCAGCAACGATGCCGCCGCCGCGCTCAGCGACACGCACGGCACCGTCGTCGCCGAGCTCGAGCGTCACTCCGGCTGTTCGCTGCACCTGCGCGGCAACCTCGTCACGATCGACGGTGATGACGCCGCGGTGGCGCACGCCGCGACCACCGTCGAGGAGCTGGCCGCCCTTGTCGATGCCGGCCACGAGATCACGAGCGGCACGATCGACGCGGTGACCGACGCGCTCGACCACGACACCTCGCCCGCCGCCGTGCTCGAGGACGTCATCTGGCGCCATCGCGGGATCACCGTCGCGCCGAAGTCATTGGGCCAGAAGCGCTACGTCGACGCGATCCGCCGCCACACGATCACGTTCGGGGTCGGTCCGGCCGGCACCGGCAAGACCTTCCTGGCGGTCGCGATGGCCGCCGCCGCACTCCATCGCAAGGAGGTCGGCCGGATAATCCTCACCCGCCCGGCGGTCGAGGCCGGTGAGCGACTCGGCTTCCTGCCCGGCGACCTGATGGCCAAGATCGATCCCTACCTGCGGCCGCTGTTCGATGCGCTCAAGGACATGATCGACCCCGACAAGGTCGCCGGTCATCTCGAACGCGGCGTGATCGAGGTCGCGCCGCTGGCCTTCATGCGCGGCCGCACGCTGAACGACTCGTTCGTGATCCTCGACGAGGCGCAGAACACGACGCCAGAGCAGATGAAGATGTTCCTGACGCGGCTCGGCTTCGGCTCGAAGATGGTGATCACCGGCGACATCACCCAGGTCGAC
>CAZYMM010000094.1:0-6273 GCA_964648515.1 uncultured Conexibacter sp.
CCAGACGACGCGCCCGCCCGGCGCACGGCAGCGTGTCGAGCTGTAGTAGGAGGTCAGTTTGAGGATCTTGCAGCGGTAGATCGATCGGCGGGAGCCGCGTCGTAATGCGACCCGGCGTGCCGTTCGACACGACGTGCCTCGCGCCCACACCGACATCGACACGCCGACAAAATCCTCGGGAAACGGAGCCGAGAGCCAGCGACCAACAAGGTCGGTGGTTCCACACTCCCGACTGCCGGAAGGAAGGCGCTTCACGAAGAAGTACGCGGTACGTGGCTTACCGGTGGACAGGGCAACCGAAACCTGGCCGAACCCAACGGTTCGCCGGTCAATCGACACCCGGTAGGCGCACCAGCGTTGCGCACTCTCGCCTGGGTAGTCGCCTTCCGGCTCAACCTCGGCCCGTTTGCCGCGGCTCAAGCAGCGGATCCTGGTGGTGCTCTTGCGTCCGGCTCGAAAGCGGCGATCCAGTTCGCGGCGAACACCTTCCTCAGCAATTCCAGCGGTCAGCTTGAGCGCTCGTCCGTCGAATGCGCCGTAGAAGGCGTCTTGCTCAGCCTTTCCCTCGAGGCACACAAACGGGTTGCTGTGATCGGTCGTGAACCTGCGGATGAGCGTTGGTGATCTGAACGTATAGGTGACGCTGCTGCCGTCCCAGACGGGTGGCGCAGAGAGCGATCCCTCGATCGCCGGGTCTTGGAACGTTGCGCCATCACGGTTCGCGTCGATCGTGAATGACTCCTCGAGATCTCGAGCGCATCGTTCATCGTCCGGGTCGAGTTCGTCACGTGCAGCTGCGCTGACCAGCATGCGCAGGTCGGGCGTTGGTGGCGGTTCGCGGTAGGAGACGCGCATCACGAGCTGGTCGGTCCAGCTGATCTCGATCGATGTCACGTCGGCCTGGGCACTGAAGCTGTACGGCGTGTCATTGGCCGGGTCAGCGATCAGAGCGTGAGCCGGTGAGGCCAACGCGGCAGCTGGAGCGATAGCGACGATCCCACAGACTGCGCAGGCTGCCGCCGCGAGCCACGTGGCCTTCAGTCTCCCCACCATGGCCCTCATCCTGGCATGTGCTCCAGCTTGCGCGTCACCCGGCAGATGGCACGTCGAAGCCGAGCGGATGATCAATGGGCGCGGCGTTCATGTCGTGCCCCTCTTGCTTGGGTTTCGTAACCATTCGAACGCTCACCGGTCGTTGACGCCCTGTGTCCGCAGGTAGCTGTCAATCCGGGCGATGTCTTCTGGTACCGCGCCTTTGAGACGGTGCAGGTATCGCTCGGTAGTCATGATCGACGAGTGGCCGAGGTACTCCTTGAGGGAGGGCTGCCCCATCGCCCTCCGGCTGACGCAGGTGTAGCGTCGATGGCCTAGTCAACGTCATACCGGAAGCTGACGGCTCGCTTGCCTTTCTTGCAGCGAATCCGGCCGCCCGATCCAAAGTCGCCGATCTGAGCGCACTTGTAGCTCCTTGCCCCAAAACGGAGGGGGAGGGATTCGAACCCTCGGTACGGCAAAGCCGCACAACGGTTTTCGAGACCGCCCCGTTCAACCACTCCGGCACCCCTCCAGGGCCCTGACGGCAGCGCTAGACGGTAGCGGACGACGGTCCGCGCCGGACCAGGCGCGGCGAGCGCTCAGTAGGGGCAGGGCACCGAGACAGCCGCCCGCCGCCCGGAGTTGTAGACGAGCGTCGCGCTGCGGTAGTAGAGGTGCGTGCGACCGGCGCAGGCGCGGCGCCTGTAGAGCCTTACCGTCACCGGTTGCGAGACGATCCGGCCGGCGGCACAGGAGGGGTCGCAGCTCTTCTGGCGCTCGATCCCGGTGCCGATCGCGACGCGCCCTCCCCAGCGCGACCAGCGCAGCCGGTTGACGAGCCAGTTGCCGTCGCCACACGCGAAGACGATCGCCTTCGGCCTCCGGATCCCGTACCTGCAGTTCTGCGTGGCGAGCACGATCCGCGAGGCGGCCTGCGCATCACGATCGGCGCTCGCAGCTGGCGCAGTGGCGTCGCCTGCGGTCGCCGCCGCTGCGGAGAAGGCGAGCAGAGCGACGACGAGCGCGCCGAGACGCCAGACGATCGGCCGCGCCGGTGCGTCCCACCCGGCCGTCAGCGTGCCGGCTCGATCAGGCCGTAGTGGCCGTCGTGCCGCAGGTAGAGCACGGCGCCGCGGCGCGTATCGGCATCGGTGAAGAACAGGAAGCGGTGGTTCAGCGCGTCCATCTTGCTGACCGCCGCTGCCAGCTCCAGCGGCTGCGAATACCGGCTGCTCTCACGCACCGGTCCCGGTGGGACATCGGGGGATCCGGCGTCCTGCGGCGTGATCACCGCGAGCCGATCATCGTCGCGAAGGTAAATGACGGCGTCCGCCCCCGTATCGAGGTCCTGAAAGAGGAAGAAGTCGTGGTCGAGCGCCGCCATGTCCGCCGCGGCCTGGATCGCATCGATCGGCTCGAGCGTGAAGCTCTTGCGGCGAATGACCTCGCGGTCGCCGGGCTCCCGCCACGACCGCGGCGGGCGCGGTCCGCCGGACACCTCGCCGAGAGCATCGGGAGTGCGGCGGTCGGTGACCATCCGGTCCGAATGGCGGCGCATCTGCCGGCGCAGCCGCGCCACGAGATCGTTGATCGCCTGCAGCATCGTCGGAGCCGCGACCTTGGCACGAATCAAGTGACCGCTCAGCCGCATGTCGGCCTCGGCGCGCGCCGTATGCACGATGCTCGGGTTCTCCTCCTCCCGCAGGACGACCCGCACCGCCGTGACGGGCCCCTGAACGATCCCTTCCAGGTCGGCGAGCAGCTCCTCGGCGAGCGTGACCATCGCCGGAGCGACGGTTCCTCGGGTGGTGACTTCGACGTTCATCGGGTCTGTCATGTGCCGGTCAGTCTCTCAGGCCGCGATCGATCGTGCCGCGTCTACAGAGCCAGGCGGCGTGACATTCCCACGCCGGAACGGCATGATCGGCCGATGCGCGCTCCACAGCTCGACCTGGCAAACGGCCATCTGCGGACAGCGGCGCTGCTGGCGCTGGCCGCCGCGCTGGCGGCACCGGCTCAGGCGTCCGCCGCGCTGCCGGCGACCAAGAGCAAGACGATCGTCCCCGGCCACTCGATCGCAGGCGTCAAGGTCGGCATGACCGCCGCGCAGGCGCTCGCTGCCTGGGGCAGCGCCGGGACCGACTGCACAGCGCAGTCAACAAGCACGGACTGCTACTACCGCGGCTCCGCCCGGCAGGGGGACGCCCACTTCACGCTCGATACCGCCGGCAAGGTGACCCTGGTGTCGGTCCAGATCGGCCAGATGAGTAACGGCAACCCGATCTACAGCGGCCCGCTCACCAAGTGGCGCACCAGCAAACGGATCGGTCTCGGCAGCACTATCCACCAGGTCGTCAAGGCCTACCCGAAGGCCAAGGGCGCCCCGTACGGCATCCAGCTCGGCTCGGGATCGCACACGACCGCGCTCGAGACCTCCGGCGGGCGGATGTTCACGATCAGCGTCGGCACAATGCCGAACTGACGGGTCACCCCCTACCCGGTGATCCGCCGCGTGCTCCGCGTCGTCAGCCGTGCGTTCAGCCGTGGCGAGAGCCGCTTGATCGCGTAGCCGGCCCAGGCCTCAGGCGAGACCGGTGCGACCGTGCGCCCGCGCGCGACCGACCTCAGGATGCTGCGCGCGACACGGTCGGGCCCGTATCCGCGCCTGCGGTAGAAGCCGTCGATCTTCGCGCGTGTGGCATCGGCGTCATCGACCCCGAGGATCCGAGTGTCGGCGATGATCGAGGTGGCGATGATGCCCGGGCAGGCCGCCGTGACCCCGATCCCGGCCGGCCGCAGCTCCTCGCTCAGCGATTCGCTCAGGCCGAGGACCGCGTACTTGGTCGCCGTATACGCCGCCATCGCCGGCGACGCGACGTAGCCGGCCATCGAGGCCAGGTTGACGACGTGACCGCTGCGCCGCTCGACCATCGGCGGCAGGAAGAAGTGCAGCCCGTGGACGACGCCGAAGATGTTGATCGAGACGATCCAGTCC
Organism: uncultured Conexibacter sp.; assembly: GCA_964648515.1. Lineage (GTDB taxonomy): Bacteria > Actinomycetota > Thermoleophilia > Solirubrobacterales > Solirubrobacteraceae > Baekduia. The sequence goes on from CAZYMM010000094.1 coordinate 4,031, forward strand.
CAGTCCTCGAGCGGCGTGTCGAGCACCCCGCCCATCATGCCGACGCCGGCGTTGTTGATGAGCAGGTCGACGGCGCCGGCCGTCTCGTGCACCTCGCCGGCGAACGCGCCCATCGCGTCGCGATCAGACACATCGACCCGGCGCGCGAGCACCTCGCGGCCTGACGCCGCGGCCGCCCGCTCGCTGGACTGAAGTCGCTCCTGGTCGAGATCGCAGATCACGAGCCGCGCGCCGCGCTGGGCACAGAGCAGCGCCAGCGAACGGCCGATGCCGCTGCCGGCGCCGGTGACGAGCACCGTGCGGCCGGTCAGGTCGGTCGTGTCGAACGCCGTCACGCGCCGACCGCCACCTCGGCCGCGGGGCCGTTGTAGACCTCGAAGAACCGCGCGATCATCGCCTCCGGCACCGCGAGGTTGGCGTCGTGATCGGTGCGCAGGCAGATCAGGCTCGGACCCTGATGCTGCTGGGCGCGGCGCAGCGCGGGCTCGAGCTGCTCGAGCCGCTCGACGTACTCGGAGTGGCAGCCGAGCCCCTGGCCGACCAGATCCCAGCGGATCTCGCCCTGGGCGGTCCCGAACGTGCGGCCGTAGAGCGCCAGCTCGTTCGGCTCCTCCATCGTCCAGGTGCCCTCGGCGAAGACGATCGTCGTGATCGCCAGCCCCTCGCGCGCCGCGGTCTGCATCTCCATCACGTTGAAGCCGGCGGCACCGTCGCCGGTGATGCAGACGACCTCGCGATCGGGCGCGCCGAGCTTGGCGCCGACCGCCTGCGGGATGCCGGTCCCGAGCATCCCGAGCTCGAGGATCGAGTGATAGGAGCTCGGCCGGGTCGGCGGCAGCAGCGCCGACGCCCAGAGCGAGGTGTTGCCGCCGTCGACGGTGTAGACGGCGTCCGAGCCGAAGACGGCGCCGATCACGCCGATCGCGTGGGCCGGATGGATCCCCGGCCCCTGCCACTCGACGATCGGGCCCGCGAGCTCGCCGCGGAACTGCAGGTCGAGCTCGCGGTAGCGCGCGAGATCGGCGCCGTCGCGCGGCGCCGTGCCCCGCGTGCGCAGGCCGTCGGCGATCGCCTCGAGCGCCGCCCGCGCATCGGCGAGGATCGCCAGCTCTACCGGCCGCGTGACGCCGATGTTGCGCGGGTCGATGTCGATCTGGATCAGCTTCTTGCCCGCCGGCTCGCCCCAGTAGCGGTCATATGGAACATCGAGGTTGCCCATCCGCGAGCCGGCGACCAGCATCACGTCGGCCTCGCGACGGACCGCGTCACCGGCCGGGCCGAAGCCGAAGACGTAGTTGGGGTGATCGCTGCGGACCGTCGAGCGCCCGGCCATCGAGGTCAGGACCGGGCAGCCGAGCAGCTCGACGACCGCCAGCAGCGCGTCGTTGGCGCAGCCGCGATCAACGCCGCTGCCGGCCAGCACGACCGGCCGCTGCGCTCCGGCCAGCAGCCGGACGGCCTGCTCGATCTGCACCGCCGAGGGCTGCGGCGGGCCGCCGCGATAGGCCGACGGGGGCGGCAGCTCCGCCTCGCGCTGATCGCGCTGCTCGTAGAGGACCGGCGCCGGCAGCTCGACGTGGACGGGGCCGGGCCGCCCGCTCCACATCTCGCGGAAGGCTTGGCGCATCACCTCCGCAAGCCGCTCCCACTGGAAGACCGGCCCGCCCCACTTGACGGCCGGGCGGAAGAGCTCCAGCTGGTCCTGGCCCTGGAAGGTCGACGGCGGCGACGGGTAGACGAGTCCGAGCCGGTGCTGTGAGGTCAGCACGAGCACCGGCACGCCCTCGTGCCTGGCGGTGACGACACCGGGGAGCAGGTTCGCCGACCCGGGTCCCGGATTGCCGAGCACGGCGGCGACCTTGCCGGTCGTCTTGTAGAGCCCCTCGGCCATATGCACGCCGGCCGCCTCATGGCGGAACGGGACGAGCCGGATCCCGTTCGGCTCAAGATGGGGCAACAGCGGGTCGATCTCCGGCGAGGGCAGCCCGAACAAGAGCTCGATGCCCTCCGCCGCCAGCGCGCGGGCGAGCAGCTCGCCTCCCGTGATCTCGGTCATCGTCAGCGATCCTCCGTCTTGTGCAGGTCGGGTCGGCCGAGCCTATGCCGACCGCAGATCGCCGTGTGTGCGGCTCGTCCCGGGGCCGCCGCGGGCCCATCACGAACCTCTGAGGTGCGTGTGCAAAGCAGGTCGCGGCGGCGCGAGCGAGTGGCAAGGGAGCGACCTGAAGGTCGTGACCGTGGCC
>CAZYMM010000094.1:6373-8390 GCA_964648515.1 uncultured Conexibacter sp.
AAGGTCGTGACCGTGGCCACGAGCGACGCGGCGGCGCGAGATGCGCGGCGCACGCCTCTCCGATCCCTGAGGTGCGTGCGCAAAGCAGATCGCGGCGGCGCGAGCGAGTGGCAAGGGAGCGACCTGAAGGTCGTGACCGTGGCCACGAGCGACGCGGCGGCGCGAGATGCGCGGCGCACGCGCCTCAGAGCTTGATGGTGATGCGCCGCGCGGTGAGCGCGCGCGGCGCGCCCTGACCGGCCTGGGTGGCGCGCAGCGCCACGACCGCCTTGCGCTTGCCGGCCAGCAGCCTGCGAGCCGCAGCGCTGAGCCGCACCGTCCGCGTCACCGCGCTGCCGCCGCGGACGGTCGCGCGCAGCGTGCCGGCCGCGCGCACGCGCCCCTTGACACGGACGGTCAGCTTGAGGGCGACGTGGCAGGCCTGCGCGGCGGTCCCGTCGCAGAGCACATCGACACGGACGGCGCGCCTGCTGGCGGCGCGGATGCTGCGCACACTCGCCTGCGGCGCCGACGCCGCACCGACCGACTGGCCGCCTGAGGGCACCGGCGTCTCGGGTGCCGTGTAGCCGTGCAGGGCCGGCGGCAGCGCCGGGATCGCGATCGACGGCAGCGGCGTGTCCGCTCCCTTCTGCGGCTGCTGCGGCGGCACCGGCGTGGGGATCGGGTCGAGCGGGTTGCCGGGCTTGATCGACGCGCAGTTCTGCGCTGCCGGCGTGCCGGCGAAGCGGGCCGCGAGCCAGCCCGGGGCCGCCTCGCGCCACGGCGTCGACGCGCCGGTGTGGCTGAGATCGTCGTACTGGTGGTACTCGACGGGGACGCCGGCCGCGCAGTACTGACGGGCCAGCGTGCGCACGTCACCGGCGATCATCACGCCGTCACCGGGGCCGATGCCGACCGTCAGTCCAGAAGTGCCCTCGAGCTCGCCGCCCGCGCCCTGGTAGATCGCAAGCGGCACGGTCGGCGCTCCGCCGGCGCCCATGATCAGGCGGTTCGCGACCTGGACGTAGATCGGCACGCTCTCCGGCACCTGGTACTCGGGCTTGGCGAGATCACGCCAGCGCAGCCCCGGGTAGCGGCCGAGGACGTCGACGATCGACGCGTTCTGCAGCTCGCTGTTGAGCTTCTTGCCGAGATCGCTCATGTACGGCGTCAGGTCGATGTCGTAGGCGCGGGCGATCCCGATCAGCGCCATCGGCATCACGCCCGACCACATCGTGCTGCTGTTGACGTAGTGCAGGTTGTGGGCCGGGTCGACGAGCACGCCGCCCATCGTCGCGCCGACGAGCAGCCGGTTTACGTCCGGCGCGTAGCGTGGCGCGAGCTCGGCCGCCCACTCGGTCGCGATCGCGCCGCCCGAGTAGCCGACGAGCCCGACCCGGGTCGCGTCGGGCATGTCGACGTCACCGGAGTTCAGCACCGCGCGGATCGCGTCGAGCGTCGTCATCCCGTACTCGGGGCCGGCGGCGAAGTCGGCGTTCTGGCCCTCGGTGTCGGTGATCATCACCGTGAAGCCCTGGCCGGTGAGGCTCGCGAGCATCAGCGACTCGACGTTGGCGAGTGCACCGCCGAGCGTCGGGTTGCTCTGGCCCGAGATCGCCATCGATGGCTGATCGCGCGGGTCGAGCGAGTCGTAGAACGAGCCGTAGGCGACGAGGCGAGGGTCGGGCTGGCCGGTCAGGGGGACGATCACCGAGGTCACGTTGACCGCCGGACGGCCGAGCGCGTCCGAGGTGCGGTAGAGCAGCTGGACGGTCTTGACCGGCAGCGGGATGTTGGCGATGTGGTACGGGAGCGTGCGTGTGCCCAGCACCGTCCCGGGTTTGATCTGCGCCAGCGGCTTGCTGCCGCTGTAGCTGTAGAACGGATCGGTGACGCGCGGGTTGGCGCCCGCCGTCGCGACCGACACGGCCAAGGTGGTGACTGCAAGCACGATGGTGACCGCGCCGCGCCGAAGGCTGCTGTGCATCTGAGACTCGTTTCCTCGTGAACCCATCCCGCACCGGCGGCATCCGAGCCA
>CAZYMM010000095.1:0-8292 GCA_964648515.1 uncultured Conexibacter sp.
GGAAGCGCTTTTCTACCACGTCATCCGCGACATCCTCGTCGCGCACCTGCACGGGCCGGGCGCCGGCGCCGGGCTGCGCTGGCTGCTAGCCGCGCTGGCCCTCGCCTACACGATCAACGCCGTCCGCCTGCGCGACCGCCGCCGGCGGCACGCGGTCGCGTTCACAGAGGCCGGCGGCCTGGCGCTCGTCGGCCTGGCGATGACCTGGACCGGGCGCGTGCTGCCGATCCCGGGCCTCAGCGACCTCTCGCCGTTTCATCTCGTGGCGACGAACGGCGCGCCGGGGTGGGGCTGGTCGGGCCTGCTGCTGGCGGCGGGCTTTGCGCTCGTCGCCTACGGCGGTGTCGACCACGAGCGCGGTCCGGTCTGGATCGGCGCGCTGCTGCTGCTCCAGTTCTGCACGATCGAGGCCGCCGGGGGGCTGCTCGGCTGGCCGCTGGTCATGCTCGTCGCCGGCGTGCTGCTGCTGATCGCCGCGCTCCGCCCGACCGTCGCGGCGCCGCCGGAGCCGGGCTCCGATCGCGAGCCCGAACCGCCGCTGCGGTTTCCGCGCATCTAGAAGGGTTGGTTCTTAGCCCGGGCCTGGCTGCGGCGGCCCGGTGCCGACCTGTCTGTTTCCCTACTGGCCGACCACCAGCGTTTCGACCGGATACCCGGCGAGGGCGGTGTCGCCGGTCATCAGCACGCAGCCTCGGTTCTGCGCCTGTGCGACGAGCAGCCGGTCGAACGGGTCGCGATGAAGCTGTGGAAGCTCTGCCACTGCGAGTGCGTCCGCGTGCGTGACATCGATCAGCGACATCCCGCTGCGGTGCGCCCGGTCGATCACGTAGTCGGCCGGCGACTGCGGCAGCGGCAGCTTGCCGAGCCCGAACTTGACCGCCAGTTCCCACGACGTCGCGGCCGACAGCAAGAGCACGGCCTCGGGATCCTCAAGCGTCGCAAGCACGTCGCCGAGCCGTCCAGGGTCTGTCTGGAGCCAGAGGAACACGTTGGTGTCCAGCAGGATTGGACTCATCGTTCGAACTGATCCAAGAGATCGGATGGCAGCGGTGCGTCGAAGTCGTCCGGCACCACGAACACCCCGGCGTCGATCCCGAACGTTCTCCCTGCGGGATGCTCGGCGATCAGGCGAGCGACCGCCCTGCCGCGGCGTGTGATGACGACTTCCTCCCCGTGCTGGACGTCGACAAGCAGGCTTGAGAGATGCGTCTTTGCCTCGTGGATGCCAACAGACTTAGTCATAAGACGTAGTCTACTGATCGGCTGTGAGGAGCCTCAGCTTGATCCGGGTGCCCGGTCTCGAACGCCCCGTGATGTGGTGGGCAGGCAAACCGTGCAGCAGATCCACCCGTGGAACAACCCATCTAGTCTCTGCCGCGATGAGCGATCTCAGAGCCGCCGAGGAGCGGGCCCTGCGCGGGGGCCCTGAACGCCACCGCGAGAAGGCGCTCGCGCAGGGCAAGCTCCCGGTCCGCGAGCGGCTCGCGCGGATCATCGACGCCGGCACGTTCAGCGAGGACGGGCTCTTGGCGGGCTTCGAGCAGGACGGACTCGGTGCCGAAGGCGTCGTCACCGGGGTGGGTTCGGTCGCCGGCCGCCCGGTCGCGGTGATGGCCAACGACCCGACCGTCAAGGCCGGCTCCTGGGGCCCGAAGACGGTCGAGAAGATCATCCGGATCCAGGAGCTCGCGCTCGAGCGCGAGCTGCCGATGCTCTACCTCGTCGACTCGGCCGGCGCGAGGATCACCGAGCAGGTGCAGATGTTCCCGGGCCGGCGCGGTGCCGGCCGGATCTTCCACACGCAGGTGCGGATGTCGGGCGTCGTGCCGCAGGTCTGCGTGCTGTTCGGCCCGAGCGCCGCCGGCGGCGCCTACATACCCGCCTTCTGCGACATCGTGATCATGCGCGACGGCAACGCCTCGATGTACCTCGGCTCGCCGCGGATGGCCGAGATGGTGATCGGCGAGAAGGTGACGCTCGAGCAGATGGGGGGCGCACGGATGCACACGGGGGTCTCCGGCTGCGGCTCGATCCTGGCCAAGACCGACGAGGAGGCGCTCGACCTCGCCGTCCGCTACCTCTCCTACCTGCCCGCCAACTGGCGCCAGGCGCCGCCGGCCGCAGCCGCAGCGCCGCCGGCCACGGGCACGATCGCCGGGCTGATCCCCGCCGACGAGAACAAGCCGTTCGACATCAAGGAGCTGATCGATCGCGTCGTCGATCAGGGCTCGTTCTTCGAGCTGCACGCACGCTGGGCCAAGGAGCTGGTCGTCGGTCTCGCGCGCATCGACGGCGCCGTCTGCGGCATCGTCGCCAACCAGCCGCGCCAGAAGGGCGGCGTGCTGTTCGTCGACTCGGCCGACAAGGCGACACGCTTCATCACCACCTGCAACGCCTTCAACATCCCGCTCGTCTTCCTCGCCGACGTGCCCGGCTTCATGATCGGCACCCAGGTCGAGCGCCAGGGCATCATCCGCCACGGCGCGAAGATGATCGCCGCGGTGTGTGAGGCGACGGTGCCGAAGCTCTGCGTCGTCGTGCGCAAGGCCTACGGCGCCGGCCTCTACGCGATGGCGGGGCCGGCCTTCGGCGCCGACGCGGTGATCGCGCTGTCGACGGCGTCGATTGCGGTGATGGGCCCGCAGGCCGCCGTCAACGCCGTCTTCGCCAACCAGCTCGCGGCGATCGAGGACGGCGAAGAGCGGGCGCGGCGCACCGCGGAGCTGCGCGCCGAATACGCGCAGGACATCGACATCCTGCGCCTCGGCTCCGAGCTGGTCGTCGACGTCGTGATCGAGCCCGATGCGCTGCGCGAGGAACTGGTGCGGCGGCTTGCGCAGAGCACGGGCCGGCCGCGTTCGTGGCCCGGCAAGCACTGTGCGGTGACCCCGGTCTGAGCGATGGCGGTCGCGGCGCCCGGCCGGCCGGTGATTCCCGCTCTTGCCTGCGTCGCGCCGTTCGTCGCCGGTGCGCTGTTGTCGCCGCATGCGGTCGAGAGCGGCCCGGTGCTCTGCCCGTGGCGGGAGCTGACCGGGCTGCCGTGCCCGCTCTGCGGGTCGGTGCGCGCGTTCACGCTGCTGATGCACGGTGACGGCGGCTGGCTGGCGCAGAACGCGGTCGTCGTCCTGCTCGTCGCCTGTGCCGGGCTCTGGTTTGTGCTGCGGGCGGCCGGCGTGCGGATGCCGCGGGGGCCGTCGAGCCCCCGGCTGCAGCTCGCGGCAGTCCTGCTCGTGATCGCCGTCGCCTGGGGTTGGACGCTCGGCCACGCGGCGACGATCGTGCCGTCGTGAGGCGGCGGTTCAGGGGTTGTTGAACCTGAACCCGCTGTTGGTGAAGGTCCAGGTCCCGGTTGCCAGGATCACGATCCAGAAGATGAGCGCGGCGACGTTCAGCCAGATCAGCGCGATCGCGCCGCCGCGCCCGCTGAGCGCGCCGCCGGACTCGCGGACCTGCTGCAGCGCACGCACGCTCAGCAGGATTCCGGCGAGCTGACCGACGACCCAGCAGCAGAACAGGCCGAACACCGAGACGAGGATTGCGCCCACCAGCCGTGGAGCGATCTGGGTCCCGGGGGTGACCGGCGGCGCCCCGGGTGCGGCCGGCGGCAGCGGCGGCGGAACGTGGCCGGGGGCGCCGGAGAGCGGCGGCGGGACCGCCGCCGCGGGCGCTTGACCGGAGACCGGTTCGGCCTTGCCGGTGTCGCGCGGGACGATCGGGTTGCCGAAGGCGTCGGTCTTCGGTTCGCTCACGTCAGTGGCCGAACGGGTTCGGCTGATCGATCCGGGCCGGGGCGTCGGGCTGCTCAGCGGCTGATGTCGCGGGCGGTACCCGATCACCGGACGGCGCTGCGACAAGGGGTGGGATGTCGCTGCCGGAGACCGGCGGCCAGGACTCGGTCAACAGCAGCCAGTACGGGGTGAGCCGTGCCTGGTAGGAGACGCCGAGCTCGATCGCGTGCTGCAGGCCCTCGGGCTGGCGGCCGGTGATCACGATTGCAAACCAGGCGATGAACGCGCAGACGCCCGCGACGATCCCGAGTGCGTAGTTGATGATCAGCGGCGGGATCAGCAGCAGAAACCGGAAGAAGGCCTTGGCGCGGCTGTAGCGCTCCTGTGGCGGACCGATGACGAGCCGCACCGCGTGATCGCCGCCGCTCGGGACGACCGGGGGGTAGTCGTCGGTCAGCAGCATCAGGTAGCCGTTGACAGAGGCGCTCCAGCGCGCGAAGTTGGCGTGCCAGTCGTAGAGGCCGGCCGGATAGCTTCCGGTCAGCGAGACGATCAGCCAGGCCGCGAATGCGGTGAACGTCACGAGGAACCCGTAGACCGCGCCGACGATGAACTGCGGGATCGTCAGGAAATAGCGGAAGAACGTCGTCAGCCGGCTGCGGCGCGACTCGAACGGGACGGTGAAGGTCGGCTGGGCGCTCACTGTGCGGCGCACATTACCCGCACCGTCGGCCGCTACTCAACCGGCGCTGACGGTGATCGTCGTCTGCATCCCGTGGGCGGTGGCGTGGTCGCCGATCGAACAGAACAGCAGGTAGCTGCCGGGCTTGGAGAAGTCGACGGTCGTCTCGACGGTGCTCGGCCGGCCGGGAATCGACGAGGGGTCGAGATCGCCGGTGCTGCCGACCCGCGTGCTGTCGCTGCTTCGCAGCACGACGAGATCGTGGGTGGCGTTGCCCCAGTTCTGCAGCTGCACGCGGTAGTGGCCTGGCGGCGTGAGCGTGGTGCGCCCACCGGTCCGCAGGTACCAGGGGTCGTCGCCGGCACTGACGCCGAGCGCCAGCACCGGCGCGCCTGGGTTCGTCTCGGTCGGGTTGGTCGGCGTCGTGTAGGTGGTGGTGCGGGGCGTCGTGGTCACGGCCGGCGGCGCGGTCGTCGTCGTGACGGTCGTGCCGATCAGCTGCCAGCGCGGCCCGAGCGCGCTCTTGGGCACGAACGCGCGTCCGCGCGTGCGACGCACCCGGTAGATCGCACGGGAGCGGCGGACGCTGGTGTGTCTGACGCGCTTTGCGCTCTTGCCCTTCGCCTTGCTCGTCGCGGCGGCGCCGGTCGCCTCACGCTGCCCGGCGATCGCCAGCGAGCAGCTGACACCGGCGGCGAGCGCCGCGGCTGACACGAGCACGATACGGACGAGGCGGATCATCCCTGCTGTTCTCCCCTGATCGACGTTACCGCCTCAACGGTTGAGCCGCATCTGCCAGAACTCGTCAACTAGCACAGCGGGTAGCCTCGGCCGCGATGGACACCGAACCGCCTGCCGCCGAGCTGCTCGCGATCGCGGTCCAGGCCGCCGATGCCGCCGCCGCCGTGCTGCTGCCGCGTTTCGGCAGCGAGCGGCCGATCGCGACCAAGTCCTCGATCACCGATCTGGTCTCCGCGGCCGACCTCGAGGCCGAGCGTGCGATCCGTGACGTGCTGGCCGCCCGTGTGCCGCAGGACGCGATCATGGGCGAGGAGGGGCAGGACACGCCCGGCACGAGCGGGAGGCGCTGGATCGTCGATCCGCTCGACGGCACCGTCAACTACCTCTACGGCATCCCCGCCTGGTGTGTGTCGGTCGCCTGCGAGGGGATCGCCGGCGTGATCGTCGACCCGGTCCGCGGCGAGCGCTTCACCGCGGTCGCGGGCGAGGGGGCCAGGCTCGACGGCATGAGGCTCACGCCGCAGCCCGAGACGGAGCTCGCGACCGCGCTGATCGCGACCGGCTTCGGCTACACAGCCGAGCGCCGCCGCCTGCAGGCCGCGGTCGCCGCGGATGTCCTCCCCGAGGTCCGCGACCTGCGGCGCGCGGGCGCCGCTGCACTTGATCTCGCCTGGTGTGCGGCCGGCCGGCTCGACGGCTACTGGGAGCGCGGCGTCCAGCCCTGGGACATCGCGGCCGGCGAGCTGATCTGCCGCGAGGCCGGGCTCGCCGTCGAGCGGCTGGCCGTGTCAGGCGACCTGCCTGCGGGGATCGTCGTCTGCGGTCCGGCGCTGCTGCCGGATCTGCGTGCGCTGGTGGCGTAGCTGTTCGTCACCACGCGCCGTGATGTTCGGGCACGCGCGCGATCAGCGGCAGTGCAGCCAGCATCACGACCGCGAAGATCAGGTAGAGCCGGGCCTGGGCGATGCCGGGATCGGTGTCGCGGGCGATCACCGCCGTGGCGACCGAGATCGCGGTGATCGAGCCGACCTGCATCGCCATCGAGCGCAGCGCTGCGATCGTCGAGGAGTGATCGGGGGCGAGCTGCAGGCCGGCGTTGCGGCTGGCCGGGTTGGTCATCCCGGTGCCGAGCCCGACGACGAACGCGCCGATGGCGAGCCACAGGTGGGCCGGTGGCGCCGCCGGATGGAGGGCGAGCATCACGAGTCCGGCGACGGTGATCAGCGCGCCGATGTAGAGCGGCGCGCGGTAGCCGGTCCGGCGCAGCACCAGCGTGCCGATCACCGTCGCGACCGTCGCGGCCAGACCCTCGGCGGCCAGCAGCGAGCCGCCGGCGAGCGCGCTCAGCCCATAGCGGTTGATCGCATACAGCGGCACGAGCACGATCGCTCCGAGCGTGATTCCGCCGAAGATCGCGGTGATCAGGTTGACCGGGCCGAAGTTCGGGCCGTAGATCAACCGTGGTGCGATGAACGGCCGGGGTGTACGGCGCACGTGGCGGATGAACAGCACCGCGGAAAGGACGGCGACCGCAGTAGGAGCTGCGAACAGCGCGGAGCCGGCGCCCGCACCGCGCTCCCCGAGCGCGGTCAGCCCGAGCATCAGGCCCAGCAGCGACGCGCCGAGCAGCGCGACTCCGGAGAGGTCGATGCCGTGCTCATCCGGCGCGGCAGGCCGGTCGCGGGGGATGTAGCGCAGGCAGAGCACGACGAGCAGTGCGCCGATCGGGACGTTGACGAGGAACACCGCGCGCCATGTCCAGTACGAGACGAACAGGCCGCCGATCGTCGGGCCGATCATCGCCCCGAGCGGGAAGATCGATCCGAACAGGCTGACGGCGCGGTCGCGCTCGGCGCCGAAGTGGTCGACGACGATGCCGGTCGCCGATGGCGTGAAGCCGGCGCCACCCGCCGCCTGCAGCGCCCGCAGCGCGATCAGCACGTGGATGTTCTCGGCCAGGCCGCAGAGCAGCGATGCGACGGTGAAGACCACGATCGAGCCGAGGAAGACGCGCCGGCGGCCGAAGCGCTCGCTGAGCCTGCCGCTGATCGGCAGCATCAGAACGAAGCCGAACGAGTAGGCGGTGATCGTCCAGCCGGCCCAGTTGACCGTCGTGTCCATCCCGTGCTGGATCGCGTGCAGCGCGGTCGCGACGATCGTCGAGTCCAACGACATCATCAGCAGCGCCAGCGCGACGACGGCGAAGACCCGTACGCGGTGCACGTCGTGACCGTCGGCGGCCCTCGGCGTGCCGTCGCTCTGCAGTCCGGCACTCACAGCGGACACGCTATAGGCGGTCGTGGGTGTCGTCCGGACCTGAGCGCCCGTTGAGGTCTGATCGCGCCTGTGACCCCGCTGCGTCACGCTCGATACCCGGGGTGGGATTCGAACCCACACGCCCTTGCGGACAGGGGATTTTGAGTCCCCCGCGTCTACCGTTCCGCCACCCGGGCAGGTGCCGCCGATGATCCGGCCGACGGCAGTCTACGGCCGCGGCGCCCCGCTCAGAACGCCGGGACCTTGCGCGTGCTGCCGTCCGGCAGGCGCTCGACCTCGACGTGCCAGTTCTGGCGGAAGCCGCGCAGGGCGAAGAAGATCAACAGCAGCTGCAGCGGCACCAGCAGCGAGACGATCAGCCCCAGCGTCGCCGGCGGCAGCGTCGGGATCGTGTAGCCGACCGCGTGACGGTCGAACCAGCGCGGCGCGGCGACGAACATCGTCATCAGCACGATCGTCGCCAGCCCGGCGGCGATCGGCAGCGTGCCCTGGCGCCAGCGCGCCACGTAGTAGGCGAACAGCAGGTAAAGAATGATGTAGGCGAACGCGACGATCGCCATCGGCTGGACGACGCGCCAGCCGCCGAACAGCACGATCGCCATCAGCACCGCCGACGCGACAAGGAGCAGCGTGACGACGACGCGCGTCGCCTTGCTCTCGGGCTTCTCACGGTTCGGGTGCTCGAGGGTGACGCCCTCATCGAGTTCTCGCGCCTGGGCCATGGCCGCAAACCGTACAATCCCTGCTGCTCACGCGCCACCCTGCGGTGCGGTGGGCCGGCGGGTGTGGCGGAACTGGTAGACGCGCGAGGTTTAGGTCCTCGTGGCCGCACGGTCGTGGGGGTTCGAGTCCCTCCACCCGCAT
>CAZYMM010000096.1:0-8189 GCA_964648515.1 uncultured Conexibacter sp.
GAGCTGCTCTACCTGATCGCGGTCACCGAGTTCAAACGCACGTACCACGGCACCGCGCTCGGATACCTGTGGTCGCTGTGCCGCCCGCTGCTGCTGTTCGGCGTCCTCTACCTCGTCTTCACCGAGGCGCTCCACCTCGGACACAGCGTCCGCTACTACCCGGCGATGCTGCTGTTCAACCTCGTCCTGTTCGGCTTCTTCCAGGAGGCCACGGGCGCCGCGGTGGCATCGATCGTCGCCCAGGAGGCGGTCGTGCGCAAGACCCAGTTCCCGCGCCTGGTCATCCCGCTGGCGGTGGTGCTCACGGCCCTGTTCAACATGAGCCTCAACTTCGTCGCGGTGCTCGTGTTCATGCTCGCGTCCGGGGTGCATGTCGGGATCGGCTGGCTCGGGTTCCCACTGATCGTGCTCGCGCTGGTCATCTTCACCACAGCGGTGTCGATGATCGTCTCGTCGTTGTACCCCCGCTACCGCGATGTCGCGATCATCTGGACCGTTCTCTCGACGGCGCTGTTCTATGCGACCCCGGTGCTCTACCCGCTCCTGATCGTCTCCTCCGGCCTGCGCGAGATCCTGGCGATGAACCCGCTGGCGCCGATCTTCGAGACCGCGTACGTCTGGATGATCGACCCGTCGGCCAAGGGCGCGGCCGAGATCGCCGGCGGCTGGCCGATGCTCGCGATTCCCGCCGTCCTCTACTGCGCCGTCTGCGTCTTCGCGGTCTGGATCTTCCAGCGACAGGCGCCGCGGATCGCCGAGGACCTCTGAGCTCGCGGGCGGTTGATGCCGTGAGCCGAGCGCACCGGCATCAACCGCCCGCGACAGCGGGCAGCACCTGCAGCTCGTCGCCGTCGGCGACCACCGTGTCGAGACCATCGCTGAAGCGGATGTCCTCGCCGCCCACGTAGACGTTGACGAACCGGCGCAGCGACCCGTCGTCGGCAGTCAGGCTCGCACGCAGGCCGGGGTGCTGGGCGAAGAGCCCTTCGAGCGCCTCGCCGGCGGTGCCTGCGCCGTCGACTGCCACCGTCGCCTCACCGCCGGCGGCGGCGCGCAGCTGGGCCGGGAGCTTGATCGTGACCGGCATCAGGCGACGGCCTCCGCGGCCGCAGCGACGAACTCGTCGTAGTCGGGCGCGATCTCCAGTGCCGTGAACGAGTCCCTGACGGCATCGAGCGTCTTCAGTCCGTCGCCGGTGATCACGAGCACGACGGAATCCCGCGGGTCGATCGCGCCGGCCTCGGCCAGCTTCGCCAGCGTCGCGGTCGTGACCCCGCCGGCGGTTTCGGTGAAGATCCCGGTCGTCTCGGCGAGCAGCCGGATCCCGGCCCGGATCTCATCGTCGTCGACGGCCTCGATCGAGCCGCCGCTGCTGCGCGCCAGCTCGAGCGCGTAGGGGCCGTCGGCCGGGTTGCCGATCGCCAGCGACTTGGCGATCGTGTCGGGCTTGACCGGACGGCAGACGTCGGCGCCGGAGGCGAACGCGGCCTGCACAGGCGCGCAGCCGGCCGCCTGGCCGCCGTGCATCCGCGGCAGGTCTCCCGCGGCGATGCCGAGCTCGAGCCATTCCTCGAACCCCTTGGCGATCTTCGTGTAGAGCGAGCCGGAGGCGACCGGCGCGACGATCCTGTCGGGTGTGCGGAAACCGAGCTGCTCGGCGGTCTCGTAGGCCAGCGTCTTCGAGCCCTCGGCGTAGTAGGGCCGCATGTTGACGTTGACGAAGGCCCAGTTCTCGTGCTCGCCGGAGATCTCGGTGCAGAGCCGGTTGACGTCGTCGTAGTTGCCGCCGACCTTGACGAGGTTGGTCCCGTAGACACCGGTCGCGAGCACCTTCTGCTCCTCCAGGTCGGCGGGGATGAAGACGTAGGACGGCATCCCCACCGCCGCCGCGTAGGCGGCGACCGCATTGGCGAGGTTGCCGGTCGACGCACAGGCGAGCGTGTCGAAGCCGAGCTCGCGAGCACGCGCTCCGGCGACGGCGACGACGCGATCCTTGAACGAGTGCGTCGGGTTGTGGGCGTCGTTCTTGACCCAGACCTCGCGCAGCCCGAGCCGCTCGGCGAGCCGGTCGGCACGGACCAGCGGCGTGCATCCGGCCGGCAGGCCGACACGTGAGCTGCTGCGCGCACTCGGGCCGGGCTGCCCGTGCTCAAGCGGCAGGAAGTCGGCGTAGCGCCAGAGGTTCTGGGGGCCGGCCTGGATCCGGCGGCGGATCTGCGCGGGCGCAGCGGCCAGCGCGCTGTGGTCATAGCGGGCCTCCAGCGGCCCAAGACAGCTACTGCAGACGTACTGCGCTGTCAGCGCGTATTCCGTGCCGCATTCGCGACAGGCGAGATTGGTGATGGCCATCTCGGCGGGCTCCTTATCGGTCTTGTCGTGTCAGCTCGTGTGACGAAGACCTAGAGCTCTTGCGCCACACGTCTCCAGGAATTGGCACCTTCCCGCCGTAGCGGGGGTTGCCGGGGCTTCATCGGGCCGGTCCCTCCACCCCTCTGGACGTGCTTTGTCTTGAAGTCGGCAGGATACCAGCGCGGCTTGACCACCGCTGAAGATGGCGACGGCCGGTACACTGACCCGATGCCCGTGCCCACCGTCGACGAGCCTCTGAGTCGTGGTCCGCTTGCCACGCACCTCGCTCCGTCGCGGTTCTCGCGCCGCTGAGCACGGCGAAGTCGCAATCCTCGAGCCGGACACGCCGCGGATCGAGACGATCGAGCAGGACGGCCTGCGCTGGATCAACATCGAATCGCCGCGACAGGCCGAGCGCACCTGGCTCGAGGAGCACTTCGACTTCCACCCGCTCGACTACGAGGATGTCTTCTCGCGCAACCAGCGTCCGAAGGTCGACGAGTACGCCGACTATCTGTTCGTCGTGCTGCACTTCCCGGCCTTCGACAAGCGTGCCGGGAGGCTCAACGCCGCCGAGCTCGACATGTTCGTCGGCCCCGACTTCATCGTCACGCTGCCCAACCAGCCGCTGCAGCCGCTCGAGTACCTGTTCGAGCGCTGCCGCCGCCAGGATGATCTGCGCGAGGAGCTGTTCACGAAGGGCGCCGGCTACCTGCTCTACAAGATCGTCGACGCGTGCGTCGACGCCTCGTTCCCGATGCTGCGCAAGATCGGGCTCAAGCTCGAGCGGCTCGAGGAGGCGATCTTCGAGGACGAGGCCAACCGCGAGGTCGTCCGCGATCTCTCAAACGCCAAGCAGGAGATCATCAACTTCCGCAAGATCGTCCGGCCGCAGCGCGTCGCGCTGCGCGACCTCGAGCGCACCAAGCGGTACGTCGCCGGCGGCCTCGAGATCTACTTCGACGACATCAACGACGCCTCGGAACGCATCTGGGACATGCTCGAGAACTTCAAGGAGATCATCGAGGCGCTCGAGGCCACCAACGAGGCCGTCCTCTCGCACCGACTCAACGACGTCCTGCGCGTGCTGACCGCCTTCAGCGTGATCGTGCTGCCGCTGACGCTGATCGCATCGGTGATGGGCATGAACGTGCGCGTCCCGGGCGAGGGACAGATCTCCGGCTTCTGGGTCGCCGGCGCGATCATGGCCGCGGTGCTGATCGCGATGGTGACCTGGTTCCGGCGTCGCGGCTGGCTGTGAGTGTCGGCGGCCTTCGGCCGCCGACATTGCGAGATTTCGCTGCGCGAAACTCGCGCGCACGGGCGATCCGGACGTCTGTGACTATCAGCGCTGCACGGTGTAGAAGCCGCTAGTGCCGCCGCTTGAGACCCCGATCTCCGCCGACGCCCCTGCGCAGACCGGCAGGTCCGCGCGCAAGCGGATGCTGCTGATCGTCAATCCTCACGCCAGCACCGTCACCGAGCGGCTCCAGCATCTCGTCCAGTACGCACTCGCCGGCGCGTTCGAGCTCGAGTCGATCCACACCGACCACCAGGGCCACGCCACCGAGCTGGCGCGACAGGCGGCCGCCGAGCGGCTTGACGCGGTCGTCGTCTTCTCCGGCGACGGGACGATCAACGAGGCCGCGATCGGCCTGCATGGGAGCGCGACGGCGCTGACCTGCCTGCCGGGCGGCTCGGGCAACGTCTACAACAAGATCCTCGGACTGCCGACCGACGTGATCGACGCGACCGAACGGCTGCTGCGCCGCGCCGACGACTGGCGGACGCGCTCGGTCCTGACCGGGATCGTCAACGGCCGGCGCTTCCTGTTCTCGGCCGGGTTCGGCCTCGACGCCGCCGTCGTCGGCTATGTCGACTCGCATCCACGCTGGAAGCACCGCTTCAACGAGCGGTACTTCGCCTACTCGGCGTTCAAGGTCTACCTGACGCGCTACCTCACCGATCCGCCTGCGCTGGAGACGACCTGGCCCGGTTGCTCAGAGCCGCTGCACGGCGTGACGACACTCGTGCAGAAGGGCGACCCCTATACCTACTTCGGCGAGCTGCCGCTGCGCGCCGCCGATGGCGTCGCGCTCGACGAGCCGGTGTTTGCGGGCATGTCGCTGCGGACGGTCCGGCCGACGGTCGTGCCCGGCGTCGCCTGGCGGCTGTTCAGCAAGACCCACGCGCTGACCGACCATCGCCAGATCGACGGCTTCAGCGGCCAGAGCGAGATCTTCGTCCGCAGCACTGACGAGCGGCCCGTGCATCTGATGGTCGACGGCGACCAGATCGGCCAGTTCACCGAGGCCCGGTTCACGGTCGACGTCGAGACGCCGCTGCTGGTCTTGGCCTGAGCAGCCCCGACGCCAAGTTCGACAGTCCCCGCCCGCCTGGTTAGCCGGAGCGCGAACCGAGGAGTTCGTGTCCGGGCGCGAGAAGGGCCAGGGAGCGACCTCCGGGTCGTGACCGCAGCCCGACGAGCAGCCCGGACGCCAAGTTCGACGGTCCCCGCCCGCCTGGTTAGCCGGAGCGCGGACCAAGGAGTTCGTGTCCGGGCGCGAGAAGGGCCAGGGAGCGACCTCCGGGTCGTGACCGCAGCCCGACGAGCAGCCCGGACGCCAAGTTCGACGGTCCCCGCCCGGCTAAGAGCCGGGCGTGATCCGATAGGCGTCGAACACGCCATCGATATTGCGCAACTTGGCGACGACCTGCTTGAGCGCCGCCGTGTCCGGGACCTCGACCGTGAACTGGTTGTGGACCATCGGCGCCGCCGAACGGCAGCGCGCCTCGACGATGTTCAGCCCGGCCTCCGAGAAGACGCGCGCCAGATCCTCGAGCAGCCGGTGGCGGTCCCATCCGTCGACCTGGATCTCGACCCGGAAGGCGCTCTGATGCTCGCCCTCCCACTGCACCGCGACGAAACGGTCCGGCGCCTTGCGCAGCGCGGTCGTGTTCGGGCAGTCGTCGCGATGGATCGTGATCCCGCGGCCGAGCGAGACGTAGCCGACGATCGGGTCGCCGGGAACCGGCCGGCAGCACTTGGCGAGCCGCACGAGCACGTCTTCGACGCCGTCGACGCGGATGCCGTAGCTGCCGGCCTTGCCGGTCGGCCGGCGGGTGCGACGGGTCGAGACGAGCGCGGCGGCGGGGTCCGGATCCTGCTCGGCGGCCTCGCCCTGCTTGAGCCGCTGCATGATCTTGTTGACGACGACCGCCGCCGAGACCTTGCCGCCACCGAGTGCGAGGTAGAAGTCCTCGCCCTTGCGAAAGCCCATCTCACGGATCACATCGCTCAGGAGCGGCGACCCAGCCACCTTCTGCGGCGGCAGGCCCTGCTTGCGCAGATGCTCCTGCAGCAGCTCGCGCCCGTGGTGCTCGGCGTCGATCCGCGACTCGGCCTTGAAGAAGGCCTTGATCTTGTTGCGCGCACGCGAGGTCCGGACCAGCGCGAGCCAGTCACGTGACGGGCCGCGCTCGCGCTTGGAGGTCAGGATCTCGACGATGTCGCCGGATTGGAGCTGGTAGTTGAGCGGCACGATGCGCCCACCGACCTTCGCGCCGACGCAGCGATGGCCGACCTCCGTGTGCACCTCGTAGGCGAAGTCCAGCGGCGTCGACCCCGCGGCCAGCGACTTGACCTCACCGCGCGGCGTGAAGACGAAGACCTCCTCCTCGAACAGGTTGACGCGCAGCGAGTCCATGAACTCCTGCGCGTCGCCGGCGCCGTCACCCTCGCCGTCGACGACCGACCGCAGCCAGGGCAGCTCGCCATCACCATCACCGTTGCCGGTCTTGTATCGCCAGTGGGCGGCGACTCCGAACTCGGCCAGATCGTGCATCTCGCGGGTACGGATCTGGATCTCCAACGGCAGCCCCTCCGGCCCGATCACCGTCGTGTGCAGCGACTGGTAGAGGTTGACCTTCGGCATCGCGATGAAGTCCTTGAAGCGCCCTGGCAACGGCTTCCAGAGCGAGTGGACGACGCCGATCACGCCGTAGCAGTCCTTGACCGAGTCGACGATCACGCGCATCGCGACGAGGTCGTAGATCTCGTTGAACTCGCGCCCCTTCTTCGTCATCTTCGAGTAGATCGAGTAGAAGTGCTTGGCGCGGCCGGAGATGCCGGCCTCGATCCCCAGTTCGCGAAGCTCGTCGGCGAGGCGCGCGCCGGCGGCCTTGACGTAGTCCTCACGCTCGTCGCGCTGCTGGTTGACGAGCCCCTTGACCTCCTGGTACTTGCGCGGGTGCAGCGTCGCAAACGCGAGGTCCTCGAGCTCCCACTTGATCGCGTGGATGCCGAGCCGATGCGCGATCGGCGCGTAGATGTCGAGCGTCTCGCGAGCCTTGTCGATCTGCTTCTGCTTGGGCATCGCCGCCAACGTGCGCATGTTGTGCAGGCGGTCGGCGAGCTTGATCAGGATCACGCGGACGTCCGACGCCATCGCGACGACCATCTTGCGGTAGTTCTCGGCCTGCGCCTCGTCGTGGCTCGTGAAGGCGATACCGGTCAGCTTGGTCAGTCCGTCGACCAGCCGTGCGACCTCGTCGCCGAACCGCTCGCGGACCTCGTCGAGCGATGCGCCGGTGTCCTCGACGGTGTCGTGCAGCAGCGCCGCGACCAGCGTGTCGGTGTCGAGCCGCAGCCCGGCGCAGATCTTGGCGACGCCGACCGGGTGGTAGATGAAGTCCTCACCGGAGCGGCGCCGCTGGTCGGCGTGGTGGTGGCAGGCGAAGACGAACGCGTCCTCGACCCGGCCGCGGTCGATCCGCGGTGCGCTCGCTGCGTCGTGCTCCTCGACAATCGCGAACAGGTCGCCGAGCAGCCGCTGCTGTTCGACCGTCAGGTCCAGCCGCGAGGCGGGGACCGTGTCGTGGTGGACGGCGTCGACCGGCTCGCGCTCGGTCAGTCCCGGGCCCTGCGTCAGGCCGCTCGCTCCGCCGTGTCCGAGGTCGCGATCGTGCTCAGCCACCGGCTCCGCTCCTCGTGCTCGCGAGCGGCGTCCTGCAGCACGGACGACTGTTCAAGCGCGACCCGCTCGACCGCCGGCACCGAGACCGTCCCGTCACCGGCCAGTTCCACCAGCCCGAGCTCGCAGAGCACGGCGAGGAGCGTCGCACCGCGACGAGCCGGCATGCCCGCGAACGCCTCAGCGAGCGTGGCGCCGTCGCGCAGCCCGCGATAGGCCTCGACGAGGCCTGCACGGTCAGGAAGATCGCGGTCGACGGCATCCCTGCTAGAGCGTAGCTCAGCCTCCCCCCAGGCCAGGTGAGTCTGGACGCCCGCGGCGAGCCGTTCGAGCATCTCCTGATGAGCGGCATCGAGCGGTGGATCGAGGACCACCAGATGGTCGGCAGCAGCGGCAAGCGCGGGCTCTGCAGCGAGCGCGTCCCAGGAGCAGAGCCCGAAGCCGCCGATCCGTCCCCGGAACTGATCGCGCCGCGCGATCGCGTCGGCGCAGACGACGAGAACGTCTTCGCCGCCGCCGACCAGCGAGCCGATCGTCCCCGCGGTGCCGCTGCCGCGCCGGTCGCTGATCGGAGGCGCGGCCCCGGCGTGCAGCGCGGGCTCAGACGCCGATGCCCCTAAGCCGGCTGCGGCAACGACAGTACCGACCGTGCCGGCGCCGACGGCGGCGAGCTGCGGGGCAGCCGCCAGTGCCGGCGCCATCAGCGCCGCGCTCCAGGCGGCACTCCCGGGCTCAGGCTCGCCGACGAGCCGGACCGGGCCGAACACGGGCGGCATGAGCCGGCGCAGAACGAGCTGGGGCGTCACCGCACCGCGGAACTCGTTGAGCTCGAAGCGGAACGTCGCCGCGATCCGGCCGTCGGCCGCC
>CAZYMM010000097.1:0-8163 GCA_964648515.1 uncultured Conexibacter sp.
TGACGGTCGGCGCCGGTGTCGTCGTCGGCGTGGTCGGCGTCGTGGTCGGCGTCGTCGGTGCAGGCAGCGGTGTCGGGGCCGGCAGCGGAGTGACCGGGGTCTGCGGGATGTTGAGCGGCGGCAGCTTCGGCAGCTTCGAGGTCTTGAGCGGCGGCAGCTTCGGCAGCGTCGCGGTCGGCGGCGTGGCCGGAGCTGTCGTGGTCGCAGGCGGCACGGGCGTCGTATCGGCGCCTGGGACCTCCACCACCTGGGCTGCGAGCGGCGGCGCAGGCGGCTTGGTCAGCGCCGCGTAGGCGGCGGCCACCGCACCCCCGGTCAGCACCAGCGTCAGCACCGCGATGGCGCCGGTCGTGCGCAGTCCCGGCAGCGCCCGCGGCCGGTCATCGACAGCAGCGCCGCACTCCAGGCACCAGTCCTGGCCGGGCTCGAGCGGCCGGCCGCAGACCCGGCACGGGTGCGACGCGGGCGTAGTGCTGGCCTGCGGATCGGTCACCGCCGGTCAGGGTACCGGCCGCCGCGAGCGCGCTGCGCCGGTCGCCGGCAGCTCAGACCGCGAGCGGCTCGGCGGCCAGCCCGTGCTCGCCGACGGTGGCGCCATCGAGCTCGGCGACCGCCCGCTCGACCTCGCCCGCGGGCAGCGAGAACAGCGTCACGCGATCGAGCATCCGCACGTCACGGACGGCCTCGCCGCCGAGCCCGGTCGCCTCGGTGATCGCGTGGACGATGTCCGAGACGCTGATCCCGTCCGAGGCGCCGACGGCGGCGACCATCCGGCGGGCGGGCTCGCTGCCGGCGCTCGAGAGCCGCGGCTTGGCATGACGACGGGGCCGCTCCTCGACCGCGGCGGGCGGCGTGTGCCCGCCGGGCTCCCAGGGAGCCAGCGTCGTGCCGATGTGGCTCTCGATCGCCGCCAGCTCCTTCTGCTGGCGCGGCTCGACGAAGGTGACTGCGCGGCCCGAGCGGCCGACGCGGCCGGTACGGCCGATCCTGTGAACGTAGACGTCGGGCGAGGTCGGCACGTCGAAGTTGATGACGTGGGTGACCGTCGAGATGTCGAGCCCGCGGGCGGCGACGTCGGTCGCCACCAGCAGCGGCACGCGGCCGCCCTTGAAGGCCAGCATCACGCCGTCACGCTGACCCTGGCTGAGATCGCCGTGCAGCGCCTTGACGCTCATGCCGCGGCCGTCGAGCTTGCGGTAGAGCTGGTCGGCACGGATCTTCGTGCGCGTGAAGATGATCGCCTGGTCGGGACGTTCGGCGCGCAGCACCTCGACCAGCCGGTCGGCCTTATCGGCCGGCTTGACGTCGAGCTGGAACTGCTCGACGGTGTCCACCGTCAGCGTCGCGGCCTTCACCTTGACGTGCTCGGGGTAGTAGAGGTAGCGATCGGTCAGCGCCTTGATCTCGGGCGCCATCGTCGCGCTGAAGAGCGCGGTCTGGCGACCGTTGGGGCAGAGCTTGAGGATCGCCTCGACGTCCTCGAGGAAGCCGAGGTCGAGCATCTCGTCGGCCTCGTCGAGCACGACGTAGCGGCAGTCGGCGAGCTGCAGCGATCCGCGCCCGATCAGATCCTTGACGCGGCCGACGGTGCCGACGACGACGTGGCCACCGTCGTGAAGCTGGGCCTGCTGGCCGCGGATCGGCGCGCCGCCGAAGACGGCGACGACATCGATCCCCTTGTTGGCGCCGTATGCGCGCAGCGCCTGCGTGACCTGGATGCAGAGCTCACGGGTCGGCGTCAGCACCAGCGCCTGAACGACCGGGTGGTCCGGATCGACATGCTCGACCAGCGGCAGCCCGAATGCCGCGGTCTTGCCCGAGCCGGTCTGCGCCTGGCCGATCATGTCGTTGCCTGCGAGCAGGATCGGGATCGCCTGCTCCTGGATCGGCGAGGGCTGCTCGTAGCCGACGTCCTTCAGCGCTTGCAACGCGACGGGCGAGAGGCCGAGATCGGCGAATGTCGTCATCTGCAGCGCAGGGTAGCCACGGCGGGATGCGCGAACCGTGCCGGAGGGCGAGCGGTGCAAGGATGGGTCGATGCCGGCAACCAGTCGCGCGCTGTTCTTCGACGGCCCTGGGCAGCCGCTGCGCCTCGCTGGACGAGAGATCCCGCAGCCCGGCCCCGGCGAGCTGCTGCTGCGCGTCCGTGCCTGCGGCATCTGCCGCACCGACCTCCACATCCTCGACGGCGACGTCGTCGTCGATGCTCCGCCGCGCGTGCTCGGCCACCAGATCGTCGGCGAGACGCAGGACGGGCGGCTCGTCGGCGTCCCCTGGCTCGGCTGGACCTGCGGGCAGTGCGCGCCGTGCCTGCGCGGACAGGAGAACCTCTGCGAGCGGGCGCGCTTCACCGGCTGCGACATCGACGGTGGACTCGCCGACCACACGATCGCCGACGAGCGCTACTGCCTGCCGATCCCGGCCGGCTATCCGCCCGAGCAGGCTGCGCCGCTGCTCTGCGCCGGGCTGATCGGCCACCGCGCCTACGCGGCCCGCGGCGAACACGTCGAGCGGCTCGGGATCTACGGCTTCGGCGCCGCCGCCCACATCGTGGTCCAGGTCGCCTGCCACGACGGGATCGAGGTTGCGGCGTTCACGCGTTCCGGCGACGAGCAGGCGCAGCGGTTCGCGACCGGGCTCGGCGCCGCCTGGGCCGGGCCGTGGGACGCGCCGCCACCGTGGCCGCTCGACGCCGCGATCGTCTTCGCACCCGACGGCCGCACGGTGCCGGCCGCCCTACGCGCCGTCAGGCCCGGCGGCACCGTCGTCTGCGGCGGCATCCACATGTCCGACATCCCGTCGCTGCGGTACGCCGAGCTCTGGGGCGAGCGCGTGCTCCGTTCGATCGCGAACCTGACCCGGCAGGACGGCGCAGCGTTCATGGCGCTCGCACCGCAGGTACCGGTCAGGACCACGGTCACGACCTACCAGCTCGAGGATGCCAAGCAGGCTCTCGACGACCT
Source organism: uncultured Conexibacter sp. (assembly GCA_964648515.1). Classification (GTDB taxonomy): domain Bacteria; phylum Actinomycetota; class Thermoleophilia; order Solirubrobacterales; family Solirubrobacteraceae; genus Baekduia. The sequence goes on from CAZYMM010000097.1 coordinate 2,964, forward strand.
ACGCGAAGGCCGGCTCAGCGGCGCCGCGGTGATCGTGCCGTAGAGCCTCTTTCGACGACAGACGCCGGGCCGCGGCGGCGGCCGCGGCCCGACGAAAGCCGAATCTGATCCGTTCTCAGGCTCTCAGCCGGTGACCTGCGGCTTCACGCCGACGGCCTGGCCGCTCTTGGCGCTGAGCACCTTGACCGACGTCGACCGGCAGTCGCTCGCGCTGACGCGGATCCGGCCGGCCTTCTTCGGCTTGATCCTGAACGTGACGGTCCCCTTCGCGTTGGTCTTCTTGGCGACCGAGATGCCGGCGCCGCGCAGACGCACCTTCGTCCGCGACCCCGCCTTGGTCATCTTCACCCGGACGGTGATCGTGTTGCTCTGCTTGGCACGCACGCGGAAGCTCTTGGCCGCGATTGCCGAGCAGGCGCGCTTCGGCGAGGAGCTGACCTTGCCTCCGGTGCCGCCGACCGGGGGCGCCGGCTGCGGGTTGACGGGCGGCAGCTCGGGGACCACCGGCGGTGACGGCGGGTTCGTGGGCGGATTCGTGGGCGGGTTGACCGGCGGCTCGGTCGGCGGATTGGTCGGCGGCACATCGGCGCAGGCGTTCTTGCCGCCGAGCTGGGCCTCGATGATGTTGCCGTGCAGGAACGCGTTGATCGACCAGCCGCGCTGGATGTCCTCCTCGGTCACGCCGGTCGTCTTGATGAAGTCGAGCTGGAAGTAGCAGTCCGGGACCGCGACCTTCAGCGTCGCGGTCTCGCAGCCGTGGAGCGTCACCTGGTCGCGCTCATGAAGCTTCTGCACTAGGGACGCATAAGGACCGCCGTTCTGCGTCCTGTAGCTGAGCAGCGCAAGCGGAACATCGGCCGTCGTCTTGCCGGTCACCGTGACGGTCACGGTCTGCCCCTGCATCCCCGCGTTCCAGTCGCTCGGCGACGCCTGGAAGTCGACCAGATCCCCACCGGGGGTCAGATCAACGCCCAGGACCGGCGGCTTCGCGCAATCGGTCCCGGTGCCGGCCGCCGAGGCTGGCGCTGCGGCGCCCAGCAACGCGGCAAGCGGCCCGATCGCCACAACCAACGAGATCCTGCGAATCATCTGCATCCTGCGTGTCATCGTTCCGTTCCGCTCCCTGGTCTTTCGGTGAGCGCCCCTGCGACCGGATGTGCCGATCGGCTGGCCCCTGAACACAATCATCCACTTTATAGCACATCTTCTCTATGGGTCATTCGTCCAGACCCCCTGGAATCGCTCAACCCGGGACACAACACCGCGCGATCGCGTGACCCGATCTGACTGCAGCACGGTCAGCGACGCACGTCGAGGACGAGCTTGCCGCTGGTGCGACGGGCCGCCAGGTCGGCCTGGGCGCGGGCTGCTTCGCCGAGCGGATAGACGCCGCCGGTCTCGGCCCGCAGCCGGCCGGCGGCGGCCAGCGAGAACAGCTCGGCCAACGGCTGCTCGCAGTGGCGGCGCTGCCCCAGGTAGTGAAAGAGCCAGAAGCCGATCACCGACTGCGACCGCTTCAGCAGACGGCCGGTGCGGACCTCGTTCTGCTCGCGCGAGGAGATTCCGTAGGGGACGATCCGGCCGCCGTCGGCGAGCGCACGCAGACAGGCGTCGAAGGTCGCGCCGCCGGCGATCTCGAAGACGGCGTCCGGGCCGCGGCCACCGGTGTGCTCGAGCAGCTCGGCCTGCAGCCGCCCGGGGTCCGCGTGGTCGAGCGCGACGTCGGCACCGAGCTGCAGGCAGCGCGCACGCTTGCTCTCGCTCGACGCGGTCGCCAGCACGCACGCGCCGAAGTGCGCCCCTAGCTGGACCGCCAGCGAGCCGACTCCGCCCGCGCCGGAGACCACGAGCACGGTCTCGCCCGGCTCGACGTGCGCGCAGGTCGTGTACAGATGCCAGGCGGTCAGCCCCTGGATCAGCAGGGCCAGCGCGGTGGTGTCATCGACCTCGTCCGGGATCGGAAAGACGCGCCCGGCCGCGACCGCGACGCGCTCGGCGTAGCCGCCGGTGCCGGCCGGAGTCAACGCCACGACGCGGTCCTCGGTGCCCGCGATCACGCCGGCAACCTCGGCACCCGGGATCCGCGGCAGCGACTGGCCGGCGACGTACTGGTCGTGGCGCTGGTGGACGTCGGCGAAGTTGAGGCCCGCGAGCGATACATCGACGACCACCTCGCCGGCCGCCGCGACCGGGTCGGGCAGCTCGACAAGCTCGAGCACCTCGGGACCGCCGAACTCGGTCTGCCGTATCGCGCGCATCGCGCCGCAGCGTACGGTTCGGTGCTCAACGCCGCAGCGTGCGCACCGAACCGTCGCTCGCCCCGACCAGCACCTCGCCGACCAGCACAGGCGCAAACCAGCCGTGACCGGTCACGCCCGGGATCGCGTCGAGCGCGGCCGCCAGCTCCGGCGTCGGCGGCGCGTCGAGGTCGCAGATCACGCCGCCGTCGGGCGAGCGCGCCGCACCGGCACGGACGGCGACCGGGCCCAGCTCCGCGACCGCAGCGAGCGTCGAGCGCAGCCCGAACGCAAGCAGCTCGAGCGGCAGCGGGGCGTGCAGTGCAGCGACGAGCTTTGAGTCATCGGCGATCACGACGAAGCGCTCCGCCGCAGCGGCGACGACCTTCTCGCGCACGTGCGCGCCGCCGCCGCCCTTGACCAGCGCCAGGTCGGGAGCGACCTGGTCGGCGCCGTCGATCGCAAGATCGAGCCGCTTGAGCCGGTCGAACGGCTCGACCACCAGGCCGAGCGCCTGCGCGGCACGCTCGGTCGCGACCGAGGTCGCGACGCAACGCACGCCGTGCAGGCCCCGCGCGGCCAGCGCCGGCAGCAGATGGGCGACGGTCGAGCCGGTGCCGAGACCGATCCGCATCCCGTCCTCGGCGTACTCCGCGGCCGGCTCGGCGGCCGCACGCTTGGCGCTGTCGGCGACGCTCACCGGCTCATCATCGTCGAAGCCGCCGGTACTACGAGACGAGCTGAGCCAGCGACGCGCCCGGGCGGGCGCCGATATGGCCGATCACCGCCGCGGCGGCCAGCGATCCGAGCTCGCCGCAGCGCGGCAGCTCGTAGCCGCGCGTGTAGCCGTGCAGCACACCGGCGGCGTAGAGGTCGCCGGCGCCGGTCGTATCGACGACCTGCGGCACCCGGACCGCCGCGACCTCGTGGACGGCGTCGGCGGTCACGATCACCGAGCCGTGCTCGGACCGGGTCAGGCAGGCGATCTCGACCTTGCCGCGGACGGCGTCGAGTGCGGCCTCGAAGCTGCCTGGGAAGAGCGTCGTGATCTCGGCCTCGTTGGCGAACAGGATGTCGGTGCCGTGCTCGATCAGCCGGTGCCACTCGTCCTGGTGGCGCGTGACGCAGAAGCTGTCCGACAGCGTCGTGGCGATCTTGCCGCCCGCTTCGTGAGCGATCCGTGCAGCCTCGTGGAAGGCCTCGCGTGCCGGTGGGCGGTCGAACAGGTAGCCCTCGAGGTACGTGACCCTGGCCGCAGCTATCACCTCCGCGTCGAGCTGGCCCGGGCCGAACGCGGCGGCGGCGCCGAGGTAGGTGTTCATCGTGCGCTGGCCGTCAGGCGTGACGACGATCAGGCAGCGACCGGTCGGGTCGCCGCCGGCGGTCGGCTCGGAGACGAAGCGCACGCCGTTGGCCGACAGGTCGTGGGCGAACGACGCGCCGAGGCCGTCGTCGTGTACGCGGCCGATGAACGCCGCCTGCGAGCCGAAGCTGGCGACGCCGGCGAGCGTGTTCGCCGCCGAGCCGCCCGACGCCTCACGCACATCCGACATCGCCGCGTAGAGCTCTTCGGCGCGCGCGGTGTCGATCAGGTCCATCGCGCCCTTGGTCATCGCGAACCGCTCGAGGAACGAGTCGTGCTCCTGGCTGAGGACATCGACGAGCGCGTTGCCGATGCCGACGACGTCGTGCTGCTGGTGCTGTTCGGTCACGCCCCGATCCTACGAGGGCGGAGATGAACCCATCGCACCGGCGTCAGGGGGATTGAAGACGACCGGCCGCTCAGAGCCGGCCGTGCGCCGTATGAGAACTCGATTTCCCTGCAAATCAAATGATTATTGCCGATCCATCTCCTCCAATCGTCCAAGAAATGCCCGATCGGTAATGGCCGTGCGTCCAGCAAGCGTCCAGATTTCAGGCCGTTGCTGACGCGGGCGGCGGACAGCGCCGACGTGATTCGTGCGCCACCAGGGAACGGCGGCGCGCCACACACGTCATGCTCGCCCGTCGCACGCTCATCACCTTCCTCGCCGGCGCGGCGGTGGCCCTCGCGGGAGCGGGGCCGGCCGTCGCCGCACCGGTCTCCACCGACGGCCTCGCCCGGCATACGCCGAAGCGCCCCGCCGGCGCCGTCGCCCACGCCGCACAGGCCGACTCGCGCAGCGATGACATGTGGGCGCTGAAGGCGCTCGGCATGGTCGTCGCCTGGCTGCAGAGCCGCGGCCAGGGCGTGACCGTCGCGGTGCTCGACTCGGGCGCCAACATGCGTCACCGCGACCTTGCCTCCCACCTCTGGACCAACCCGGCCGACGGCAGCCACGGCTACGACTTCGTCTCCTCTGACAGCGATCCGTCAGACGGCAATGGCCACGGCACCCACGTAGCCGGGATCGTCGCCAGCATTGCGCCGCAGGCGCGGCTGATGATCGTCCGCGTGCTCGACAACAACGCCGCGGGCACCACCGACGTCGTCGCCAAGGGCATGCGCTACGCGGTCGACAACGGCGCGCGGGTCGTCAATCTCTCGCTGGCCGGGTCGCTGCCCTCAAGCGACCTCGAGAGCGCGATCCAGTACGCGCAGGATCGCGGCGTGCTGGTCGTCGCAGCGGCCGGCAACGACTCGCAGGATCTGACCAAGACGCCGTCGTACCCGGCCTCGTATCCCGAGGACAACGTCGTCGGCGTGTCGGCGACCTCCGAGAGCGGCAGGCTCGCCGCGATCTCCAACTACGGCGCCGGCGGCGGTGCCGACATCGCCGCCCCCGGCGAGGACATCCTCTCGACCTCGATCGACGGCGGCTACGAGTGGCGCACCGGCACCTCGATGGCGGCCCCCGCCGTCGCCGGCGAGCTGGCGCTGCTGATCGCGGCCCGCCCCGACCTCGACGCCGGCGGCCTGCGCGACGCGCTCTACACGGGCGTGACCCGCAACGGGCTGCCGGTCGCCAGCGGCAGCGCGAACG
>CAZYMM010000098.1:0-3610 GCA_964648515.1 uncultured Conexibacter sp.
CTCGACCGCCGCGAGGTCGAACGGGTTGCCGAGCGTGTGGGCGATCATCACCGCCCTCGTCCTCGGCGACAGCGCATCCTGCAGCCGTGTGACGTCGATGTTGTAGGTCGGCAGCTCGATGTCGAGGAAGACAGGCACGCAGCCGTTCTGGACGATCGGAGCGACCGTCGTCGGGAAGCCGCAGGCGACGGTGATCACCTCGTCGCCGCGCCTGATCCGCCGCTCGCCGAGCTGCGGCGAGGTCAGCGCGCTGAACGCGACCAGGTTGGCCGACGAGCCGGAGTTGACGAGCAGGCAGTGGCGGCGCCCGAAGACCTCGCGGCCGAACCGCCGCTCGAAGCGCTCGGCAAAGCGCCCGGCGGTCAGCCAGAAGTCGAGCGAGGCATCGACCAGCGTCGCGACCTCGTCCTCGCCGAAGACCCGTCCGGAGACCGGGACCTTCGGGGCGGCGGGGTCGAACTCCGGCGGCGGGAACGCGACCCGCGCATACTCGCGCGTCAGCGCGACGATCTGCGCGCGCAGATCGTCAGCGGACGGGGCCTCGTTAGGGTCTTGGCGATGCACGCGGTGATCCTGGCCGGCGGGTACGGCACGCGCCTCAGCGAGGAGACGGCCGTCCGGCCGAAGCCGATGGTCGAGATCGGCGGTATGCCGATCCTCTGGCACATCATGAAGCACCTGTCGGTGTATGGGATCGACGACTTCGTGATCTGTCTCGGCCATCGCGGCGACGTGATCCGCGATTGGTTCACCGGCTACTTCATGCGCACCAGCGACGTGACGCTCGATCTCGCCGCGCGGACCGTCGAGGTGCACAGCTCGCGGACCGAGCCGTGGCGGGTGACGCTGCTGGACACCGGGGCCGGCACGATGACCGGCGGGCGGCTCAAGCGCGCGTTCGAGCATCTGCGGCCCGAGGGCACGATCCTGATGACCTATGGCGACGGCGTCGCCGACGTCGACATCGACGCGCTGCGCGCCTTCCACGAATCGTCCGGCGTGCTCGCGACGGTGACCGCCGTGCAGCCGCCCGGCCGCTGGGGCGCGCTCGACGTTCACGGCAACCTCGTCACGCACTTCCGCGAGAAGCCGGACGGTGACGGGGCCTGGACCAACGGCGGCTTCTTCCTGCTCGAGCCCGGCGTCGCCGCCTACATCGACTCTGACGCGACGACGTTCGAGGAGGAGCCGCTGCGGGCGCTCGCGCACGAGGGCCGGCTCGCCTCCTACAAGCACGAGGGCCACTGGCAGGTGATGGACACGCTGCGCGACAAGCACGACCTCGAGGCGGCATGGGAGAGCGGCGGGCGGCCGTGGGCGAGCTGGGAGCGGTAGATCCGGCCTTCTGGGCCGGGCGGCGGGTGCTCGTCACCGGCTCGACCGGCTTCAAGGGCTCCTGGCTCTGCCTCTGGCTGCTGGAGCTCGGCGCACAGCTCAGCGGGCTGGCGCTGGAGCCCGAGAGCGGGCCGTCGCTGTTCGCGCTGGCCGGGCTCGAACGTCAGATCGACCAGCGGTTCGTCGACGTCCGCAACCCCGCCGCGGTCGCCGCGGCCGTCACCGCCGCGCGGCCGGAGGTCGTGATCCATATGGCCGCCCAGCCGTTCGTGCGCCGCTCGCTGCGCGACCCGTTGACCACCTACGCCACCAACGTGATCGGCACCGCGCACGTGCTCGACGCCGTCCGCTGCGCGCCCGCCCAGGTGCGTGTCGTGATCAGCGTCACCTCCGACAAGTGCTACGAGAATCGCGAGCGGGAGGCCGGCTACCGCGAGGATGAGCCGCTCGGCGGCCGCGACCCGTACTCCAGCTCGAAGGCCTGCGCCGAACTCGTCACCGCCGCCTATCGCGACTCCTATTTCACGGCTGTGGACGGCCCGCGCATCGCCTCGGCCCGTGCCGGCAACGTGATCGGCGGCGGCGACTTCGGCGAGGACCGGCTCGTGCCCGACCTCGTCCGCGGTGCACTCGCCGGTGTGACCGTCGCGGTCCGTCGTCCCGACGCTGTGCGGCCCTGGCAGCACGTCTTGAGCCCGCTGTCGGGCTATCTGCAGCTGGCGCAGGCGCTCTGGGACGACCCCGCCCACGCGACCGCCTACAACCTCGGTCCCGCCGACGAGGACGCACGGCCGGTCGCGGTCCTCGCCGAACGGTTTGCGTCACGCTGGCCGGGCGGGATGCGGTGGGAGCCGGCCCCCGGGCCGCACCCGCACGAGGCCACGGTGCTGCGGCTCGACTCCTCACGGGCCCGCACGCGGCTCGGCTGGCGCCCGCAGTGGGGCCTCGATACGGCCGTCGACGCCACCGTCGACTGGCACGTCCGCGTCCGTGACGGCGAGGCGGCGGCCGCGGTCACGCGCGAGCAGATCGCAGATTTCAGCGCGGGCCGTCAGCCTGCGTAGACGAACGGCAGCTCGCCGGCGATGTCGGCGAGCCGCGGCGCGTCGAGGTCGCGCTGAGAGATGATGAGCTCCTCGGCCGACAGCGGCCACTCGATACCCAGGGCAGGGTCGGTGTGGGAGATCTCGCGCTCGGTCTGCGGGTCGTAGTACTCGTCAAGCAGGTAGGTGACGTCGGCGACGTCGCTGACGACGCAGAAGCCGTGGCCGAAACCCGGTGGTGCGTACAGCATCCGCAGGTTGTCGTCGCTGAGCTCGTAGCCCTCCCACTGGCCGTAGCTCGGCGAGCCGCGGCGCAGGTCGACGAGCACGTCGTAGATCTCGCCGCGTGCGCAGCGCACGAGCTTGCCGGCGCCGCGCTGACCGACCGTGAAGTGCATGCCGCGCACGACACCGCGCGTCGAGCGCGAGTGGTTGTGCTGGAGCATCGGCCGGTCGATCCCGAGCGCCGTCATATCGGAGGCGCGGAACGTTTCGGCGAAGAAGCCGCGCTCGTCGGCGAACACGCGCGGCTGGAGTAGCAACGGGCCGTGGAGTCGTGTTGGCAGTGTGGTGAAGCGCATGGGCCAGCTCAGTCTCCTGCCGATTGGATGTCGGTCGCAGCGAAGCCTGCGCCTTTGTACAGCAGCGGCCGACCTGTCGAGTGGGCAAGCGCGTATGAGAAGCAGTCACCGAAGTTCAATCCGGCCGTATTGCGCTGGCCTTTGCCGTAGCGCGTGAACGCATCGCGCGCGAGCATCGCCTGCTCTGCGTCGACGGCGATGATGCGCACACCTGCGGCCGCAAGCAGGCTGTCGAGTAGTCCGGTGCCCGCGGCGCCCTTCTTGGCCTGCATGACGATGCTGGCCTCGAGCAACGTGGCGGCAGACATCACGGGGTCGGGCTCGGTGGCGAGCAGGGCGCCGAAAGCGTCGCTCTCGGGTTCACCGAGCAGCACGGCGATGACGGCAGACGTGTCGATGACCACGCTTGGGTTCTTATGCCGGGAGACCGTTGTCGTCGTAGCCGAGGATCTCATCGGCCGGCCGCGCATCGAGCGTGGGTAGGGTCGCCCCGCGCCGTGCCAGCTCGCGGATCGCCGCGAGGCGCTGTGCAGTCGGGACGGCTCCACGGAGTCGCTCGAGCCTCTCTCGCGCGGCGATCGTTACAGCCGTTGTGATGCTCTCTCCGGTCGTGGCTGCGAGCTCACGGACCAGCCGGTCGGTGTCGGGATC
>CAZYMM010000098.1:3710-8096 GCA_964648515.1 uncultured Conexibacter sp.
TCGATGAAGGCCGGCGTCACCCCGTCCGCCGGCGCCGACAGCAGGTGCGGCTCGACCAGTGAGCGCTGCCCGACGAACGTCACCCGCAGCGGCGCGTCCGGCTCGGGCAGCGCATACGGGAGCGAGGCGTGCGGCACGCCCGCATACGATACGGGGCCGTGCGGGTCGCGTTCGTGCTCCAGGATCTCCAGCTCTCCGGCGGCGTCGGCGTGGTGCTCGCGCACGCCGCGCGCCTGCGGGCCGAGCACGCGATCGACGCCGTGATCGTGCTCGCCGGCGATGATGAGCACGCGCCGTGGCCCTATCCGGAGCTGGCCGAGCTGCCCGTGACCACGCTGGCGCAGGCGCGCGGCGAGCAGTGGGACCTCGGTGTCGCGACCTGGTGGCGGACGACCGCCGTGCTCTTCCATCTGCCGTGCCGGCGCTACGCCTACTTCATCCAGGCGCTCGAAGACTCGCTCTACGCGCCGGATGAGCCCGAGCGTGTGGCGGCCGCGATGACGACGGCGCTGCCGGTGCGCTTCATCACCGAGGCGAACTGGATCGCCGAGATGCTCGAGCTGCTGCAGCCCGGCAACCCGGCGATCGTGGTCCCGAACGGGATCGACAAGGATGCCTTCGCGATACCGGCGGCACCGCCGCAGCACGACGGACCGCTGCGAATCCTGCTCGAAGGCGCACCCGGCAGGCCCCTGAAGGGCATCGACCAGGCGCTCGACGTGATCGCATCGCTGCGCGAGAGCGCCCACGTGACCTGGGTCGCTCCGCACGGTCTCGGGCCGGGTGCCGAGCCCCCGCGCGGCGTCGACCGCGTGCTCGGCCGGCTCAGCCACTCCGAGATGGCCGAGATCTACGCCGGCAGCGACGTGCTGCTCAAGCTCTCACGCGCCGAGGGCATGTACGGGCCGCCGCTGGAGGGCTTCCACAAGGGCTGCACGGTCGTCACGACCGCGGTCACCGGCCACGACGAGTACGTGCGCCACCGCGAGAACGGGCTTGTCTGCGGCTGGGATGACGTACCCGGCACCGCCCGGATGCTCGACCTGCTCGCGCGTGATCGCGAGCTGCTCGCGCGGCTGCGCGCCGGTGCGCTTGAGACCGCACGCGCCTGGCCCGACTGGGATGCCTGTGCGGCGCAGATGGCCGCTGCGCTGCGGCGCGTCGCCGAAGAGCCCGCACCCGACGGCCGCGGCGCGGCGCTGCGGCTCTCATCCGAGCTTGCGACCGTCACCTCCGAGCTCCAGCTTCGCGACCGTTCGGCCGCCGACGCCTGGGCGGCCGAGCAGTGGATCCGTCAGGAGAAGGCCTACAGGCTCGCGCTCGCGTTGCGCCGGCGCGTCCACCGCGTGCGTGCGATCGCCGGTCGCGCCCGGCGCAAGAACGGCTGACGGGCGTCAGCTGGACGCAACGGTCGCGGCTGTTCTGTGGCTGCCCCGGGCGGCGATGTCGGCGGCCAGCGCCTGTGCAAGCCCGGGCCAGACGACCGACGCCCGCACCGCTTCGGCCTTGGCACGGCCGGACTCGCGGATCGCCCGCACCGAGGCGATGTCGTCGTGGGCCGACTGCGCGGCATCGAGCAGCGCCTCTGGGCTCTGCACCTCGATGTAGTCGCTGCCCGGGACAAGCCCGTGGCGCGGGTCGAGCTGCTCTGAGATCACGAGGTGTCCGGCCGCCAGATGCAGGAACACGCGGTTCTCGAAGCTCGGGTACGGCTCGTTGTGGACGTTGAAGGTCACGTGGTGGCGCTGAAGCAGGCGGGCGAGCTCGTCCTCCTGGATCCCGAACGCGACGTGCAGCACGTCGAACCGGTGCTTGGCGGCCATCAGCCACTGCTCGCGGTGGACGGTCGAGCGGCCGACGAAGATCATCCGCGGCGGCTCGCCGGGGGCGGGCTCCGTGACCGGTCCGAACAGATGGTCGGCGACCGGGATCGGCAGCGAGCGCCAGACCTCCATCCCGCAGGCCTCCTCGGCGACCGCGACGATCATCGGGTCGAACGAGACCAGTCGGTCGACGTTGCCCGTGTCCATCTCCAGCAGGTCGCGACGCCTGGACTCGAGGTCCCAGTGACGGCCGCGCCCGGAGGCCTCGCGTGAGATCGGCTCGGTCAGAAAGCCGAGGATCTGGGCCGGGAGGCCGGCGAACGTCCCCGGCTCGACCGTCTCGGGGCGCCAGAGCACGACCGTGTCGGGGGCGAACGCATCGACCCGGGCGCGCAGCAGCGCGTTGTCGCGGCCGGCCCGGTGGTCGATGCAGGTGGTCACGAAGCGCTCATCGTCGGCGTGCAGCGCGCAGGCATGGAAGTAGGTCTGCTGGCCGACGAACGCGATCCGGTGGGGGCGGGCTGGCACTTGGGTCTCCACGACCGGGCGTACGTTACGCTGCGGCCGCGATGGGCCTCGGCATCAAGACGGCGCTCCGCCGCCGGCTGAGCGGTCCGTTCGTCAACGGCGACTACCACGAGGCCGTCGTCCTCGCCGCACTGGCCCGCGCCGGCCGGGGGGCGTTGCTGCAGCCGCCAGCCGCTGACAGCGGCCCGCTCCACGCCGCGCTCGTCGTGCCCTACTTCCAGCCCGGCTCGGGCGGCCACATGACGATCGGCAACCTCGTCCGCGCGCTCGAGGCGCGCGGCCATCGCTGCTCGCTCTGGATCGACGATCCCGGCCGCCGTTGCGCCGGCGATGCGGCTGCCAACCTGCGCGCCTGGTTCGGGCCGTTCGCCGCGCCCGTCGCCTACGGCACCGGCGGTGTCGCGGCGGCCGCGCCGGACGTCATCGTCGCGACCGGCTGGCAGACGGCGCTGCGCGTGTGGAGTCTGCCCGCCGCCGGCCGCGCCTACCTGATCCAGGACCACGAGCCGGAGTTCTTCGGCACCTCCGCCCAGCACACGCTCGCGGCCGAGTCATATGCATTGGGTCTCTACCCGGTCACCGCCGGCCGCTGGCTCGCGCAGCTGATGGCCGACCGCTACGGCCTGCCGGCGACGCCGTTCGATCTCGGCATCAACGGCGAGCGCTACCGCCCGCAGCCGGAGATCGCCCGCCGCGAGGACGTCGTGCTCGCGTACGCGCGCTGGTCGACACCGCGGCGCGCGGTGCCGGTCGTGCTCGCCGCGCTCGGCGAGCTCAAGCGCCGCCGGCCGCAGACCGAGCTCTGGCTGTTCGGTCAGGGCGGGCCGATCGGCGTCGACTACGCGCACGTCAGCCACGGCGTGCTCGCCGACCGCGACCTGCCCGCGCTCTACGCGCAGGCGACCGCCGGGCTCGTGCTCTCGATGACCAACTACTCGCTCGTCGCCCAGGAGATGCTGGCCTGCGGGTTGCCGTGCGTCGAGCTCGACAGCCCGAGCGTCGTGGCCGCGTTCGGTCGTGACGGGGCCGTCGACCTGGCGCCGCTGGAGCCCGCAGCAATCGCGGCCGCGCTGGAGCGCCTGCTCGACGACCCCGCGTTGCGCGCCGAGCGGGCCGCGGCAGGCGCCCAGCTGCGCGCCGAACGCAGCTGGGATCACGCTGCCGAGCAGGTCGAGGCCGGGCTCAGGGCGGCGATCACGTACACCCAGGAGACAGCGCAGTGAGCGAAGAGACGATCTACGAGCCGCCGGTGTCCTGGGCGCTGACCGAGCTGCTCGCAGAGGGGCCGGCGCCGCTGGTCGAGCGGGCGCTGCGCGACCCCGATGATCTCGACGTTGTCGTGATCATCCCGTGCGGCGCCGCGACGGCGAGCGCGGCCGGGCTGCCCGAGCAGTTCCTCGAGGCGCTGGACCGGCAGGGGGCCGAGGTCACGGTCCTGACGTGGGAAGAGGCTGATGACGCCGCCGACGCCGACGTGCTGCTGGCCGGCGGCTGGGGCGCCGCAGCCGAGGTGATGCGTGTCGAGGGAGCGCGCGCCCGGGCCGTGCTCGCAACGCCCGAGCAGCCGCCGCTGGCAGAGCTCGACTGGGCGCAGGGGATCCCTGTGATCGCCCCGGCCTGGCTCGGCGGGACGCTGCCCGCCGCAGCCGACGAGCGCTACATGGCCCAACCCGATCACCGCCGCGACGACGTCGTCCACATCCACGGCGTCAACGAGCTGGCGCTGCTCGTCGCCGCCGAGGTCGCCGAGCGCCGGCCCGATGTCGAGCTCGTGCTGTCAGGCGTCCCGTTCCCGATCTCGCTGCCGTTCACCGCGACCGGGATCGAGGGCGGTGCCGCCGAGATCGCGCGCGCCTTCGCGCTCGCGACCGTCGGGCTGGCGCCCGCGGTGCGCGGCTGGCGCCCGGTCGCCACCGCGATGGCGGCCTGCGGGCTGCCCGTTGTCACGGCCGATACGCCGGCGGCACGGCTTGCGCTCGGCGACGCCTGTGCGCTCGCCGGGGCGCCCGCAGCCGGTGCCGACGCGGTCTGCGCG
>CAZYMM010000099.1:0-8035 GCA_964648515.1 uncultured Conexibacter sp.
CGTCGTCCATCGCCGGCAGGTCGTCGTGGATCAGCGAGTAGGTGTGGATCAGCTCCAGCGCCGCGGCCAGCGGCAGCACCTCGTGCGGGTCCAGACCGACGGCCTCGGCGGTGGCCAGGGCCAGCACCGGCCGCACGCGCTTGCCACCTGCCAGCAGCGCGTACCGCATCGCGTCCTGCAGGCCGGCTGTCGCACCACCGTCCCAGCGCAGGCCGTCCAGGTACCGCTCGACCGCATCGCGCAGCTGCTCGGGGTACTCCATCAGGGCTAGAGCAGCGCGTCCTGGCCGGGGAGCGGCCCGCTTGCTTCGAGCTCACGCGCCTGCCGCTCGAGCTCGGCCGACGCCTGCGAGGCGATCGCGGCCGCGTCCTCGACGATCGTCGCCGCCGCATCGCTGGAGACCTCGCCGGAGCGCAGCTGCTCGGCGGCACGTTCGAGACGGGCGACGAGCTCGTCGAGCTGGGGCGCGATCTGGTCGGGGCTCACACGCCACATTGTGCCTCATACAACTCTCATGAGACCCGAGGGTTTCGTGAGAACGCCTGGCACTGCTTTTCGCGCAGGAGCATCGTGCACACCGGTCCAAACACATCCACACAGGAGAACCACGACCTATGCATCTGCGCACATCAACCATCGCCGCGATCGCGGCCGCCGCGCTGCTGCCGGCGAGCGCGATCGCGGCGACGATCGACGGCACCTCCGCAAATGAACGACTGAAGGGCACGGCCTACGCCGACACGATCAACGGCGGCGGCGGCAACGACGTCCTGCTCGGGCTCGCCGGCGACGACACCCTCAACGGCGGAACCGGCCGGGACCGCATCTGGGGTGCCGCCGGCAACGACACGATCGCGGGCGGCGCCGGCCACAACCGGCTCTTCGGCGGTCCCGGCGACGACGTGATCACCAACGCCGGCCAGGCCTGGAGGCTCGGCCAGATCTTCGGTGGCAGCGGCAACGACACGCTGACGGGCGGCGATGCTCGTGAACGGATCGGCGGCGGCGCCGGAAACGACACGATCGACGCCGGGGCCGGCAGGGACTGGATCAGCGGCGGCTCCGGCGACGACACGATCGACGGCGGCAACGGCAACGACACGATCTTCGCCAACGTCGGTGTCGACACCGTCAAGGGCGGTGACGGCAACGACCGGCTCTGGGCGATGGCACGGGCCGATGTCACCGCACCCGGCGATCCCGTCGGCGACAGCCTCGACGGCGGCGCCGGCAACGACGTCTTCCGCACCCGTGATGGCGAGGTCGACCGCATCACCTGTGGCGACGGCCGCGACGTGGCGTACCTCGACACCTACGACGTGATCACCGACGCCACGGCCGAGAATCCGAACGGGTCGTGCGAGAAGGTGATCCGCATGGCGCCGAGGCCGAACGACGATGGTGCCGAAAACGGCGCAGCATCGAGCTCCGATCGCAGCGACGCAGCCGCCGAACGTGAGGCTCTGCGTGAGGCCCGGCGCACCAAGACCCCCCGCGCAGGGAAGCGCGGCAACGGCCGGCACGGACGCGGCCACAGGTAGGAGTCTCCTCCCTCCTCCCCCGGGCTCCGGGCGCCGCCTTCTCTCCGCGGCGCCCGGTCGCCCGTGGCCCCTGCCGCTCCCCACCACCGCTGCCGAACAGGCCGGATGCGACGCCATCGCGTCGCATCCGGCCTGTTCGGCCGGGGGAGTTCGGGTGCTCAGGCGGCCTGGAGCTCGCTCAGGGCCGCGGCGAGGATGCCGTTGACGAACCCGGGCGCCTCGGCGCCGCAGAACGTCTTCGCGGTCTGCACCGCCTCGTCGATCGCACCCTGCGGCGGGATCGGCTTGTCGGCCGGGGCGACATCGGGATGCAGCATCTCCAGCAGCGCGACCCTCAGGATCGCCTTCTCGAGCGGCGCGATCCGCTCGACCGTCCAGCCCCGCGCATGGCGCGCGATCACGACGTCGAGCTCGTCGCGATAGTCCTCGGCCGCGAACGCGAGCGCGCGGGTGAAGAGCGACGCGTCGCGGCCGAGCAGGTCGCCGAGCTCGCGACCGGTCAGCTCACGCTGGTAGACGGCGAAGGCCGCGGCGCGACGCTGGTCGGTGCGCCGGGACATCGGCTGTCTAGGCTCGCGACATGTAGGCGCCGGTCTCGGTCTGCACCTTGACGCGGTCGCCGATGTTCACGAACAGCGGAACCTGGATCGTCGCGCCCGTCTCGAGCGTGGCGGGCTTGTTGCCGCCGCCCGATGCGGTGTTGCCGCGCTCGCCGGGCTCGGTCTGCGTGACCTCGAGCTCGACCGACGACGGCAGCTGGATCGACGACGGGCTGCCGTCGACGAAGACGATGTCGACCTCGTCGCCCTCCTTGATCCAGCGCAGCTCCGCTTCGACCGCGCTCTCGGGCACCGCCATCTGCTCGTAGGACACGGCGTCCATGAAGTGCGCCTCGCTGCCGTCCCCGTAGAGGAACGACATCTTGCGCGCCTCGGTGCGGACCGCACGGAACTTCTCGCCGGCGCGGAAGGTCTTGTCGATCACGTTGCCGTCGCTGACCCGCCGCAGCTTGGTGCGCACGAACGCACCGCCCTTGCCCGGCTTGACGTGCTGGAACTCGACGACCTTGAAGATCGTCCCGTCAACCTCGATGTGGTTGCCGTTCTTGAACTGATTGGTCGAGATCACGACGGGTAAGCGTAGCCGGGCGCTACTTCCCGGCGACCGACGCGATGTACTTCGCGACCGCGTCGATCTGCTGGGCCGAGAGCTTGTCCTTGAACGACGGCATCCCGCCGCCGCCGTGACCGATCCGCTGGACCGCAGCGGCGGCGTCGGGCTTGAGGTTGTCGAGGTTCGGGCCGCCGCCGCCATGCGCGCCGGCCGCGGCAAGCGTGTGACAGGCCGCGCAGCCGGCGTCGGTGAAGATCTGCTTGCCGTCGGTCACGCTTGTCGGCACCGACTTGCCGCCGCTCGACCCCCCGCAGCCGGCGGCGAGCACGGCGATGGCTGTCAGAGCGGCAGTCGGCAGCAGGCGGCGCATCTGTTCGACCCTAGCGATCGGCGGACAGCGGCCGATACCGTCACGAGGCGCGGCGATCAGCGCGCCGGCGGCTCATCCGCAGCGGGCTGGGCGATCTCCGCCAGCCGCGCGTGGAGCCGGTCGCGGACCTCTTCGGGGTCGGCGGTGCTCTGCTCGCGGTGGCGGCGCGCGAGCACGATCCCGGTCGCGGCGACACCGGCAACGCCCGCGACCCCCAGTACTTTCCACGGCACGCGCACGGCGCCTAGGCTATCTGCGATGCGCGATGGCCGGTCGACGATCGATCTCGATGACGCCGTCGCGACGACGGCCTGCGGCGACCTCTGGCTGTTCCGCGGCCGTACTGGCGCCGACCGTGCGATCCAGACCCTGACCAACAGCCCGGTCAACCACGTCGGCATGGCGGTTGTGATCGACGACCTGCCGCCGCTGCTCTGGCACGCCGAGCTCGGGATGTCGCTGCCCGATGTCTGGACCGGCGAGTACCAGCGCGGCGTGCAGCTGCACATGCTCGCCGACGCCGTGCAGCTCTGGCGCGAGAAGTACGGCCAGCGTGCCTGGATCCGCCAGCTCGATGGCGGACCGCTGACCCGCTCCCATGAGGACCGGCTGATGGAGGCGATCGCGCGCTACGACGGCAGGGCGTTCCCCCGCTCCGGCGCGCTGCTGCGCTCGTGGCTGCGCGGACGCGTCGTCCGCACGCCGGCCGACAAGGAGACGACCTACTGTGCCGAGCTCGTCGCCGCCACCTATCAGGACATGGGGCTGCTCGGCCGGATGCGCCCCGCCGACTGGTATGACCCGGGCGCGTTCTGGTCCGGTGACGGCATGAGGCTGACCCCGCCCTACCGGCTCGGTGGCGAGATCGCCGTGCTCTGATCCGGCCCGTCCGGTTCGAGCGTCTGATCGCCCGGCCTGGCCCGCCGGTAGGTGACCCAGGCCACGAACGCGAACAGCGGCACGCCCATCACGGTCCGCGCGACCCCGAGCGCGACGACCTCGTGCGCGAAATACAAGGGCAGCTGGACCGCGAGCCGCAGCGCGAACAGTCCAGCCCACATCCAGGTGATACGCGTCAGCAGCCGCCTGCGCTCCGGATCCCGTGTCCAGGAGGAGCCGGAGCCGTCGAGCAGTCCGGCGACAACGCCGATCAGCGGCCAGCGGGCGGCGATCGAGATCAGGATCGCGGCGAGGTAGGCGGCGTTGGTCAGCAGCCCCGGCAGGAAGTAGTTCTCGGCCCGCCCGGTCCGCGCCGCGACGAATGCCGAGATCGCGACGCCGACGAGCCCCGAGAGCGCGTGGCGCGGCGACTGCCTGCGCGCCAGGCGTGCCAGCGCGAGCACCGCGGTCACGCCGACGGCGATCTTCGCCGCGAGCGTGACGTCGCGGTCGGTCAGCAGCCAGGCGACCAGAAAGACGACGGCCGGCAGCGACGACTCGGCCATCCCGAGCGGACCGCCGAGGCTGTCGGCGAGCGTCGGCGGCGTCCGGGCCGCGGCAGGTCTGTCGGGCTCGGCGCTGATCGGCACAGTCAAGCAGGCCCGGCCAGTGGGTCCGCCGGCGACGGGAAGGCGATCACGAAGCGTGCACCGCCGAGCCGCTCGCCGTCCTCGATCGTGACCTGCGCTCGATGGCGAGCGGCCTGCTGGGCGACCAGCGCCAGCCCCAGTCCCGATCCGGGGCGACCGGCGTCGCCGGCGCGCTCGAACGGCTCGAACACCCGCTCGCGATCTTCCGCAGCGATCCCCGGCCCGTTGTCTTCGACGGTCAGCACGACTCGGCCGCCCTCCCCAGGCTGCAGCCGCACGTCGACGACCGGCGGCTCGCCGCCGTGGACGACCGCGTTGCGCAGGACGTTGTCGATCAGCATCCGCAGCCCCGGCTCCCAGCCGTGCACGATGACCGGCCCGTCGGGCAGCTCGCTGTGAACGCTCACGCGACCGTTGTCGCGCAGCGCGGTCAGGAGTTCGTCGCAGAGCTCGGCGACATCGACGTCGGCGTCGCTCAAGGCCGGTGGCGAGGATTCGCCCCGCGCCAGCGCTGAGAGTCCGTCGAGCAGCGCTACGAAGCGCCGCTGCTGCTGCTCGGCCTCGGCCGCCAGCTCGGCACGGTCGGCGTCCGGCAGCCCGGGCCGCCCGAGCAGGTTCAGCGTCATGCCGATGCTGGTCATCGGCGTACGCAGCTCGTGGCCCGCATCGGCGGTGAAGCGGCGCGTCGCGACGTGCGCGCGTTCACGGTCGGCGGCCGAGGCTTCAAGCCTCGCGAGCATTCCGTTGAACGCGCGCCCGAGGTCGCGCAGCTCGACCGGACCGCGATCCTCCTGCACACGGCGGGCGAGATCGCGTTCGGCGACGATGCCGGCCGCAGCGGCCCGCAGCCGCGCCAGCGGGCGCAGGATCACCTCGGCGGTCAGCCACGTGCCGATCCCGGCCACGAGCAGCGTGATCGCCAGCACCGCGCCGAGCCAGCGCCGCCGCTGGGCGCGCCGGGCGAGCAGATCGCTCTGCGACGCGGTCAGCTCGATCCGCGCGAGACCGTCGAAGTGCGCTCTGTCAACCGGGAGTGCCAGCGCGCGATAGCTGCTGCCGTCCGCGGAGAAGGTCGAGAATCCGTCGGGCAGACGCTGCGGCGTGGCGTGCGGCCGGTCGCCGGCGCGATAGAGCGTGCCTGCGCCGAGCGTGACCTGCAGCGAGTATCCGGTCGCGCTGAGCACGGCGCTGAGCCGGTGGTCGTCCTCGGGCAGCGCGTCGTTGATCGCAGCTCGCGCCGTCGCCAGCGAGAGCTGCGCGGTCTTCATCAGCTGGTCGTCGAGCGCGTCCGCCTCCGAGCCGGAGACCTGGCGATCGATCACAAAGCCGGCGCTGCCGAGGGCAAGCGCGAGCACGAGCAGCACCCCGAGCGTGAGCCTGCCGCGGACGCCGAGCACGACCGGCCTCAGGGCCGCAGCACGAACCCGACGCCGCGGACCGTGTGCAGGACGCGGCTCTCGCCGCCGGCCTCGAGCTTGCGTCTGAGATAGCCGACGAAGACATCGCAAATGTTGGTCTGCGGATCGAACGTGTAGCCCCAGACCTCCTCGTGCAGCCGCGGCCGGTCGAGGACCTCACCGGGATGACGCATCAGCACGTGCAACAGCTCGAACTCGCGCCGGGTCAGCTCGAGGTCGCGGCTGCCGCGGGTCGCGGTGTGGCCGATCGGGTCGAGCCGCAGGTCGCCGAGCGCGAGCTTCTGCCCCAGCGCCGGCTGGCGACGGCGCAGCAGGGCATGCAGCCGGGCGACGACCTCCGCGAGCGCGAACGGCTTGACGACGTAGTCGTCGGCGCCGGCCTCGAGGCCGCGGACACGATCGTCGGTCTCGTCACGGGCCGAGAGGATGCAGACCGGAGTCAGATCGCCGGCCGCGCGCAGCCGTGCGAGCACGTCGAGTCCGTCGAGATCGGGCATGCTGAGATCGAGCAGGATCACGCTCGGGACGATCCGTGGCACCGCCTCGAGCGCGGCACGGCCGCCGGATGCCGGAACGACGGCAAACCCCTCGAGCTCGAGTCCGGCGCCGACCACACGGCGGATCGCCGGATCGTCGTCGACGAGCAGCACGACCGGACGGCCGTCGGCGGCCAGAGACTCAGGGGAGCTTGACGGTCTCGCAGTCACGGGCGACTAGATCCTTGCGGTCGGCGATGACGGTATCGCGCCCCTTGCCGCAGGCGATCGTGTCGCGTGCGCCATCACGGGCCCGGATCGTGTCATTGCCGGCCCCGCCGAGCAGCAGATCCCGACCTGGCCCGCCGACGATCAGATCGTTGCCGGCATCGCCGGAGACGGTGTCGTCGCCGGGACCGCCGTAGAGCCGGTCGGCACCGCCCTTGCCGCGGATGACATCGTCACCGCCCTTGCCGCGGATGACGTCATCGCCCGCGGTACCGGTGAGCGTGTCGTTGCCGGATGTGCCGACTATCACCGCACCGCCCACGGCGTGGGCCCTCTGCGGAGCGGTCACCGCCCCGAAGCCGACCGGTCCGCCGATCGCAAGCGCGGCCGCAAACGCAAGCGGGATCACGGTGCTGAGCGAACGGCGCACGCACACACTGTGACGGATGCGCAGGCGTCGAGTCCTGGGGCCTTGCGTGATCTCAGGCTTCTCTCACGTCTGCGTGTGCGTCTGCGACGATGCGGCGATGGCGCTATCGGCGGACCTGTCCCCCGCATACAAGGGCGTGATCCTCGGCTCGACGCCGTGCATCCGCCTCTGGGGCCGGCTCGATGTGCGCGGGCTCGAGCTGCTGCCGACGACCGGGCCGGTGCTGCTGGCCGGCAACCACGACAGCTACTGGGATCCGATCGCGGTCGGCGTGGCGTCGGCGCCGGTACGGCAGGTGCACGCGCTCGCCAAGTCGACGCTGTGGAAGACGCGGATCGTCGCCAGGGTGCTCGACGGGATGGGCCAGATCCCGATCGAGCGCGGCAAGGGCGACGTCGGTGCGATGGCCCGTGCCGAGGAGGCGCTGCGCGGCGGCGCCTGCATCGGGATCTTCCCCGAGGGCACCCGCTCGCTGGGTCGCGACCTGCGCGCGCGCAGCGGCTTCGGACGGCTCGCGCAGGCGGTGCCCGAAGCCCAGGTCATCGCCGTGCGCACGCTCGGCGCGATCGACGTGCCGCGCCTGACGGTGCGGCCGCGGATCGTCGTCGAGTTCTTCATCCCGCAGGGCGGGCCGATCGCAGACGGTGAGAGCCCCACCGCCTTCAGCCAGCGGATCCTCGACGAGATCCGCGCCGGAGCACCGCGTGAGATCGCCGGGCGCAAGCGCCGCCGGGCCGCCGGCGCCGGGGACCGGCCCGGCTAGAACCTCTTTCAAAATGAGATGGCGAGTGGCGGGTGCGGACTGTGGATGCCGTGCGCCGCGCCGTGAGCGATGCCGTACCGGTGGTACGGCGAGTCTCGCGGTGTGGTGCACGGCACCGCAGAACGTGCTGGCCACGACGCCAGGTCATTGTGAAAGAGGTTCTTAGC
>CAZYMM010000100.1:0-8030 GCA_964648515.1 uncultured Conexibacter sp.
CGCCGGCCGCCGTGCCGCAGCCTCCCCGCCGCGGCCGCGGCCTGCTCGCGACGCTGCTCGTCGCCCTGGTCGCCGGTGCCGCCGGCGCCGGCGGCATGGCGCTGCTGCTCGACCACGACGACAACACCGGTTCACAGACAGCCGCCGGCACGAACTCCCAGACCCTGCCCGCCTCGAGCGCCAACGCAGCCCAGCCGAAGCCCGGCGAGACGGTCGCCACCGCCGTCTTCAACGAGGCCAGCCCGGCCGTCGTCTCGATCCGCACCACGATCGGCAGCGGCACCGGCTTCCTGATCGACGACAAGGGCACGCTCGTCACCAACGACCACGTGATCGAGGGCAACACCGCACGGACCGTCCACGTCCGCTTCGGCACCGACGGCAAGATCCTCTCCGGGACCGTGCTCGCCGCCGACCCGTCGACCGACCTCGCCGTCGTGCGCATCAACCCGTCCGAGGTGCCGGCCGGCGTCAAGCCGCTGAAGTTCGCCGACTCCGAAAAGCTCGTCGTCGGCGACAGCGTGCTCGCGATCGGCAACCCGTTCGACCTCGACCGGACCCTGACCACCGGCGTCGTCTCCAGCCTCGGCCGCACGATCCGGGCCCCCAACCACTTCCCGATCGACAACGTGATCCAGACCGATGCCGCGATCAACCCCGGCAACTCGGGCGGGCCGCTGCTCGACGACCAGGGCAACGTGATCGGCGTCAACTCGCAGATCGCGACCGCCAGCGCGATCAGCCAGGGCAACGTCGGGATCGGCTTTGCCGTCCCCTCGAACACCGTCCGGCGTGTGCTGCCGACGCTGATCAGCGGCAAGACGTTCGAGCACGCCTGGCTCGGGGTCACAAGCGGCCTGCCGACACAGGGCAGCTCCGGCGGCGCCCAGATCGAGGCGCTCAACCCGACCGGTCCCGCGAAGGCCGCGGGGCTGCGCGCCGGCGACATCATCACCGCGATCGACGGCCGCAAGCTGGCCGATCCGTCGCTGCTGTCGGAGATCATCGACGCCAAGCGCCCCGGCCAGACGGTTGCGATCACCGTCGACCGCGGCGGCACGACCAAGACCCTCCAAGTGACCCTCGGCACCCGCCCCAACAAGGTCAGCGCGCCGTCGCAGCAGCTGACGGTCCCATAGATCGACGAGCCGCCGTTGTCCTTCGCCACCCCACTCTGGCTGCTGGCTCTGCTGGCGGTCCCGGCGCTGATCGTGCTCTACGTCGCGACCGGCCGCAGCCGGCGCCGCACCGCTGAGACGTTCAGCTCGCCGCAGCTGGCGCCGTCGGTGATGCCGGACTCCCCCGGCTGGCGCCGCCACGTGCCGATCGCACTGCTGTTCGCGGCGATCGCGGCGCTGCTGTTCACGCTCGCACGGCCGCAGCGCGCGGTCTCGGTGCCGGTCGAGCAGGCGCAGATCATGCTCGTGACCGACGTCTCGGGCTCGATGCTCTCGACCGACGTCAAGCCGAATCGCCTGACCGCCGCCAAGCAGGCGGCGCGGCTGTTCCTGGACTCGGTGCCCGAGAACGTCAACGTCGGGATCATGACCTTCAACCAGACGCCACGCGTGCTGCAGAGCCCGACGACCGACCGCAGCGCGCTGCGCGGCGCGATCGACCAGTACCGGCCCGGCGGCGGCACGGCGACCGGCGATGCGCTGATCACCGCCCTGAACACGCTCGGCAAGTCGGTTCAGAATCCGGGTGCCCCGGGCAACAAGCGCCCGTCGGCGATCGTGCTGCTGTCGGACGGCTTCTCGAACAAGGGCTCTGACCCGATCGAGGCGGCGCGGATCGCAGGCCGGCTGAAGACGCCGGTCTCGACGATCACGCTCGGCACGCAGGACGGGACGATCACCGTGCCCCGCCCCCACGGCCAGCCCGGCGTCGAGGTCCGCAAGGTACCGCCCGACACTGAGTCGCTGGACAAGATCGCGAGCCTGTCGGGTGGCCGCGCGTTCGCAGCGCCAACCGCCGAGGCGCTCAAGGACGCCTACAAGCGGCTCGGCTCGCAGCTCGGCCGCAAGAAGGAGCACCACGACCTCACCGCCGGCTTCGCCGGCATCGCGGCGCTGCTGGCGATCGCCGGCGCCGCCCTGTCCCTGCACTGGTTCGGCCGCCTCGCCTGACCTGATGCCGATCAAGGAGCACCGATGACCGACATCCCCGACCACCACGACGACAGCCTCGCGCCGCCGGCCGGCGAACGGGCGCAGCAGCTGCCCGAGCCGACGGCCGACCGGCTGCGGCCCGAGCGTCCGGGCCGCGTCGAGTTCGAGCGCTGGGAGGAGGAGCAGCCGACGATCCGCGGCGCCAACGAGCCGCGCCACCAGCTCGACGACGCGCTGCACGAGATCAAGCGCGTGATCGTCGGCCAGGACGCGATGCTCGAGCGGCTGCTCGTCTCGCTGCTGGTCTCCGGCCACATCCTCCTGGAGGGCGTGCCCGGGCTCGCCAAGACGTTGACGGTCAAGACGCTGGCCCAGGTCCTGGGCGGCAGCTTCAAGCGGATCCAGTTCACGCCGGACCTGGTGCCCGCCGACCTGATCGGCACGCGCGTCTGGCGGCCCGACAGCGGCGACTTCGACACCGAGCTCGGCCCCGTCTTCGGCAACTTCCTGCTCGCCGACGAGATCAACCGCGCACCGGCGAAGGTCCAGTCGGCGCTGCTGGAGGCGATGCAGGAGCGCCAGGTGACGATCGGCGGCGAGACGTTCCTGCTGCCGCGCCCGTTCCTGGTGCTCGCGACCCAGAACCCGATCGAGTCCGAGGGCACCTACCCGCTGCCGGACGCGCAGGTCGATCGCTTCCTGATGAAGATCGTCGTCGACTACCCGTCGACCGACGAGGAGGCCGCGATCGTCGGCCGCTCGCTGAACCCCGAGGTCGAGGTCCGTGAGCTGCTCAGCCTCGACCAGATCGCCCAGTTCGGCCACCTCGTCGAGGATGTGCTCGTCGACCGCGACGTGATCGCCTACGCGGTCGCGATCGCCGACGCGACCCGCTTCCCCGAGCGCCACGGCCTCGGCGAGCTCGGCCGGCTGATCGAGTACGGCGCCTCGCCGCGCGGGCCGATCGGCCTGGTGCAGGCGGCACGCGCGCTGGCGCTGCTGCGTGGGCGCGGCTACGTGTCGGCGACCGACGTCGGCGATCTGGCCGCTGACGTGCTGCGCCACCGCATCACGCTGACCTACGACGCGCTCAGCGACGGCATCACCCCCGACGACATCCTGACCAAGGTGCTGGCCGCGGTGCCGATGCCGCAGGCGCCACCCGCGGGCATCCGCGGCCGTCGCCGCCGCTCCGCCGCCGGCTGAGCCCCGGACCCGCCCGCCGATGCCCGAGTCGCCGCCGACGATCGCGCCGCCCGCCGCCCGCCAAGGGCCCGGGCCGATGTCGCACGCGATCGTCGACGCGCTCGACGTGGTGATCGAACGCAAGATCACCCACGCCTTCATCGGCGACCGCCAGGCGATCGGCGTCGGTGTCGGCACCGAGCTGGCGCAGATCCGGCCCTACTTCGTCGGCGACGACGTGCGCCTGATCGACCCCGCCGCGTCGGCGCGGACCGGCCAACCGCACGTCCGTCTCCAGGTCCCCGAACGGGCGCTCACGACATGGCTGATGGTCGACATCTCGGCCTCGATGGCGTTCGGGACCGCCGACCGGCTGAAGTCCGATGTCGCCGAGGGCGCCGCGCTGGCGATCGGCCGCCTCGCGCTGCGTCGCGCGGGCCAGCTCGGCGTGCTGACGTTCGGCGCCGGCGAGGAGGCACAGATCCTGCCGCCGCGCTCGTCGCGAGCCGGGATGATCGCGCTGCGCCGGGCGCTGGAGCGCGGCGTCGCCGTCGACGGTGTCACCGACCCCTATGGCCTGGCGGCCGCGCTGCGCAGGCTCGGCCGAGTGGCGCGGGGCAGCTGCCTGATCGTGATCGTCTCGGACTTCCGCGAGGAGCTCGACTGGGTCGCCCAGATCGGCGCGATCCGCCAGCGCCATGCGGTGATGGCGATCGAGATCCATGACCCGCGCGAGGGTGAGCTGCCGAACGTCGGCCGGCTCGCGGTCGTCGACCCGGAGACCGGCCGGCGGGTGCGTGTCAACACCGCCAAGCCGGCGCTGCGCGAGCGCTTCGCGCGGCTCGAGCGTGAGCGCCGCGAGCACCTGCGCTACGAGCTGCGGCGGCTGCGGATCCCGCACGTCGGCCTCTCGACCGAGGGCGACTGGCTGTCGGCGATGGGGCGTGCGCTGCGATGAGCTTCGCATCACCACTCTGGCTGCTGGCGCTGCTGGCGATCCCGGCGCTCGCCGGTGCCGCGTACCTGATGCGCGCACGGCAGGACCGCTACGCGATCCGCTTCCCGGCGGCCGCGGCGCTGGCCCGCGCGACCGAGCAGGTCCGCTCACCGCTGCAGCACGCGCCGCCGCTGCTGCTGGGCCTCGGGCTGCTGCTGCTCGGCCTCGCGCTGGCCAAGCCGACACGAACCGTCAGCGTGCCGATCGAGGGCGCGACCGTCGTGCTGGTCAGTGACCACTCGGGTTCGATGGCCGCCAGCGATGTGCTGCCGACGCGGCTGGCGGCGGCGATCGCCGCCGCCGACAGGTTCATCAAGGCGACGCCGAAGAGCGCCCGCGTCGGGCTCGTCACCTTCTCGGACGCGGTCGATCAGGCGATCCAGCCGACGACCGACCACGAGCTGATCCGGACCGGCGTCCATGCCCAGGAGGCCGGCGGCTCGACGCAGACCGGCCCGGCGTTGCAGACCGCGCTGTCGATGGTCTCACGCCAGCGCTCGGCAAACGGGCGCAGGCCGCCGTCGGCGATCGTGCTGCTGTCCGACGGCAAGGCCGACCCCAACGCCGACCCGATTCCGGTAGCGCAGGAGGCCGGGCGGCTACGGATCCCGATCTCGACCGTCGCCCTTGGCACCGCCGACGCCGTCATCACCGCGCGCGACCCGAACACCGGCCAGCTGGTCGAGGCTCACGTGCCGCCCGATCCGCAGTCGATGGCACAGATCGCGCAGGTCTCCGGCGGCAAGGCGTTCACGGCCGAGAACGAGGACAAGCTCGCGTCGATCTACGAGTCTCTGGGGTCGTCGCTGGCGACGCACAAGACCAAGCGCGAGATGACGCGCTGGTTCGCCCTCGCCGGCCTGATCGTGCTGCTGGGCGCCGGCCTGGCATCGGTCGCGCTCTCCTCGCGCGTCCCCTGAGTGCCGGCCGCCGCCGCTGGACGGCTGTTGGAAACGGGCCGCGCAATGCGGCCTCCGACCCGGGACAGGCGTCCAGAACACGAAAGTTCCTGCGCCCGCGATCCGTTAGAAGGAACATGCAGCGCAGGCGCACCGACAGCCACAACGGATCGCATCCGGCGACGTGCCGCGTCTGCACCCGTGACTTCGTCAACGCCACAGAGCTCGTCGACTTCATCGACGAAGGGCTGTTCCGGCTGCGCCTGAAATGCGCCAACTGCGGCGACGAGCGCATCGCCGAGCTTGAGGACGCCGAGCTCGAACGCCTGGAGCAGGCGCACCTCGACGCCCAGGCGCAGATGATCGACGACATCGCGCTGCTCGGCAGCCACGTCACCGACGAAGCGTCGGCGTAAGGCGGCCGGCCCGGACGCACGGGTCCGCGAGAGCGCCCGACACGAGCTCGGCGCCGCAGATCTCCATCCCGTCGATCTGCGGGGTGCGCCTCGCTCGCGTCAGGCGCTCCCGGCGATCGTGGGTGGCACCGGCTTCCAGACTCGCGCAGCCAACCCAACGTCGAGTGGTCGGTTAGGCCCGGACGTCCGGGCCTAACCGACCACTCGACGAAGCTGACAGCGGCGGCACGCGCGGACGGCCGACGCAGGGAGAACGCCTGGTGCCCCTGCGGCGCGCCCCGCAGATCGACGGGATGGAGATCTGCGGCGCCGCAGGGGCACCGGGCGTTCTCCCCGACCGCAGGCGATTGACGGCCCGCGCCGTGCGCCGCAGGGGCACCGGGCGTTCTCCCCGACCGCAGGCGATTGACCGCCCGCGCCGTGCGCTAGCCGACGATCTCGAGGAACGCGGTGTAGCGATCGATGGCGCGCTGCGCGACGGCGGCGGCCTCGGAGTCCTCGTCGGCCTCGGCCAGCTCCCGCTCGGCCTCGGCCAGATGCTCGCGCAGCACGCGCGGGTCGAGCGACGCGGGGTCGTCGGCCTCCTCGACCAGCAGCAGAACGTCGCCGTCGCCGGAGACCTGGACGTACCCCTCACCCTGGGCGAGACGGACGATCTCGGTCTCCGAGCGGTAGAGCCGCAGCTCGGTCGGCACCAGACGGCCCAGCAGCGGCTGATGGCGGGCCATCAGGCCGATCGAGCCGACCGTCGTCCGCGTCGAGACCATCTCGACGTCACCCGAGAAGGCCGAGCCCTCGGGCGTCATCACCTCGACATGGAACGGGGTGCGGGCCACGGTCCTAGCGGCGCTCCCGCGCGGCCTCGACGACGTCCTCGATCGTGCCCTTGAGCAGGAACGCGGACTCCGGCAGCTCGTCGTGCTGGCCGTCGAGGATCTCCTGGAAGGAGCGGATCGTGTCGGCGATCGGCACGTACGCGCCGGGGATCGAGGTGAACTGCTCGGCGACGTGGAACGGCTGCGACAGGAAGCGCTCGAGCTTGCGCGCACGCTGCACGGTCAGCTTGTCCTCGTCCGAGAGCTCGTCGATGCCCAGGATCGCGATGATGTCCTGCAGCTCCTTGTAGCGCTGCAGCATCACCTTGACCTGGTTGGCGACGCGGTAGTGGTCCTCGCCCAGGACGTCGGGCTTGAGGATCGTCGAGGTCGAGTCGAGCGGGTCAACCGCCGGGTAGATCCCCTTCTCGGAGATCGCGCGCGAGAGCACGGTCGTCGCGTTGAGGTGCGCGAACACCGAGGCCGGCGCCGGGTCGGTGAGGTCGTCGGCCGGCACGTAGATCGCCTGCACCGAGGTGACCGAGCCCTGGCGGGTCGAGGTGATCCGCTCCTGCAGCTGGCCCATCTCGGACTCCAGCGTCGGCTGGTAGCCGACCTGTGAGGGCATCCGGCCCAGCAGCGCCGAGACCTCGGAGCCGGCCTGCACGAAGCGGAAGATGTTGTCGATGAACAGCAGCACGTCCTGGCCGCCCTGCTCACGGAAGTACTCGGCCATCGTCAGGCCGGTCAGCGCGACGCGCATGCGGGCGCCGGGCGGCTCGTTCATCTGGCCGAAGACCATCATCGTCTTGTCGATGACGCCGGACTCGGTCATCTCCAGCCAGAGGTCGTTGCCCTCGCGCGAGCGTTCGCCGACACCGCAGAACGCCGACAGCCCGCCGTGCTCCTTGGCGAGGTTGTGGATCAGCTCCTGGATCAGAACGGTCTTGCCGACGCCGGCGCCGCCGAACAGGCCGACCTTGCCGCCCTTGGCGTAGGGCGCCAAGAGGTCGATGACCTTGATGCCGGTCTCGAACATCTCGGTCGTCGGGGTCAGGCTGTCGGGCGTTGGCGCATGACGGTGGATCGGCCAGTAGTCGTCGGGCTCGACGGCCTCGCGCTCGTCGATGACCTCGCCGATCACGTTGAAGATGCGGCCCAGCGTCTGCGGCCCGACCGGCACCTTGATCGGCCCGCCGGTGTCGCGGACCTCCATGCCACGGGCAAGGCCGTCGGTCGTGTCCATCGCGACCGCGCGCACACGGTCGTCGCCGAGGTGCTGCTGGACCTCGCAGACGAGCGTCTGCTCCTCACCGGTCTGGCCGCTGAACGTGACCTCGATCGCGTTGTAGATGTGCGGCAGCGCGTCGGGGAAGACGGCCTCGATGACGACGCCCTGGATCTCCTCGATCCGGCCGGTGTTGGTGACGGGTGCGGTTTCGGTGGCAGACATGAGCTCTTCGGTGTTGGTCTGTGATTCGGGGTGCCGGTGTGGGGTCAGGCGAGCGCCTCAGCGCCTGAGACGACTTCCATGATCTCCTGGGTGATCTCCGCCTGGCGGGCGCGGTTCATCTCCAGCGTGTACTTGTCGATCAGCTCGCCGGCGT
>CAZYMM010000101.1:0-1619 GCA_964648515.1 uncultured Conexibacter sp.
GCACGATGCCGGACACGATCTCCTTCGCCCGCGGCGCCCCGTCGCTCGACATCATCGACATCGAGGGCCTCAAGGCCGCCGCGCAGCGCGCGTTCGAGCGCGACCCCGGCGGCATGACCGCCTACGGCACCGCGGTCGGCTACGGGCCGCTGCGCGAGTGGATCGCCGCCCAGCACGGTGTCGCCGCCGAGCAGGTGATCGTCACCAACGGCTCGATGCAGGCCGATGCGTTCCTGTTCGCGGCGCTCGTCGGCAACGGCGACCCGGTGATCGTCGAGAAGCCGACCTACGACCGCACGCTGCTCAACCTTCGCGGCCTCGGCGCCGAGATCCACCCCGTCGAGCTCGAGCGCGACGGCATCTCGACGACCGAGCTCGAGCGGCTGCTGCGCGACGGCCTGCGGCCGACGCTCGCCCACATCATCCCCAACTTCCAGAACCCGGCCGGCTACACGCTCTCGCGCGAGAAGCGCGAGCGGCTGCTCGAGCTGTCCGGCGAGTTCGGCTTCACGATCTTCGAGGACGACCCCTACATCGAGATCCGCTTCGCCGGCGAGCCGCTGCCGACGATGCTGTCGCTCGACGGCGGCGAGCACGTCGTCTACGCGTCGTCGTTCTCGAAGACCGTCTGCCCCGGCATCCGC
The DNA here is from genome assembly GCA_964648515.1 of uncultured Conexibacter sp. Classification (GTDB taxonomy): domain Bacteria; phylum Actinomycetota; class Thermoleophilia; order Solirubrobacterales; family Solirubrobacteraceae; genus Baekduia. The sequence goes on from CAZYMM010000101.1 coordinate 645, forward strand.
GTCGGCTATCTGGTCGGTCCGAAGGAGCGGATCGCAGAGATCCAGCGCCTCGCCACCAACACCTACATCTCGCCGAACATGGTCGCGCAGGCGATCGTCCACGAGTTCTGCGCGTCGGGGGCGATGGAGGGCGCCGTCCAGACCGTCAAGTCCGCGCTGGCCGCGCGTGTGGGCGCGCTCGGTGACGCGCTGCGCGAGCACCTGCCGCAGGCGGTCTTCAGCGAGCCCGAGGGCGGCTACTTCATGTGGGTCGAGCTCCCTGAGGGGACGCAGGTCGACCGCGTCTTCGAGGAGGCGACGGCCCGTGGCGTCGCGATCGTCAAGGGCACCGACTTCCTGCTCGAGGGCGGCGAGAACACGCTGCGGATCGCGTATTCGGGTGTCACCGAGGATCAGATCGAGGAGGGCGTCAAGCGCCTCGCGGCGGCCGTGCAGGCCGCCGGCTGAGGGCCTGACGCCTCAGGCCGCCGGTTCGCGCCGCCGCGGTGTGCGCTGCAGCTTGCGCTCGACCTCGGCCATCCGCTGCTCGCAGAGCTCCATGAACGCCCGCGACGCGGGTGACAGCCGGGCGCCGCGCCGGTTGACGAACGCGTACGTGTCGTAGACCGGCTCGGCGAACTGGACCCAGCCGACACGTCGCGGCACGCGCGTGCCGAGCGCCAGCAGCACACCGCGTGCGACCAGCGCATCGCCGAAGCCGCGGCCGACGAGGTCGATCGCGGTCTCAACGTCCTCGACCTCGATCTCCGGCTCGATCGTGACGCCGGCACGCTGGGCCAGCTCGGCGAACTGGCGCCGCGTCGAGTCCTCGACGCCGTAGCTGGCCTCGCTCAGGATCAGCGGCACGTCAGCCAGCCGCTCGATCGTCATCGCGCGGCGCAGCCGGCCGCGGTCGCTGCTGACGAACACGATCTCGTCACGCATGAACGGGCGCAGCTCGAGCCCACGATCGTCGATCGGCAGCGCCACCATCCC
>CAZYMM010000101.1:1719-7934 GCA_964648515.1 uncultured Conexibacter sp.
CGCGACGCACGCTGACGCACACCGAACACCGCCGAACAGGCCGAATGCGACGCTGTAGCGTCGCATTCGGCCTGTTCGGCGGTGTTCGGCAGAGTCGTCCCGCGCTAGCGTGGCGGCAATGGCACTGCCGCTGCAGCCGCCGATCGAGCCACAGCTCGCGCGCGGCCGGCCCGATCTTCCTTCCGACGACGACGGCGCCTGGGCCTATGAACCCAAGTGGGACGGCTTCCGCGCGGTCGCCTTCGTCGACGGCGACGAGCTGTACCTACAGTCGCGTAACGGCAAGGACCTGACGCGCTACTTCCCGGAGGTGCTGCTGCCGCCGGGCCGCTACGTCGCCGACGGCGAGCTCGTCGCGTCGTCGTTCGGGACGCTCGGCAACCGCATCCACCCGGCCGCGTCGCGGATCGAGCGCCTATCGCAGGAGACGCCGGCACGGTTCGTCGCCTTCGACCTCTTGGCAGACGGCGACGAGCCGCTGTTGACGCTGCCGTTCGGCGAGCGCCGCGCACGGCTGGAACTGCTGACGGCAGAGCTGCAAGCGCTCGAGCTGACGCCTTCGGTCGCCACGGTCGCGGCCGCCGAGCCGTGGCTGACCGAGCAGGAGGGCGTCGTCGCCAAGCTGCTCGACGCTCCGTACATGCCGGGGCGGCGCGACGCGATGGTCAAGGTCAAGCGCCGCCGCACCGCAGATGTCGTGGTCGTCGGCTGGCGGCCCGGCAAGGCGGAGGGCACGGTCGGTGCGCTGATCCTCGGCCTCTACGAGGGTGACGGATCGCTGCGCCCGGTCGGCCACTGCTCAAGCTTCAGCGCCAAGGAGAAGCGTGAGCTGCCGGCGCTGCTGGCGCCGCTTGAGACCGGTGATCGCGGCAGCGGCGAGGCCTCGCGCTGGACCGGCGATCGCGACCTCTCGTGGGTCGCGCTGAGGCCCGAGCTCGTCGCCGAGGTCTCCTACGACCAGGTCTCCGACGGACGGATCCGGCACGGCACGCGGTTCCTGTGCTGGCGCGACGACAAGCGCCCGGACGAGTGCACGGTCGACCAGCTCGACGACTGACAGGTGCTCTACTGGGGTCATGCGCCCCAACATCCACGCCGCCGCGATCGATCAGGACCGTGACGAGCTCGCCGGCTTTCACGCGGCGCGGGCCTTCCTCGGCCGGCAGGCGGGAGCCGAGAAGCTCGGCCTCAGCCTCTGGATCCTGCCGCCCGGCCAGGCCGCCTACCCGTACCACTTCCATCTCGTCGAGGAGGAGCTGCTGATCGTGCTCGACGGCAGGCCGATGCTGCGCACGCCGGACGGGACGCGCACGCTGCACACAGGCGAGGTCGTCGCCTGCCGCGCCGGCGAGCAGGGCGCCCACCAGGTCTTCAACGACAGCGCCGAGGACGTCCGGTTCCTGTCAGTCAGCACGGCCGGGCAGCCGGAGATCGTCGTCTATCCGGACGAGGGCAAGATCGGCGTCAACGACCGCGCGCAGGTTCCGAGCGGACACGGTTCGATCAACAGCTACTTCCGGCGCGGCGATGCCGTCGACTACTACGACGGCATCGAACCGCGCTGAGCGCCGGTCAGCTGCTCCCGGCCGCCAGCTGCTCAAGCAGGTCGAAGCCCTCAGCGACCCCGGTCTCCATCCCCGAGTGAAGCTGTGCGTCGCGCGACTCGGGCGTCGCAGCCAGCACATGGGTCTCAAGCCGGGTCGCACCCTCGCCGTCCTCGACCAGCGTCACGGTGTTCAGCGAGGGGAAGTCCGGGAAGGCCTCGTAGGTCTCGGTCGTGACGATCCTCGCCGGCTCCTTCAGCTCCCGATACTCGCCGGAGAATGCGACCTCCTTGCCGTCGTTGGTCACCATCACGTTGCGCCAGCGGCCGCCGGCGCGCAGGTCATGGTCGACGCTCGTGATCGTGCCGCGCTGGCCGGCCCACCACTGGGCGATCAGCGCCGGATCGGTGATCGCATCCCAGACCGCCTGCGCCGGGGCGCGGAAGGTCCGCGCGATGATTATCTCCCGCTCTCCCTTCGGCACGACCACGACGCGTCCGCAATCGGTGACGCCGAGCAGACGGTCGAGCTTGGTGAACGATCCAGCCCAACCATCGCCGGTGCTGCAGATGTCGGCGTCACCGAATGGACCGTGCCGCAACACGAGCCGGGTGCGACCTCTGGGCTCGTCGTGGAACTCGAGTCGCAGTGCGATCCGGCCGGCCCCGAGGTCCCCGTGCGTGACGATCAGTTCCCGCTCCACGTACTCGTCGATGACGGCGACAAGCGTGCCGAAGCGCCGCACGCCCCCGGGCTCTGTGTCGAGCTGGACGCTTTCGCGCGGGACCGAGTAGCCGACCGGCCCGTACCACTGGGCCAGCTGGTCGGGGTCGTTGAACGCCTGCCAGACGAGCGCGCGCGGTGCGTCGAACACACGCTCGAGGATCAGCTCTTGCATCACTGTTGCTCCTTCAGTTGTTGTTCCTGAATCCGCTTGAGGTGTGCATCGAGGCGATCGAGGTTCTCGTCCCAGAAGCGCCGGTACGGCTCGACCCAGTCGGCCACCTCTTGCAGCCCGGTGACGTCGATGCTGCTGAAGCGCCACTGGGCGCTGCGGCTGCGCGTGATCAGACCGGCCTGCTCGAGCACCTTGAGGTGCTTGGAGATCGCCGGCTGGCTGAGGCCGAACGGCGCGGCCAGCTCGCCGACGGTCGCATCACCGTCGATCAGGCGCGCGAGCATCGCCCGTCGCGTCGGGTCGGCGAGCGCCCGGAAGATCTGGCTGAGCCGGTCTCGTGCCACCGGTAGTTACCTTACCGGCTATATAGCCGTCTGTCTATATACGCCAGCAGACACCGACCACCGCCGCGCGTAGCATCACGTAACGGTGTCCGAACGCCGTATCGCCATCTGCGACCTCGGGTCGAACTCGTTCCGGCTCGTCGTCTTCAGTGCCGACGGCCACCATTGGCGACGCACCGACGAGATCTACGAGCCGGTCCGGATCGGCGCCGGGCTGGCCGAGACCGGCAGGCTGTCGCGGACCGGCATCGAGCGCGGGCTCGCGACGGTCGAGGTGTTCGCCCACTTCTGCCGCAGCGCCGGCATCACCGAGATCGACGCGATCGCGACGAGCGCGATCCGCGACGCGTCGAACTCGGCCCGCTTCCTCAAGCGCAGCGCGCTGCCGGTCCGCGTCGCCTCGACCGAGGAGGAGGCCCGCTACGGCTACCTCGCGGCGGTCAACTCGACGACGCTCGCCGACGGGGCCGTGCTCGATCTCGGTGGCGGCTCGATGCAGCTCGTCCGTGTCGCGTCACGCCACGACATCGACAGCGGCTCATGGGCGCTCGGCGCCGTCCGCATGATGGAGCGATTTGCGCTCGGCGGCCCCGGGCCGGCGTCGCGCAGGCAGATCGACAAGGCGCGCGATCATGTGGCGCGTGCGCTCGCCGCCGTCCCCTGGCTCGGGCGCGGCGAGCGGATCGTCGGCATCGGCGGCACGGTCCGCAACCTCGCCGCCGCCGTCCAGCGCGCACAGGGCGTGCCGGAGTTCGGCGTCCAGGGATTCTGTCTGACCCGCGATGCGCTCGGCGAACTGACCGCGCGGCTGGCACGGATGGACCCGCTTCAGCGCGGCCGCGTCCCGGGGATCAAACCCGACCGCGGTGACCTGATCCTGGCCGGCGCCATCGTCGTCGGCCAAGTGCTGGAGAGCGGCGGACTGGAGGCGCTGGAGGTGACCGAGGCCGGCCTGCGCGAGGGCGTCTTCTTCGCCAAACACCTGTCCGGCGACCCGCCGCTGTTCGACGACGTGCGCCGCCAGTCGGTGCTCAACCTGGCCTCCTGGTATGACGTCGACCCGCCCCACACCCGCCATGTGGCCGAGCTCGCGCTGTCGGTCTTCGACCAGCTCGCCGCGGCCGGCCTGCACCGCGGTGACGCGAACGAGCGCGAGCTGCTGTGGTCGGCGGCGGTGCTGCACGACATCGGGATGGCGATCGACTACGACGACCATCACAAGCACTCGCGCTACCTGGTGCTGAACTCAAACCTGCCCGGGTTCAGCCAGCGCGAGGTCGCGCTGATTGGTCAGGCGGTGCGTTATCACCGCAAGGGCATCCCCACGCTCGGGCCGTTCGCGGCCGTCACACAGGCCGGCGACCTTGAGATCCTGACGCGCTGCGCGCTGTTCCTGCGCCTGGCCGAGGATCTCGAGCGCAGCCGCGACCAGGTCGTCAGCGCGGTCAGCGCCAAGGTGCGGCCGGGCCGCGTGACGCTGCGCCTCGACAGCGGCGACGAGGCGGTCGCCGTCGCCCGCTGGGCCGCCGGCCGCGAGAGCGAGCTGTTCGCCCGGGCGTTCGGGCGCGAGCTGGTGGTGCGGTAGCTCAAGCCGCGCGGCGGCCGCTGCCGGCCTCGCCGAGCGCGACCTCGGACGGCTCGACCGGACGGCCGTACAGGTAGCCCTGCACGAGCGGACAGCCAAGCTGACGCAGCCGCTCGTTCTGAGCCGTCGTCTCAACACCCTCGGCGATCACGCTGACACCGAGCCGGCGCGCGATCGCCAACACCGCCTCGACAACCGCAAGATCCTCGTTGCTCTCACAGAGATCAGCAACAAACGAGCGGTCGACCTTGACCGCATCGACCGGCAAGGTCTTCAGATGCGTCAGCGACGAATAGCCACGACCGAAGTCGTCAAGCGCGATCTTGACGCCGAGCGCGCGCAGGCCGCTGAGCGCGTGGGCGGCCGCCTCCGGCCGGCGCAGCACCGCGGTCTCGGTGATCTCCAGACAGACGTGTGAGGGCGGGACGCCGGTCACGTGCAGGATGCGCTCGACGATCGCGGCAAAGTCGCGCTGCTCGAGCTGGCGCCCCGAGACGTTGACCGAAACGGTCAGCTCTTGATGGCCCTCGGCGTGCCAGGCGGCGAGCTGGGAGCACGCCTGTTCGAGCACCCAGGCGCCGATCGGCACGATCAGGCCGTCGTCCTCGGCGATTCGCAGGAACTCGCCGGGCGCAAGCAGTCCGCGCTCGGGGTGCTGCCAGCGCAGCAGCGCCTCGCAGCCGACCGTCCGCCCGTCGGCGATGTCGATCTGCGGCTGGAAGACGACGCGCAGCTCACCACGCTGCAGCGCCCCGCGCAGCGAGGTCGCGAGCTCGATCCGGTCGCGGACCTCCGCGGCCAGCGCGGCGTCGAAGACCTCGACGTGGCCGGGCCCGTTGCTCTTGGCCCGCACCAGCGCGGCATCGGCGTCACGCAACAGCTGGTCGGCACCGACCTCGCCGTCACGCGAGACGGCGACGCCGATCGAGCCGGTCAGCACCGTCAGCGCGCGCCGGGTGCGGAACGGGCGCGCAAAGGTCATCGAGACGCGCTCGATCACGGCCTCGACCGAGGCCGGGTTCTCGGCGTGGATCTCGTCGGCGATCACGAGGAAGCGGTCGCCGCCGATCCGCGCGACGGTGTCAGAGCGCCTGACGCGATCGGCGAGCCGGGCACCGACCGCGCGGATCAGCGCGTCGCCCTCGGCGTAGCCGTGCATGTCGTTGATCGCCGATAGCGCGTCGATGTCGACGAGCAGCGCGACGAGCGCGCCGCCACGGCGGCGGATCCGTTCGATCGCCGCCTCCAGCCGGTCACCGGCGAGCGCCATCGTCGCCAGCCCCGTCATCGGATCGTGGAGCGCCTCGCGCTCACGGTGCTTGCGCGCATCGATGTCGAGCGCGGTCACGATCAGCTCGCCGCCGGCGCGGCGACTGACCCACTGCACCCAGCAGTAGCTGCCATCGGCACGCCTGAGCCGACGGTCGTGCGCGACGCCGGGCTCGGTGCCGCCGGCGAGCTCCTGGCGGGCGACCTCGACATCATCGGGATGGATCAGCTCGAGCAGCGGCAGCGCCACGAGCTCGGCCCGCGGCGTACCGAGCAGCTCCTCCCAGGACGGGCTCAGGCAGGTGAACATCCCCCGGCGATCAACGGCGGCGAGCAGACCGGGGGCGTGCTGTACGACACGTGCGAGCGCGGAGCCGGGGGCCTCCATCTCCAGATCGGTCGGCAGCGGCCGGCTGCGCCTTGAGCGCGCTCGTCAGATGTCTCTGACCGGCACGACGATGCGGATCTCACGCTCGGCGGCGACCGCGTCGGCGGCCTGCTGCCCGGCCTTGGCCTCGAGCTCGTCGTGCTGGCCGTCGCAGAGCACGCGGAAGTTGCCGGTCACGCCCTGGTCG
>CAZYMM010000102.1:0-7679 GCA_964648515.1 uncultured Conexibacter sp.
CCACGGTGGCGGCCGGGCCGGAGCCCTCGGCGGCGGCCGCGATCGTTCTGCGCCGCACCGCGCTGCCGCTGCTGCGGCGGGCCGCCGACGCGGCCGTCCAGGTCCACGGCGGCAGCGGCTACATGCGCGACACCGGCGTCGAGCACCTGCTGCGCGAGCTGAACGCCCTGTCGGTCACAGGCGGATCTGCCGACGATCTCGGTCTGCTGCTGGCGGCGCTGCTCGACCCTGCTGCCGGCGTGCACACGACCACCGGCAGCGACCGGCAGATCGCCGGCCATGTCGCCGCAAGCTCGCCGCTCTCGCCGCAGCCGGGCTTTCGCCGCAACCCGATCACGCGCGTGCTGTCGGCCTACCGCGTGCTCGATCCGTGGGAGCGCGACACGCACGAGCTGCCGCGCGCGCTGCGCGGCTACCGGCGACGGATCCGCGACTTCGCACAGGCACAGCTCGTGCCGCTCGCGCTCGACCTCGACCTCGCGATGCGCGACTCCGACGCTCGGCCGCCCGAACTTGACCGGCTGTTGCGGAGTGCCGCACGGGCAGGCTTCCACGGCGACCTGCTGCCGCAACCGGTCGGCTCGGTGCCGCCGCACGTCTACAGCACGTCGCTGGTGCTCCAGCACGTCGTCAAGACCGAGGAGCTGGCCTGCGCCGACGGCGGCCTGATGCTGCTGCTCAGCGCCCATAACCTCGGCCTCTCGCCGGTGCTGTTCTCGGGCAACCGCCATGCCTACCGGGACGTGGTGCTGCCGGCGCTGCGGGCATCGGCGGGCGGCGATCCGCAGCTCTTCGCCTACGCGATCACCGAGCCCGGCGCCGGCTCGGACGCCGAGGACGGCCACGGCGCCGCACAGGCCAGGCCGGGACTCGTGGCGACGCGCGCCGCAGGCGGCTGGAAGCTTGACGGCAGCAAGATCTTCATCAGCGGCGGCGACCGGGCACGCTGGGTCGTGGCGTTCGCGGCGCTCGAGGACGAGGGCTTCGAGTCCTGGACGGCCTTCCTCGTCGATGCGCACGCGAGCGGCTTCACACGACTGCGCAACGAGCACAAGCTGGGCATGCGCGCATCAGGAGCGACCGCGCTCGCGTTCGACGGCTGCTTCGTACCCGACGAGATGGTGCTCGGCGGGCTGCGCGGCGGCTGGGCGCTGAACCGTGCGACGCTCAACTTCTCGCGACTGCCGGTCGCCGCGATGTCGGTCGGGTTCGCGCGGCGCGCAACCGAGATCGCGACCGCGTTCGCCTGCCGCGAGCAGCTCGCCGGCAGGCCGCTGATCGACCGCCAGCACGTGCAGCTGGCGATCGCCGACATGCAGGCCGAGACCGCGGCGATCCGTTCGCTGGTCTGGCATTTCGCACGCCGCCGCGTGCCTGAGCAGGCGAAGGCGTCGCTGGCCAAGTTCCATGCCAGCGACCGCGCCCAGGTCGTGATCGAGCGGGCGTTCGATGTCCTCGGCGAACAGGGCCTGCTGCATGACAACGAGCTCGAGAAGGTGTTCCGCGACAACCGCCTGGTGCGGATCTTCGAGGGCACCAACCAGATCAACCGCCTCGCCGTGATCGAGGACCAGCAGGAGCTGCTGCTGGCCGCGACCCATGGCAGGGTTCCAAGCGCATGACCAGAGAGGCCACGATGACCACCCACGACGACGTCTTCTTCCAGGTGCCGCAGACCCTCGCTTCGACCAGCGAAGGCGATGTGGCGCTGCCGATCCTCTACTACGACGCGAGCGCGCTGTACGCGTTCTTCCTCGTCGACGAGGACCGCGCCGCAGGCGTGCTCTGCAGCGAACGGATGCGCCCCGCGCTGACGACCGCCGGCCGTGCGGTCGCGGCGATCGCCTGTTACGAGTACCGCGACACCTCAGTCGGTGTCTACAACGAGGTCGGGCTTGCGCTCGCGGTCACCGCCGATGACGCGGCGCCGCCGCTGGCGGGCTGGCCGGACATGCTGAGCACGATGTCACGGCCCGAGTCCCGCCACGTTGGCATGCACGTGCTCGACCTGCCGGTGACGACCGCCGCGGCCAACGCCGCCGGCCGCGAGATCTGGGGCTTCCCGAAGTTTGTGACCGACATCCGCTTCGAGCACCGCGACCATCGCTTCCACTGCGTCGTCGCCGACCCTGACGGCGTACCGCCGATCATGGCGCTGGCCGGTTCGGTCGCACCGGCGCTGCCGTGCCCACCGTTCTCGCTCGCGCTCTACAGCGAGCTTGAGGGCCGGCTGATGCGCTGCACGGTCAACGCCCGCGGCCGCAGCCGGATCACGACCGGCCGTGGCCTGCGGTTGAGCGCGCAGGCCACGGGCCATCGCATGTCCGCGCACCTTCACGCGCTCGGTCTCGACGGAGCCACGCCGCTCGCGGTGATGTGGACCGACCGCTTCCAGTCACGGCTCAACGCCGGAGTCGAGGTGCCGTCGGCGGCCTTCGCGAGCGCGATGGCAGGTGCGCACGCGGCAAGCGTCGCGTAGAACATCCAGTTCAACAACGAAGGCCGGAATCCGGCCGGCGCCTGCCGCCGGACCGGCGGGCGATACCGTGCGGCGCCGTGACGATGCTCTATCGCCGCACGCTGCGCGTGCTCGTGATCTCCCAGATCCTGGCCGGCACGGGGCTCGCAGCCGGGGTCACGGTCGGGGCGCTGCTGGCCCAGGACATGATCGGATCGACAGGATCGGCGGGCCTGCCGATCGCGCTGTTCACGCTCGGCTCGGCGGCGGCGGCGATCGCGGTCGGGCGCATCTCGCAGCGTTCGGGCCGCCGGCCCGGTCTCGCGCTCGGCTACGCCGTCGGTGCGATCGGCGGTGCGGGCGTCGTGCTCGCAGCGGCGATCAACTCGATCGTGTTGCTGTTCACCGCGCTGATCTTCTACGGGTCGGGCGTCGCCACCAACCTGCAGGCCCGCTACGCCGGTGCCGACCTCGCGCCTGCCGACCATCGCGGCAGGGCGATCAGCACCGTGCTCGTCGCCACCACCTTCGGTGCGGTGATCGGGCCGAACCTGACCAGCCCGATGGGTGACGTTGCAGCGGCACTGGGGGTCCGGCCGCTGGCCGGCCCGTTCATCCTCGCCTCGGCCGCCTACGCGGTGGCGGCGATCGTCGTCCACCTGATGCTGCGCCCCGATCCGCTCTTGACCGCGCGCAGCAACGAGAGCTCGAAGCTGACACAAGCGGCCGTCGCCGAGTCGGACGCGGATGCGGAGCCGGTCGTGACCGTCACGATGCGGCTTGGCGTCGCGTCGATGGTGCTCGTGAACCTGATCATGGTCGGTGTGATGACGATGACGCCGATCCACATGCGCGACCATGGTCACAGCCTCGCCGACGCCGGGCTCGTGATCTCGCTGCACGTCGCGGCGATGTTCCTGCCCTCGCCGCTGACCGGCCAGCTGATCGACCGGGCCGGCCGCCGGCCGGTGATCGGCGCCGGCATCGTCACGATGCTCGCGGCCGGCACGCTGGCGGCGGTGGCACCGGCCGACTCGATGTTCCTGCTGACCGTCGCGCTGATGCTGCTCGGACTCGGCTGGAACCTCGGCCTGCTTGCGGGCACCGCGCTGCTGACCGATGCCGTTCCGCTTGCACGCCGCGCCCAGACCCAGGGCGCCGCCGACCTCGCGGTCGCGCTCTCAGGCGCGGCCGCCGGGCTCGCGAGCGGCTTCGTCGTCGCCTCGGCCGGCTACGCGGCGCTATCGCTCGGCGGCGGCGCGCTGGCACTTGGATTGCTGCCGGTACTGGTCGCCGAGCGCCGGCGACGACCGCTGGCCGGCACCACGTAGCGGCTGCCCCTTGAGTGCCCCCGAAACCGGCGCCCATGGGGTCTAACCCCATCCCAAACGGTCAACTTGATCTCCGCGCAACAGCCATGTAGGGTGGCTCGGATGTCCGGACGCAGACTCACGGCACTGATCGTTGCGGCGCTCGTCGCACTGGCAGGCGGCCTGACCGGCGCGCTGTCCTCATCCCACGTCGCCCCCGCCGCCGCAGCAACGCCCGCTGACATCACGGGCACTTGGGATCTCGTGCCTGGCAGCGTCGCCGCTCAGAGCTGGACCTTCACCTCCGGAAGCGGGGCGCTAGCCGGCGAGGGCGGCGGCGGTCCGTACACGTGGGCGATGGAGGGCACCAACAGCGGCGGCACGGTGCAGATCAAGACCGCCTACAGAAACTCCGGGTACACCGCGTATTTCGTCGGCACCGTGTCATCGGACGGCGAGACTATGTCCGGCACCTGGTCGACCGGTGGCTACGCCGCAGCCGCGACAGGCTCGACTTGGGTCGCTCACCGCAAGTCCTCAACGACGACGCCGACCACCACCGAAACCACGCCCTCAACGACTCCGACGCTCCCGCCGACGGCACTGCGGGTCATGTGCAACTACTACTTCGCGACCGATCAGGATGTTTGCACGGCGACGGTCGGCGATGCCACTGGCGCCGGCCTGACCCCCACCGGCATCGTCGCGTTCAGCGGCGACCGCAGCGGCCAGTGCCAGCTCCAGGCGACCCAGCTGTCGCCCGGGGTGGCGAGCTGTTCGATCACGGTGCCTGGGACGACAAGCTTCCTCAAGGTGACCGGCACCTATCAGGGCGATGCCACGCACGCCGGGAGCACGGGCGCCACACAATGGTTCATGGCCCCGCCCGGCACCGGGCTCTACAACCAGACGATCCAGCGCTTTAAGCCGAACTCGATCGAACTGTTCAACACCAACCCGTCCCCCGGGGCGACCGTGAAGGGGCAGGTCGCCCTGACCGACGGGGTCGGAACGAGCTGTGACGACAAGCCCGCCGCCAAATCCTCATGGGCCTCGGCCGCCGTGCGCCGGACAGCGGCGGTTGCGACGCTGAAGGCATCGGCGACGCTGCGCAATGTTCGGCGTGGCAAGTTCCGGCTGCGCGTTAGGCTCGACCCGACCAAGGCACGCAAGCTGTTCCGCCCCAACCAGACGCTGATGCTGATCAGCAAGGTGACCGTACGACCCCGGCACGGTAAGGCACGCTCGGTCACCACGCTGCGGCGGGTGCGTCTCAAGTTCACCAAGCGCTCGGTGATCGTCGTCGGCGCGACCGCCGCGCAGGCGGAGAAGCCCAAGTGCTATCCGTCGGTGACGCTCAACTTCACCGCCACAAAGGGCGTGACGGGGGTCGGCGGAAAGGGCGCGGGCTGGTACGGAACGCTGAACATGACGATCGTGATCCCGGCCGGAGTCCCGGGTCCCGATCGTGACGTCGCGACCGTCGCGACGCTGTCCGGTTCGATCACGCTGTTCTGCAACGTGATCGGCAAGACCCGGGCCGTGAACATCAACGAGACGATCACCGGGCCGCCGACGGCGAACGGATCACCGAGTGGGATCAGCTATCGGATGGGGATCGAGCCGGGCGGGGTGCGGACCGTCAACCTGAACGGTCAGCTGCCGCCCCCACCGGGAGACCCGTCGGACCAGTGCCCGAGCATCAACCTCACAAACAAGCTTGTACAGGCAGGCGACCCGATCATCGGGCCGGCTCCCTGAACCACCCCCAAGCTGACGCCGGTCGCAACACCAGCAGCCTGAGCCGCACAGCTACCCGTGCGCGATGTGCTGGAGCGCGATGTCCATCAATAGGCGCACGTGCGCGTCGGCGAGCGAGTAATAGACCATCCGCCCGTCGCGGCGGTTGCGCACCGTGCCCGCCGCGCGCAGCACACGCAGGTGCTGTGAGGTGACGGTCTCACGCTGATCGACGACGGCCGCCAGGTCGCAGACGCAGAGCTCTCCGGCCTCCAGCAGCGCGGTCACGATCCGGGCACGTGCCGGCTCGGCGAGCACCTGGAAGGTCCGCGCCAGATCCGCGAGCTGCTCTCCGTCCGGCATCCGCTCGCGCACCGCGGCGACGCGGTCGGGATCGACCAGCCGGACCGCGCAGGTGTCGAGCGCCACCGGCTCGCCGCCGGCCCGGCTCATGCCGGCGCCCGCCTGACGGCCGGGAGGATCGGCGCACCGCCGGGGGCGGGCGCGACCATCACGCGCAGACCCCAGGCGACGACGATCAGCGACGTGCCGACGTCGGCGACGACGGCCGCCCACAGCGGCAGCAGTCCGAACGCCAGCAGCAGCGCCGCGCCGGCCTTGGTCATCAGCGAGAAGGCGATGTTCTGGCGCACGGTCGCACGGGTCAGGCGGGCAAGGCCGATCAGGCCCGGCACCTTGCGCGGGTCGTCGCCGATCAGCGCCGCGTCCGCGACCTCGATCGCGGTCGCGCTGCCGCCGCTGCCCATCGCCACGCCGAGCGTCGCCGAGGCGAGCGCGGGCGCATCGTTGATGCCGTCACCGACCATCGCCACCGCGGGCCCGAGCTCAGCGATGATGCGCGCCTTGTCGGCGGGCAGCGTGTCGGCCCGGATCTCACCGACGCCGACCTCGCCGGCGACGGCTGCCGCGCTTGCCGGGTTGTCACCGGTCAGCATCACCGTGCGGGTGACGCCGAGGGCGCCGAGCTGCGCGATCGCCTCACGGGCCTCGGGTCGCGGTGTGTCGGCCAGGCCGAACACGCCGGCCGGCCGGCCCTCGCGGACGACGACGATCGCCGTCTGCCCGGCGTCCCGACAGGCCGCGAGCGCGTTCGCAACGGCCGGCTCGGACACCATCTCGGCGAACATCGCCGGCTTGCCCGCCGCGACCGCGACGCCGCCGACGACGCCCTCGGCCCCGAAGCCGCTGCGCGACTGGAAGTCCTCGAGCGGCCGCAGTGCCAGCCCGCGGCCGGCGGCCGCCGCAACGATCGCGGCGGCGAGCGGATGCTGCGAGCCTGATTCCAGCGACGCGGCCAGCGCCAGCAGCTCGTCCTCGCCGCCGCCGAGCGCGTCGACCGAGACGAGCCGCGGGCGGCCGGCCGTCAGCGTCCCGGTCTTGTCGAACGCGACGGTGTCGATCGTCGCCGCCTGCTCGAGCTGCTCGCCGCCCTTGACGAGGACTCCGGCCGCGGTGGCGCGCGCCAGCGCGGAGACGATCGTCACCGGCGTCGAGAGCACCAGCGCGCAGGGGCAGGCGAGGATCAGCAGCGCCAGCGCCGCGTAGAAGCTGTTGTCGAAGCTCGCGCCCCAGGCCAAGGGCGGCACGGCCGCGACGAGCACGGCCAGCGCGATCACGACCGGCGTGTAGATCCGTGCGAAGGCATCGACCCAACGCTCGGACGGCGACTTGCGAGCCTGCGCCTCGGTCACCAGGCGTGCGATCCGCGCGACCGTCGTGTCGCCCGGCGCACTGCGAACGGCTACAACAAGACGGCCCTCGCCGTTGAGCGTGCCGGCGAAGACCTCGTCGCCGGAGCCCTTGTCGACCGGTACCGACTCGCCGGTGACCGGCGACTGGTCGATCGCCGACGCACCCTCGAGCAGATCGCCGTCTGCGGGCAGCCGCTCGCCCGGCAGCACGACGACGATGTCGCCGACGGCGAGCGTCGCCGCCGCAACGTCGTGCTCGGTACCGGCGTCATCGCGAACGCGCGCGCGGTCCGGTGTCAGCGAGACGATCTCGGTCAGCTCGTTGCGGGCACGGGCGACGGCGCGCGCCTCGAGCAGCTCGCCGATCGAGAACAGCACGACTACGAGCGCGGCCTCCATCCAGGCGCCGATCCCGATCGCGCCGATCGCGGCGATCGTCATCAGCAGCTTGATCTCGGG
>CAZYMM010000103.1:0-2294 GCA_964648515.1 uncultured Conexibacter sp.
GGGGCTGCGGGCGCGGGCGCAGCCGGGCCGCCGAGCCTGCCCTGCAGGTCGCCGACGCGCTCGGGCATCTGGCCCGCCCACTCGCGCAGGCGCTTCAGCTCGCGTGCCTGGGCGATGTACAGCAGCGTCAGGAGCGCGAGGCCGATCACAGCCGCAAAGCCGGCGTAGGCCCCGAACTTGTCGATCAGATCGCCGACCTTCGAGAGGAGGGAGGCTGCCAGCGGCGTGCTCATCAAGGGCGCAATCCTAGAGAACGCTCGTGTCGGGTCCGCGCTGAACAGGCTCGCCGGGGGCTGCTTCGTCGCCGCCACCGGCCAGCTCGCCCGCCGTCAGCTCGGCGACCTTGCTCGCCAGCGCAGCCGCGTCGCCCTCCAGCACCAGCAGCGCGACCTCGTCGAAGATCCGCTCTGCGGCACCGGCGTCGAGCGGATCGCGCTGGGCGCGCATGATCTTCTCGACCGGGGTCGGCATCGCCCGCTCGAACGCGTTGAACAGCTCTTCGTGCAGCTTCTCGCCCGGCCGCCGGCCGATCGTGCGGATCGCGATGTCCTGCTCGGGACGGAGCCCCGACAGCTCGATCATCGTGCGCGCGAGGTCGGCGATCCGAACCGGCTCGCCCATCTCCAGCACGAAGATCTCGCCGCCGCCCTCGCCGAGCGAGCCGGCCCGGATCACGAGCTGAACGGCCTCCGGGATCGTCATGAAGTAGCGCGTCATCCGCTCGTCGGTGATCGTCACCGGTCCGCCGGTCGCGATCTGGCGGCGGAAGATCGGCACGACCGAGCCGGAGCTCCCGAGCACGTTGCCGAAACGGACGATCGAGTAGCGGGTCTGCGGCCAGCGGTCCTGCGCGGCCTCGACCGCACACTCGGCGAGCGCCTTCGACGCGCCCATCACGGTCGCCGGCGCGACCGCCTTGTCGGTCGAGACGAGCACGAACCGGCGCACGTCGAACTCGCCGGCGACACGTGAGACGAGCCGCGTGGCGAGCGCGTTGTTGCGGATCGCCTCGACCGGGTTGCGCTCCATCAGGCCGACGTGCTTGTAGGCGGCGGCGTGGAAGACGACGGTCGGCCGGTGCTCGTCGAAGACCTCGCGCATCCGCTCGCCCTCCTTGCAGTCGGCGAGCACGACGCCGAGGCTCGACGGGTGGACGTGGCGGTCGTGTTCGAGCTCGCGCTGGATCCGGAACAGGTTGTCCTCGGCGTGATCGACGAGCACCAGCCGGCGCGGCGCGATCCGGGCGAGCTGGCGGCAGAGTTCGGAGCCGATCGAGCCGCCCGCACCGGTTACCATCACGACCTCGCCCTCGAGGTAGCGGCCGACCCGGTCGAGCTCCATCCGCACCGGCTCGCGGCCGAGGATGTCCTCGATCTCGACCGGCCGCGCCTGCCGCACGACCGCGCCCTCGCCGCCCTGCAGCAGCTCGAAGACGGTCGGCAGCGTGCGGACCGGGATCCCCCGTTCACGACAGGCGGAGACGACCTGGGCGCGCATCGAACCGGGCGCCGACGGGATCGCGATCGTGACCTCGTCGG
The DNA here is from genome assembly GCA_964648515.1 of uncultured Conexibacter sp. Lineage (GTDB taxonomy): Bacteria > Actinomycetota > Thermoleophilia > Solirubrobacterales > Solirubrobacteraceae > Baekduia. The sequence goes on from CAZYMM010000103.1 coordinate 1,539, forward strand.
GCTCGGCCTCGTCGAGGATCCGCGGCAGCTGCGCGGTGCCGCCGAACACGCGCACGCCCTCGACCCGCATCCCCTGCTTGGTCGGGTCGTCGTCGATGAAGCCGACCGGGCGGTAACCGAGGGCGCGGTTCTTGAGGATCTCGCGCAGCACGAGCCGGCCGCCATCACCGGCGCCGACGATCAGCAGGCTGCGGGCGTCGGGGAGCGGGCGAAAGCCCCCCATCGGACGCTCGTAGACGACCCGGGCCAGGAAGCGCGAGCCGACGATGAAGGCCAGCATCAGCAGGAAGAACAGGACGAGGACGCCGGTCGGGATCGTGACGACGGCGCCGCTACGTGTCAGGACCGGCTGGGCGAGCGCGTTGTAGGCGGGCGGCACGAGCGCCGCGACGACGACGCCGTAGACGATGTTGAGCACGTCGCGCTGGCCCGAGTAGCGCCACCACTTGTCGTAGAAGCGGAAGAAGACGAAGACCAGCAGCGACAGCGCGGCGACCGGCAGCAGCGTGGCGCGGAGCAGATCGGCGAAGCGGTCGGGGATCGCCTGGTCGAAGCGCAGGCGGAAAGCCAGGAAGTAGGCCAGCACGACCAGCGAGCCGTCGATCACGAGCTGCGGGATCGCGTGACGGTTCAGCGGCGGTGCGACGGCCCGCAGGCGTCGGCGCATGGCGCCAGTGTAGGCGCCGCGACGGCCGTTTCGGCACTCAAGAACGGCAGCTCTCGCTCCGATCACCGGGGGGTGATCCGTGTCCTGCT
>CAZYMM010000103.1:2394-7632 GCA_964648515.1 uncultured Conexibacter sp.
ACGGTCGTCGCGGTCGAGGTCGAGACCCAGGATCCGCGCAGCGCGGCCGCGCTGCCCGACGACTACGACATCGTCGACGAGATGATGCTCGGCGACGTCCAGCTCATCGGTGCGCTGCTGCAGCAGCCGGTCGTCGCTACGCAGGCGGCGGCCGCGCGCACGCGGCCGTCGGAGCCGTTCGACCATGCGCGCGCGCTGCTCGTGCTCGAGGACAACACGCTAGTGACGCTGACCGCGTCACGTTCGGGCGCGGCGCGTGTGCGCCGGATCCGCGTGACGACCAGCCAGACGCGACTGACCTGTGACCTCGACACCGGGACGGTCGAGGCGACGAAGACGCTGACGCTCGACGAGCAGGGCCACATCGGCTCGGTCACGCACCGTGTCGACGTGCGTCACCACGATCCGCTGGTCGCGCAGACGCTGGCCTTCCTGACGGCGATCGAGCGCCGCACCAACGCCCGCTTCGGTTTCGGCGCGGTGATCGCCGCGAACGAGGTCGCCCAGAACATCAAGAACCGGATCGCGCTCGTCGACCGCCGCACCCCGTCGCGTCGCGAGGGCCGGATCCGCGCCGCGTAGGCTCGCGCCGCGACGATCCCGGGGCCAGCGGACCCTCACCCGCAGCGCTGATCGATAGTCCGTGCGATGCGCGGAAGATCCTTCAAAGCTCAAGCGACCCATAGCCCGAGACGGTGCGCCCGGGTCCTACGCTTGACCGGCGATGGACTACCGGATCGCGCATCTGTTCGACCGTTTCAGCGCCGCTCACGACTGGTTCGAGGACGCGCTCGGCGCCTACGTCGGTGCGTCGGAGATCATCTTTGGTCTGGCGCTGCTGGTGCTGTTCTTCGCGCTGCCGGCACGCATGGGGACGGCCGGCCGGCGGGCGGCCGTCGCGGCCGGCGCGGCCTTCGTCATCGCGATCGTGATCGCGCACTTCCTGAGCCTCTGGATCGACCGGCCGCGGCCGTTCGTCGCGCACCCGGACACGATCAGGGCCTTCCTGCCGCACGCCGTCGACCCGGGCATGCCGAGCGACCACGCGACCGCGACGTTCGCGATCGCCACCGCCGTGATCCTGCGGCTGCGCGGACCCGGCCTCGTGCTGCTGGTGCTCGCAGTGCTCGTCTCTGCCGGCCGCGTCTTCCTCGGCCTGCACTATCCGAGCGACGTGCTCGTCGGGGCCCTGCTCGGCGCCGGCACAGCGCTCGCACTTTGGACGCGGCCGCCACGCGAGCTGCTCGAACGGGTCGCCGATGCGCTCGGTGGGGTGGTCGACGCGATCGTTGCGCAGCTACCGAGACGCGATCGCCCGGTGACGGGGTCGGTGCGTCGCGTCAACACACGTTGACGCGACGCCACCTGTCCCCTGCCACGATGGTCAGCCGACCCTCTACGGCTGCGGCGGCGCTTGTGCGACTTCCGCCGATGGCGGCCTCACGGACTGGCTACGCGAGCCCGTGAGAAACCGGCTACCGGTCGGCGCGGTGCCCACATAGACATCGCCGAATCTGTCCCACTGGGCCTTTGTGCCGGGCGGCGTCTCAACAGAAGCCATCCCGCCGTCGGCCACCAAGGCTCCCACTATGTTCGGGGCATGTGCCCCCGTCGGCGACAGCACCATCACCGTTGCTGCACCCGCCGCAATCTCTTCAGCCGTGTTGCATGTGACGCCGTAGCCCTCGGCGACCGGATCCGGCAATGCGAGGCATCGCTTGCCCGGCCGGTCGAAGGTCCAGCCACGTAGGTCTGTGCCCGGAATCGCGAACGAGCGCGCCGAGCCCCAGTCGGTGTTCGCCAGATACGTCGGCCCGCTCGGTTCCAGATGCGCGCGCAGGGCGATCCGCGATGTCTGGTGCGCGGCGCCGTGATTGCCGGGACCCGGCGGTGGTATCACCGGAGCGTCCACGTCAACCAGAACTGCCGTCGACGTCTTGTCAACGAGCTGATCTGCCCCGATCGCGATACCCGCAATGCCGAGCGTCATCACTGCTGTGATGACGCCGATGGTGCTGCGCCTCATCATCGATCCGTCCTAGTAATTGTCATGAGCGTTGAAGTAGTAACCGACGGTATGCGGATTACGACACGCTCCACGAAGTGCGTAGACCCCTGCGTACGACCTCAGACCTGCTGTCTGGTAGCTGACCCAGTTTCCGTACCACCCTCCCTGCGGCCACACTGCGTTGATCTCGATATTGCGCGTGTAGTTCGGGTCCAGCTCGTGACAATAGACCCCAGTGATGTAGTTCCAGTTGGCGTTGCCAAGCGCTTGATCGGGGCCCATCCAGAGCCCGCTCGCCCAGTGCTGCGCCGCGGCGCTTGCGGCCGAAGGCGCCAGACATGTCAAGACCAGTGCTACGGCGAACGTCGCTGCCGCTCGACTGGCCGTTGCTCCGCACGCGGGCCCTACGCACCTACCCATCTGCTGCGGCCCAACGCACGCCGGTCGACGCCACGACATGTAATGCCTCATTTGGCTCTCCTTTGGCACCATCCGGCGCCCGAAAGATACGGTAACACCCTACGGTTCGTCTTCTCGCAATTCTGTGACAGCAGCGGAAGGGCCATCGCCGCATCAGTCCGGATCTTGCATGAACTGGCAGCGGCCCCGACGAACGGGGCCGCTGCACTGTCTGCGAGAACGGCTCCAGGCTAACGAGAAGCCACAGACTGATCCGGGGGAGTGAGCGTCGGCACATCACGATTGTGCAACTCCCCATCGGCAGACGTCCAGCTAAAGCTAAACGGCGCCTCACCTGAATAGGCATAGGCGCCATCCGGCGTGGTAGCTACATCCACGGCTCGACCATCGGCGCGCGTCACGCGCACGTTGGTGGCACCCTTAGGCAATAGCCCCGCGACGGTTGCATCGCCGACCTTGTCGCCCACCTTCTCCATCCTGAAGAATAGGATTCCGGGCACGGGCGACCTGTCTGCCCGGCCACAGCCCGAGGTACCGACGCCCCCTGTTGATGGTCGCCAAAGGAAGCAAACTTCGTTTCTCGCGTTGAGGAAGGCGTGTCCGTCGCCCTCGGGCGTCGAAATGACACTCCGTGACGTCTTCGCGATCTCCGTAGCTGCAGCGCGATTGCTCTCATTGCTGCCGTGTGGCCGGAAAACGTCTCCCGGTACCTGCGGCCGGTCGAATGCCGCGAACTGAAGGCTTGCGTCCTGCGACGCTTGCGCGCGCGACTGCGGCCCGTCCCCGATCGCACTGACCGCGGTCGTCACTCCGATTGTCGCCATCGCGGCTATGGCGACGGCTAGTGTGGTTGTCTTCTTCGTCATCACTTTGCTCATCCTCCTAAACGGCGCAGCCGCTGTCATACGTAATATTGTTCACGACAGCCGCTTGATAGTCACCCGCGCTCAAGGTGGTCACTCGACCTTCAGACATCGGCGTCGCGGAGCTGACGCACATGCGAGCCTGCGCATCTCGATCCACGTCACAGAACCATCCGCCACCACGATAATTGCCAGCTGCTGTGACCATGGCAACGCAGTTGTTGCCGACGTACCATGACGCGTTGGCGCGATTGTAGATGATGCTGTTGTAGTTGCCGTGGTTGCAGTAGGTGCCGGGATTGACTACCGTATTGCAGTAGTTGACGCTAAACGCCTCGGCCTGGCTCGGACTTGAGCCGAGGCCAGCGGCGAGTCCGAGGGATACGACCAGCGCACAGAGATTGCCGGTCTTGGCGCGTCGTAGCCGTGCTACAAGCAATCTGGGAGGCATGGCTTCCTTTCGTGACTAGCTGGCACGTGATTGTCCCAGCAATCTTAAGTTCGTCGACGCAGGATTCTGTGACCGAGGCCGTTCGCGGCGTCGGTCAGAAGTCCGACGCATGTCGCCCGGGGCTCTCGTGAACTGGCTCCGGTCGGTTGAGCTGAGGCCGCTGTGCTGGGCGGATGCAAGTCGTCGCCGCAACGCCTCAAGATGAGGGTTGCGGCCGGGAGGCTGACTGGACGGCTCAAGGACTCGACGGAGCGCTCGCTGATTAGGTCGCCGGGGCATCCGTCGCGGCGACGCGAGGTTGATGTCCGGTTCAAGACCCCGGCTAGTGTCGTGCGTCTGAAGTTGGTTGACGGGTGGCGCGGGGCAGGATTTCGTCGGCGGTTTTGGCCCAGACGAACGGTTTGCAGCGATTGTTGTAGGCGTCGATGAACGCGCGGATGGCGGCTACGAGCTGTCGGGTGTTGTCGAAGGATCCGCGGCGGATCGCTTGGCGGGTGATGATTCCGAAGAACACCTCGACGAGGTTCAGCCAGGAGCCTGAGGTCGGGATGAAGTGCAGCGTGATCCGCGGGTTCTTCGCGAGCCAGCGGTTGATGTCGTCGTGTTTGTGGGTGTGGTAGTTGTCGAGCACGACGTGCAGCCTGCGCCTGGGGTAGGTCTTGGCCACGAGCTTGAGGAAGTCCAGGAACTCGGCCTTGCCGTGGCGGTCGTAGCAGCGGTCGGTCACTGTCCCGGTCGCGACTTCCAAGGCGGCGAACAGGGTCGTGGTGCCGTTGCGTTTGTAGTCGTGGGTGGCCTTCTCCGGTAGCCCCGGGCGAACCGGGAGGATCGGCTGGGTGCGGTTGAGCGCCTGGATCTGGGACTTCTCATCGACGCAGAGCACAATCGCGTTGCGCGGCGGGTCAAGGTAGAGGCCGACGACGTCACGGACTTTGGCCTCCAGTTCGGGATCGGTGGAGAACTTGAACGTCCCTCGACGCCACGGCTTGACGAGGTACTTGCGCCAAGCCCGGGCGACCGTCGCGTCGCCGATCCCCAGGTGCTTGCCCAGCAGCCTGGAGGACCAGTGCGTGACTGCAAGCGACGCGGGCGGCGGCTCGAGCGTCGCGGCGATGATCGCAGCGTCGTCGATGATCTTCGGCCGACCGCTGCGCGCCTGATCGGCGAGTCCGTCCAATCCATCGGCGGCATACCGCTCACGCCACTTGATCACTGTCGGGCGTGACACCCCGACCTGTCGTGCAGCGCCCGATACGCCGGCGCCGCCGGCAATCGCGAGAACGATCTCGGCGCGCTCACGCTGCCCAGCCGAGACCGTTGTCGACCGCGTCCAGGACTCCAGCTCGTCACGGTCCTGTTCGCTGATGAGCAGCGCGGAGGCGGGCATGACTCATTATCCCGCCCCACACCCCAACTGTCAACTAATTTATGACGCGCGACACTAGCGGCCGCGGGGCTGAGCACCCGTGTGAGCATGCGACCCGGCTCCGCCCTGG
>CAZYMM010000104.1:0-5167 GCA_964648515.1 uncultured Conexibacter sp.
GACGGCCAACGGGCGGCAGGTCCTTGCGGTCATCATCAGCCAGAGACAGAGTTTAGCGGCGGCGCATCAGGGCGGCTACGCCCAGACCAGCCACCAGAACGATACCGGCCAGCGCGAACACCAGCACGCCGCTCAACGAAAGCAGTTGATCGGTGATCGATGGCGGCGCATCGGGGGTGGCGGGAGTGGCTTCGGCCACGGTTCCGCCTGCATCCGGCGGCGGCACGACCGGGGGCTGCGGCCCGTCGTCGCGGTCCGACCCGCCGCCGCGGCCTCCGTCGCCGCCGGGGCCGAGCCAGCCGAGATCGACACCGGCGTCGCGCACGAACGTACAGACGACCGACGCCCGCGCGGCGGCGTGCGCGAACGCGAACACTCCGAGCCCCACGTATTCCATCGTCGTCAGTCTCACGACGATCCCGAGTCTACTCCTCGACGGGGCCTGCGAGCGAGCGCTTGATCGCCAGCAGCGCGAGCACCGCCTCGGCCGCGTGCGCGCCGGAATCACGCTTGCCGCCGCCGGAGCGCGCCAGCGCCTGCTCGAGCGTGTCGACGGTCAGAACGCCGAACGCGCAGGGCACGCCGGTCGAGAGCTGGACGTCCATGATCCCTCGCGCAGCCTCGCCGCAGACGTAGTCGTAGTGGTCGGTCTCGCCGCGGATCACCGCGCCCAGACAGACGACGGCGTCGAAGCGGCCGCTCAGCGCCGCCAGCTTCGCCGCCGCGGGCAGCTCGAACGCGCCGGGCACATCGAACTCGACGATCTGCCCGTCCGTTACGCCCGCCTCGCCGAGCGCGGCACGGGCGCCGGTCACGAGCCGCTCTGCGAGCTGCTCGTAGAAGCGCGCGACGCAGAACGCGATCCTCATCGTCTGGTGTCCCGGGCTTCGTCGCCTGCGCGCTCGGCGTGCACCATCTCCTCATCGAGCGCCAGGCCCTGGTGATGGAGCATGTGGCCCATCCGCTGGGCCTTGGTGCGCAGATAGTCGGCGTTGTGCGGGTTCGGCGCGTGGGCGATCGAGACCTGATCGGTCACGCGCAGGCCGTAGCCCTCGAGGCCGCGGATCTTCTTCGGGTTGTTGGTCAGGATGCGAATCGAAGAGAGCCCGAGGTCGACGAGGATCTGGGCCCCGATCCCGTAGTCGCGCAGGTCCGCCGGCAGCCCGAGCTTGAGGTTTGCGTCGACGGTGTCAAGGCCCTGCTCTTGGAGCCGGTACGCCTTCAGCTTGTTCAGCAGTCCGATGCCCCGGCCCTCCTGGGCGAGATAGAGCAGGACCCCCTCCCCCTCCTCCTCGATCATCGCCAGCGCCGACTCGAGCTGCTCGCCACAGTCGCAGCGCAGAGAGTGGAAGACATCACCGGTCAGGCACTCGGAGTGGACGCGCACGAGCACGTCCTCCTTGCCCGCGACGTCGCCCTTGACCATCGCGACGTGATGCTTGTCGTCGACGAGCGAGCGGTAGCCGATCACGGTGAACTCACCGAACGCGGTCGGCATGTTCGTGCTCACGACGCGCTCGATCAGCTTGTCGTGACGGCGGCGGTAGGCGATCAGGTCGGCGATCGTGATCAGCTTCAGCCCGTGCTTGGCGCAGTAGGCGGCCAGATCGGTGACCCGTGCCATCGAGCCGTCCTCGTTCTGGACCTCGCAGATCAGGCCGGCCGGGCTGCAGCCGGCGAGCCGCGCGAGATCGACCGACGCCTCGGTGTGCCCGGTGCGCTCGAGCACACCTCCGTCCCTGGCCCGCAGCGGATGGACGTGGCCGGGGACGACGATGTCCGAACGGCCCTTCGCCGGGTCGACGGCGGTGCGGATCGTGTGCGCCTGATCGGCCGTGGAGATGCCTGTGGTCACACCCTCGGCGGCCTCGATCGTGACCGTGAACGGCGTCTCGTAGGGCGACTCGTTCTTGGCTGCCATCAGCTCCAGGCCGAGCTCCTCACAGCGCTCGCGGGTCAGCGCGAGGCAGATCCAGCCGCCCGCCTGCCGCGTCATGAAGTTGATCGCGTCGGGCGTGACGAACTCCGCCGCCATCACCAGATCGCCCTCGTTCTCACGGTCCTCGTCGTCGACGACGACGACCATCCGCCCGGCCGCGATCTCCTCGAGCCCTTCCTCGATCGTCGCGAACTCGACCTGCGACTTCATCTCCTGCCGGCTCACCTTGCCGCCTCCCGATCCTCTGCCGTCCGTGCCGCGAGCGCGGCCGTGACGAGCTTCTCCACATGTTTGGCCATGATGTCGGCCTCGATGTTGACGACCCGCCCCGCGGCCGCGTCGCCGAAGGTCGTCCGTGCCAGCGTCTCCGGTATCAGCGAGACCGCAAACGTGTCCTCATCGACGGCTGCGACGGTCAGGCTGACGCCGTCGAGGCAGACCGATCCCTTCTCGACGATGTAGGCCAGCAGCTCCGCAGGCGGCTTCACCCGCAGCGTCCGTGCGAAGCCGTCGGCCTCGACGGCTTCGATCCGGCCGACGCCGTCGATATGACCGGAGACGATGTGACCGCCGAGCCGGTCGCCGGCGCGCAGCGCGCGCTCGAGGTTGACCGCGTCGCCGGGTCGCCGTGCCCCGAGCGTCGTGCGGCCGAGCGTCTCATGTATCGCCGCGAACGCGATCGTCTGCCCATCGTGGCCGGTCACGGTCAGACAGCAGCCGTCGACCGCGACGCTGTCGCCGTCCGCGACCTCAGCGGCGAACGGCGCGCCGACCGTCAGCGTCATGCCGCCGGCGTCGCGCTCCAGCGCGGTGATCGCGCCGCGGGCCTCGACCAGTCCCGTGAACATCACCACTCCTTGATCGTCGCGGTGATCAGCAGGTCCGGTCCGACCGGCTCACAGCGCAGGTGCTGAGCGTGGAGCGCGTCGGCGATCCGGTCGACGCCGCTGCCGCCGATCGGGTCGCTGGCGCCGCGGCCGCCGACGAGCAGGGGTGCAACGAAGATGCGCAGCTCGTCGATCTGGCCGGCGTCCATGAATGCGCCGGCCAGGTGCGGTCCGCCCTCCAGCAGGACCGAGGTGACGCCCTCCTCGCCGAGATGGGCGAGCGCGGATGTCACGCGCGCCGGCTCGTTGGCGCCGGTCGCGATCAGGATCTCGGCGCCGGCGCTCGCGAGCGCCTCGCTGGCAGCGCGCGGCGCGGCGCGGGAGACGACGACCGTGAGCGGGACCTCGGGCGCGTCGGCGACCAGCCTGGAGGCCGGCGACAGCCGTGCGGTGGCGTCGAAGACGACACGCCGGGGCTGACGCGGCTCACGGCCGTCGGGCAGCGTGATCCTCGCCGTCAACTGCGGATCGTCGGCGAGCGCGGTTCCGATCCCGACCGCGACGGCATCCGCGCAGGCCCGCCACTCGTGCGCACGCCGCCGGCTCAGCTCCGAGGAGATCCACTGCGAATCGCCGGTGCGCGTGGCGACCTTGCCGTCGAGCGTCATCGCCGACTTGAACATGACCCACGGCAGCCCGGTCCGCGCGTGCTTGCGGAACGGCTGGTTGTGGCGCCGCGCGCGTGCCGCCAGCTCGCCGCCGGCGATCTCGACGCTGACGCCCTCGTCGCGCAGGATCCCGAGGCCGCGGCCGTTGGCCTTCTCGGACGGGTCGTCGGCGGCGACGACAAGCCGGGTGATCCCGGCCGCGAGGATCGCGTCGGTACAGGGCGGCGTCCGGCCGTGATGGCAGCAGGGCTCGAGCGAGACGTACATCGTGGCACCGCGCAGATCGGCCCCGGCGGCGGCGCCGATCGCCGCGACCTCGGCGTGGTCGCCGCCGAGCTCAGCGTGCCAGCCCTCGCCGAGCACCTCATCGTCACGGACGAGGACTGCGCCGACCAGCGGGTTCGGCTTGACCGCGCAGCCGCCGCGACCGGCGAGCTCGATCGCGCGGCTCAGGAAGCGGTTGTCGCTGTCGGTCAGTGGCACCGCGCCGCAGGATACGGTGCCGCGCGCTACTGCTGGACCTGCGGGGGAGCGCCGCTCGCACCGCCACCGGCACCGGGGACGCCGGCGCAGAGCCCGCCGTTCAGACGGTAGATCCAGATCTCGGGGCCCGGTCGCTCATAGGCCCCCGGGTAGTAGTCGAACGACCAGTCGAAGTTGAACGGCACCGGCCGCACCCCGGCGTGGAACGGGGCGACGTGGTAGACGAGCGTCCCGCGCCGTGCCAGCTCGCGGTAGTAGGCGCCGGCCTGGGGCACCGCCTTCGGCTCCGCCTCGGCACGACCAGCCTGGGTCGAACCGACGATCACCCAGCAGTAGCCGCCAGCCTCGTAGTCGTCGATCAGCCCCGGGTAGAGCGTGCGCTCGTAGTCCTCGATGCCGACGACACGTCCCGGCGGCGGCAGCATCGTGCCGTCCTCCGCGACGCGCGTGCGGCTGGCCGCGAACTTGATCCAGCGATTGCCGTTCTTGGTCAGCGGCGACGGGTGGCCGACGTCCTGGGCCCATGCGTCGGGCACGATCGGTTCGACCACGATCTTCGACCGCTCGGGCACGTTGTCGACCACCCAGGCCCGCGCCAGCGTCCGCGTGTCGTCCCGTGACAGCACACCGCCGATGTGGATCGCGGCAAGCAGCCCCTGGCCCCACAGGATCACCGCGCCGGCGATCAGCAGCGGGATCGTCAGCCGCGGCGCGCGCCGCCAGACGAACGCCGACAGGGTCACGACGGCGTGGGCGGCGATCAGCGCCAGCAGCGGGTAGATCGGCAGCATCCAGCGTCCGAACCATCGTTGCTGGGCGCCCATGAAGATGATGAACAGGATCGGTCCCGGCAGCAGCACGGCCGCGATCCGCGGGCGGTCGGAGAGCAGCGTCACGACCCCGGTCACCGCGGCCAGCAGCGGAACCCAGCCGAGCCCCCACGTCAGCGTCCAGAGGTAGTAGGTGATGCCGTTGTCGGCGACCAGCCCGAGCTTGCCGCCGGCCTCGTCGGCGGTCTGGGTCTGGTGGGCCAGGTCGCCGGTGAACTCGCTCCAGTCGCCGACCGCGTAGGGGTTCAGCAGCACAAAGACGGCGACGGCGACGAGCCCCGCGAGCGGCAGCCCGTAGAGCAGCATCTCGCGCCGGTCGAGGCTGCGCCGGGTCGGCCGGCGCATCAGCGCCGCCGCCAGCAGCGGCAGCAGCACGATCCCGCCCGTGTACTTGAAGGCGGCGGCGGCACCGAGCCCGGC
>CAZYMM010000104.1:5267-7593 GCA_964648515.1 uncultured Conexibacter sp.
GGCAGGCCGCTGTCGTTGCCCCAGAGACCGAGCAGCAGCGCCGCGATCACGATCACCGCGACGGCGGCCCAGGCGATCGGCGCCTGCCCCTTGGCGCGCTCGGGGATCCGCAGCTGCGGACGCCTAACGCGCTCGAGCACAGAGCGCATAGACGGAGTAGTAACGGTTGGCGGCGACGTGTTCGAAGCCCTTGACCGGCGACCCATCGACATAGACGGGGATCTCGTTGAAGATGTCGTCCTGTGGCGTGACCAGGCCCTGCTTGAAGAGCGTGCCCCGATCGACGATGTAGAGCTCGGTTCCGCCGGCGCGCAGCCGGTCAGCCACACGGGTCCGGCGGCGGCGGTCGGCGGGCGCCAGCTGGGCGTCCGATGCTCCGGTCGCGGCCTGGCGGGCAAGCACCTGACCGTCGGCCAGGTCCGCGACCCAGCGGACCTCGGGCACGAGCTTGTGGTTCGGCGTACCGATCGGCAGACAGTCCCTGGCCTTGATCGAGTCGAGCAGCGCGACCAGCGCCTCGTGCGAGCGTCCGCGACGCTCAAGCTCGCTGGTCAGGCTGCTGAGGTTGACGCGCGTGGCCGTGAACACCACCGCGTAGACGACGGCGGCCAGTGCCAGCACCATCCAAACCCTGCGCAGCAGCGAGGGCTGGAGCATCGTGAAGCCGCCGACGGTGACGGCCGCGAAGACCATCACCATCAGCGCCGGCACGAGTAGATAGCGGTCGATCACCGACAGCCCGGCAAGCCCGATCAGCACGAACGTGCCCGAGCCGATCATCCACAGCACGGCAGGCAGCAGGGCGCGGCGCGGCGCGAACCAGAACGCCAGCGCCGCGCCGACGATTCCGGCGGCCAGCACGGGCGCCTTCGTCAGGTTGAGAAAGAATGTCTTCATCGCGCTCGGGATCTCGGCCGCGCCCTTGGTCCGGCCGAGCTCCTCGGCGAACGCCGAGGTGTGGGTGAGCGAGAAGAACGGGTGGCCGGTCACCAGATAGTCGGTGCCGCACCAGATCAGCGGCGCAATCGCCGAGATCGCCGCCGACCGCACAAGGCTGCCGGCCACCGCACCCCATCCGCCGCCGCCGCGCCGGACGCGGAGCGCGAGCCAGAGCCCGTAGAGCCCGAGCAGGATCCAGGCCTCGGGCCGCAGCAGCCCGGCCCCGAGCAGCAGCAGCCAGACGATGCCGCCGCGGCCGGGGCGCTCCCATTCGAGCGCGACCGCCCAGATCACAAGCGCCAGGTAGGGCACGTCGATGTAGGCGCGCGCGGCCAGGAACGGGAAGTCGAAGCGCGTGATCAGGATCGCCGCGGCGACGAGGCCGACGAGCGGGCCGAACAACATCCGGCCGAAGCGATAGAGCCCCGCGCACAGCAGCACGAACGAGCCGAGCGTGCAGAAGACCATCACGCGGTCGGCGTCACGACCGATCAGCGACAGCAGCGCCCCGAAGGCGATCGCCAGCGGGTGCTGGGTCGGCGCGTAGTAGGTCTCGAAGCTGAGCCGCTGGCCGTGCAGCAGCTCGCGCCCCCAGAGCAGCGAGTAGTAGCTGTCGTAGTTCGGATAGGTCGGGTAGACGATGAAGCCGACGATCGTCGCCACGATCAGCCCGGCGAGAGCCAGCGCCGGCCAGGAGCGGATGACGTCGGTTCTAGTGCTGTCCATGCGGCGGGCGGCGGGACGCCCCGCCGGGGGCACGCCGCCGGAGCGCGCGCGTGCGTTTGAGATACTGCGGGCGCGAGTCTACGCCACCCTCCCGGCGGAGCCGGCAGGTTGCGGCGTTCCGGCTCGCATCCGCATATGAAGCTCATCATCCAGATCCCCTGCCTCAACGAAGAGGCGACGCTGCCCGCGACGCTCGCCGACCTGCCGCGCGAGGTCGACGGCTTCGACACCGTCGAGTGGCTGATCATCGACGACGGCTCGACCGACCGCACGATCGAGGTGGCGCGCGAGAACGGCATCGACCACGTCGTCCGGCTGACCAACAACAAGGGCCTGGCAGCCGGCTTCCAGGCCGGGCTCGACGCCTGCCTAAAGCTCGGTGCCGACGTGATCGTCAACACCGACGCCGACAACCAGTACAAGGGATCGGACATCCACAAGCTGGTCGGACCGATCGTCGCCGGCACCGCCGACATGGTCGTCGGCGACCGCGAGACCGACAACATCGAGCACTTCTCCCCGCTCAAGAAGCGGCTCCAGAAGCTCGGCTCGTGGGTCGTCCGCCAGGCCTCGGAGACCGAGGTGCCCGACACGACCTCGGGCTTTCGCGCCTACAACCGCGAGGCCGCGATCCAGATGGCCGTCGTCTCCAAGTACACCT
>CAZYMM010000105.1:0-7426 GCA_964648515.1 uncultured Conexibacter sp.
GCCGCCGTGCCCAGCCGCAGCCCGGCCAGCCGGAGCCGCTGCAGTCGCTCGCGCCGGTCGAGTCCGCGCCGGTTGTGCCGCCGGTGCCGCCGCCCGGTCCCTCCCGGCCACGGCCGGCACCCGGGCCCGAGCTTCCGAACACGGCTGCCGCGGCGGCACGCAGGCCGCTCTGGGCCGTTCCCGATGGGGCTGAACCGGTGCCCGCCGACGATGCGGCCCGGGCCCCCGATACGGCCCGGCCCTGGGCGCCGCCGCGCGCCGATCGCTAGACGAGGCCCGCGTCGTCGGGCTGGCCGGCGCTTCGGCGCTCGATGGCAGGTGCCCCGAGCCTCCGCAGTGACGAGCGCCCTGGGTACCCACGGCGAACTCGTGCGAGTTCCGCGCAGCGGAACTCGAAGCCCATGTCGGTGCTGCAAGCATCGACATGGGCCATAGACGGGATGGAGGCGAACGGCGCCCTGGGTACCCAGGGCGCTCCGTCCGTCTGCTAGGATCTTAGTCAGGCCGACTTAGATCCTGGAGCCCCAAGATGCAAGCTGATCGATTCACCACCCTCTCGCGCGAGGCGCTTCAGTCCGCGATCGGCCTCGCCGCATCCCGTAGCAACGCCCAGGTGCAGCCCGAGCACCTGCTCGCCGTGCTGCTCGATCAGCAGGGATCGATCCTGCCCGCGGTGCTGCGGGCGATGGAGATCGAGCCGACGCCGCTGCGTGCCGCCGTCTCCTCGGCCGTCGATGCGCTGCCGACGCTGCACAACGCGGCCGAGCCGTCGACCGCGCCGGAGGTCGCTGGCGTGCTGCGCGCCGCCGAGGTCGAGATGCGCGAGCTCGGCGACGAGTACATCTCGACCGAGCACCTGCTGCTGGCGCTGGCCGGCTTCGGCGGCCGCGCAGGTGAACTGCTGCGCGATCACGGCGTCACCAAGGAGCGCGTCCGCAGTGCGCTCGACGCGCTGCCGGGCCGCCACCGCGTCACCGACGACTCGCCGGAGGAGAAGTTCCAGGCGCTCGAGAAGTTCGGCAACGATCTCACCGCCCGCGCCGAGCAGGGGGATCTGGACCCGGTGATCGGCCGCGACGAGGAGATCCGCCGCGTGATCCAGGTTCTCAGCCGCAGGACCAAGAACAACCCGGTCCTGATCGGTGAGCCCGGCGTCGGCAAGACCGCGATCGTCGAGGGCATCGCCCAGCGGATCGTCGCCCGCGACGTGCCCGAGTCGCTTCAGGACCGGCGCGTGATCGCGCTCGACATCGGTTCGCTGCTCGCGGGCTCCAAGTATCGCGGCGAGTTCGAGGAGCGCCTCAAGGCCGTGCTCGGCGAGATCAAGGAGGCCGGCGGCAACGTCGTCCTGTTCCTCGACGAGCTGCACACGATCGTCGGCGCCGGTGCCGGCGAGGGCGCCGTCGACGCCGCCAACCTGCTCAAGCCGATGCTTGCGCGCGGCGAGCTGCGGGCCGTCGGTGCGACCACGCTCGACGAGTACCGCAAGCACATCGAGAAGGATCCGGCGCTGGAGCGCCGCTTCCAGCCGGTGATGGTCGGCGAGCCGTCCGTCCAGGACACGATCGCGATCCTGCGCGGGCTCAAGGAGCGCTATGAGCTCCACCACCGGGTCGAGATCCAGGACTCGGCGCTGATCGCGGCGGCCGCGCTGTCGGACCGCTACATCGCCGACCGCTTCCTGCCCGACAAGGCGATCGACCTGATCGACGAGGCCTCCTCGGGGCTGCGGATCGAGATCGACTCCAAGCCGGTCGAGATCGACGAGGTCGACCGCCGCATCCTGCAGCTCGAGATCGAGCGCATGTCGCTGGCCAAGGAGGAGTCCGCGGTCGCCGCCGAACGGCTTGCGACGCTCGACGCCGAGCTCGCCGACCTCAAGGAGCGCTCGGCTGCGATGACGGCCGAATGGCAGGCCGAGAAGGACTCGATCAGCTCGGTGCAGGACGTGCGCGAGCAGATCGAGGCCGCCCAGCAGGAGCTGCTGAAGGCCGAGCGCGAGGCCAACCTCGAGGACGCGGCACGGCTGCGCCACGGTGTGATCCCCGAGCTGCAGGCCCAGCTCGCCGAGCGCGAGAGCCGCACCGATACCGGTGACGGCTTCTTGCGCGAGGTCGTGACCGCCGAGGACATCGCCGAGGTCGTCGCCCGCTGGACGCGGATCCCGGTCAGCCGTCTGCTCGAGGGCGAGGTCGAGAAGCTCGTGCACATGGAGGAGCGTCTCCACGAGCGGATGATCGGCCAGGACGAGGCGGTCGCCGCGGTCGCCGCCGCGATGCGGCGTTCACGCGCCGGCCTCGCCGACCCGGACCGGCCGATCGGCTCGTTCCTGTTCCTCGGCCCGACCGGCGTCGGCAAGACCGAGCTCGCCCGCTCGCTTGCCGAGCTGATGTTCGACAGCCAGGACGCGATGGTTCGGATCGACATGTCCGAGTACATGGAGAAGCACGCGGTCAGCCGGCTCGTCGGCGCGCCTCCCGGCTACGTCGGCTACGACGAGGGCGGCCAGCTGACCGAGGCTGTGCGCCGCCGGCCCTACACGGTCGTGCTGCTCGACGAGGTCGAGAAGGCCCACGGCGACGTCTTCAACATCCTGCTGCAGGTGCTCGACGAGGGCCGGCTGACAGACAGCCAGGGCCGCACCGTCAACTTCAAGAACACGATCCTGATCCTGACCTCGAACCTCCCCGGCGGTCGCGCCGGCGCCGAGGCGCACTTCCGGCCCGAGTTCATCAACCGGCTCGACGACATCATCGAGTTCTCGGCACTCGGTCGCGGCGAGCTGACGCAGATCGTCGACCTGCAGGTCGCCCGGGTGCTCGAACGGGTCCGCGGGCGCGGCATCGAGGTCGTGCTCTCGGCCGACGCCACGACGCTGCTCGGCAACCTCGGCTACGACCCGACCTACGGCGCCCGGCCGCTCAAGCGCGTGATCCAGAAGCAGCTCGTCGACAGGCTCGCGATCGGGATCCTCGACGGCGAGTTCCGTGAGGGTGACGAGATCGCGGTCGACACGGCCGAAGGCGAACTGACGTTCTCGGCTACGCGCGCCGTCGCCGTCTGAGACAGCCTCTGAGAACACGAGTCTGATCGCGGACTGCGGTCGCCCGCAGGCGCAGGGCCGTCAGCCGCGTCCGGCCGGGCAGCGCGACGGCCTTCCGGCCCCCGGCCGCTGCGGGCTGACGCGCACGTCGATCGTGTAGTGCAGGAAGCTGCTCGTGCTCGTGCCGCGCCGGAACGAGCGGCGCGTGTCGAACTGCAGGTGCCAGAGCCCGGCGCAGGTCACCGGCATCGGGAACAGCGCCCGGCGCGCCGTGCGCGGGATCGCTCCGCACTGTCCGCGCGGGCGTCCGAGCGCGACGGTCTTCTGCAGCCGGCGGTTCGGCGCGACGTAGTGGACGTAGATCTGCTTGGCGGGTCCGGCCAGTCCGAACCCGAACAGCGAGAACCGCACGCGCAGGCGGTCGGCGCGCCCTGCTGTCGGCCAGAACGAGGCCGACAGCCGCGTGACCGTAAAGCTGCTCGTCGGCGTGCCGTCCGTTGTCTGCAGTCCGAGCCGGAAGCGTCGCTGGACGATGTCGCCGGGCAGCGCCGGCGCCGGAAAGGTCCCCGACATCGAGCCGTCGGCGGCGATCGCTCCGCTGCCGCCCGCGAGCGCGGCGCCATCGAGCATCACCGCAAACGGATCGCCGGGGGTGAAGCCGGTGCCGCGCATCGCGACCGTCGTCGAGCCGCTGTTCAGGTAGCAGCTGCGATCGGTCTCGACCGTGCCGGCACGTGCGGCCTGTGGCAGCGCCACGAACGCAAGCGCGGCGATCGCGAGCACGCTGGACCAGGAGTTCCTCGGGGTGGTCGGCACGGTCGGTTGCAAGGTAGCTCTAAGCGGCAGAACCCGCGAATGGGGTACAAGGTGCGCATGTCGACCTTCATCATGTTGTCCACCCTCACGCCCGAGGGCGTGCAGACGGTCAAGAACAACCCGCAGCGGATCCGCGAGGTCAACGCCGAGGTCGAGCAGCTCGGCGCAACGGTCAAGCAGCAGTGGGCGGTGCTCGGCCGTTTCGACTTCGTCTCGATCGTCGAAGCTCCCGACGACTCGACGATGGCGCGCGTCTCGCTTGAGCTCGGGTCGCGCGGGACCGGGCACTTCGAGTCGCTCAGCGCGATCCCGATCGACGACTTCATCGCGTCGCTGTAGTGGCGCCACGGGTTCTCGTCGTCGGCTCCGGAGGTCGCGAGCACGCGATCGTGGACGCGCTCGCGCGCTCGCCACAGAAGCCACGAATCCTTGCGGCGCCTGGTAATCCGGGGATCGCCGAGCTTGCCGAATGCCGTGCGGTGGCCGCCCACGACCTTGACGCGATCGTCCTGCTGGCGCGCGCCGAGTGCGTCGATCTCGTCGTCGTCGGGCCCGAGGGGCCGCTTGTCGCCGGGCTCGCGGACAAGCTCGCGACCGCGCGGATCGCCTGCTTCGGTCCGCGCGCCGAGGCCGCGCAGCTGGAGGGGTCGAAGGCCTTCGCCAAGGAGGTGATGGCGGCGGCCGGCGTGCCGACCGCCGCCTGGCAGGAGGTCGACACGGTCGCCGCCGGGCTCGCCGCGATCGACTCCTACCCCGCGGTGCTGAAGTTCGACGGCCTCGCCGCCGGCAAGGGCGTCGTGATCGCGCTGGACGAAAGTACTGCTCGCCGCGCACTCGAGGAGATGCTCGAGGCGCGGCGCTTCGGCGACGGCCGCGTCGTCGTCGAGGAGTACATGGAGGGCGAGGAGCTCTCGCTGTTCGCCCTCTGCGATGGCGTCCGCGCCGTCCCACTCGCCCCGGCTCAGGACTACAAGCGGATCTTCGACGGCGACCAGGGCCCGAACACCGGTGGCATGGGCGCGTACTCGCCGGTGCCGGGGGCGCCCGATCCGGCCGAGCTCTGCCGTCTCATCCACCAGCCGGTCGTCGACCTGATGCGCGAGCGCGGCGCACCGTTCTGCGGCCTGCTCTATGCCGGGCTGATGCTGACCGAACAGGGCGTGAAGGTCGTCGAGTTCAACGTCCGCTTCGGTGATCCCGAGACGCAAGTCGTGCTGCCGCGCCTACGCAGCGACCTGTATGCGGCGCTGCTGGCGACGACGAAGCCCGGCGGGCTCGATCAGGTCGAGCTCGAGTTCGACGACCGCTGCGCGGTCACGGTCGTGCTGGCCTCGCGCGGCTACCCGGAGTCCTCGTCCTCGGGCGATGCGATCAGCGGCGTCGCCGACGCGGCGGCCACCGGCGCCGAGGTGCTTCATGCCGGTACCGCGCTCGACGGCGGCGGCCGGCTGGTCACCGCCGGTGGACGCGTGCTCAGCGTCACCGCGCTCGGCGACACGCTCGGCCAGGCCCGCGCCGCCGCCTATGCTGCCGCGGGCAAGATCGACTTCGACGGACGCCAGGCGCGCACCGACATCGCGCTGCGCGCCGTCCCTGCAGAGGAACTCCAGATGACCGACCAATCGAATCCCGTCCAGCCGCCGGCCCAGGTCCTCGATGGCCCGTCCGACCGGGTCGCGGCACCGCTCAGCGATGAGCAGACGCTGGCGCAGCTCGCTGAGACCGATCCCGATGCGCCGCGGGTCGGGATCATCATGGGTTCGCAGTCGGACATGGACACGATGCAGGCCGCCGCGAAGGTGATCGAGGACGGCGGCGTGCGCTGCGAGGTGCGCGTGATGTCCGCCCATCGCGACCCCGAGATGGTCGCCGACTACTGCAGGAACGCGCGGATGCGCGGGCTGCGGGTGATCATCGCCGGCGCCGGCCTCTCGGCCGCGCTGCCGGGGGTCGCCGCTGCCCACACCGATCTACCTGTGATCGGGGTGCCGCTGTCGAGCCGGCTGTCGGCGGCCGGCGGTCTCGACGCGATCCTCTCGGTCGCGCAGATGCCCCCCGGCGTTCCCGTCGCCTGCGTCGGCCTCGACAACCCGAAGAACGCCGGGCACCTGGCGCTGCGGATCCTGCGGGCTTGACCGGCAGTCTGCGGTTCTGACCGCGCCGCATTACCGGCGTCGCGCAGGCGGTTACCCTCGCTGGTCGATGATCGAGCGATACACGCGGCCCGAGATGGGCGCCATCTGGACCGACGAGGCCAAGCTGGAGGCCTGGCGCCAGGTCGAGGTCGCCTGTGCCGAGGAGACCGACGGCCCGACCGCCGCGGACCTCGAAGCGATCAGGGCGGCGCGCTTCACGGTCGCCGCCGTCAAGGAGCGCGAGCAGGTCACCGACCACGACGTCGCCGCGTTCGTCGATGTGCTGGCCGCCGATGCCGGCGAGGCCGGTCGCTGGATCCACTTCGGTCTGACCAGCTCGGACGTGCTCGACACCGCGCTCGCGCTGCAGATCCGCAAGGCCGGTGCGCTGCTGATCGAGGCCCAGCGCGGCTATCGCGACGCGCTCGTCGCACAGGCCCGCGCGCACGTTGGAACCGTCTGTGTCGGGCGCACGCACGGCGTCCACGCCGAGCCGACGACCTTCGGCGTCAAGCTCGCGTCGTTCGCGATGGAGGCCGACCGCAACCTGCGGCGGCTCGAGCACGCCGTCGGTCAGGCGGGCGTCGGCGCGGTCTCCGGCGCGGTCGGAACCTACAGCGCGACCTCGCCGGACTTCGAGGCGCGGGTGATGGCACGGCTCGGCCTGACCGCCGACCCGGCTTCGACCCAGGTCGTCCCGCGCGACCGTCATGCCGAACTGCTTTCCGCGATCGCGCTCGCCGGCGCCGGCCTCGAGCGCTTCGCCACCGAGATCCGGCACCTGCAGCGGACCGAGGTGCGTGAGGTTGAGGAGCCGTTCCGCTCCGGCAGACAGAAGGGCAGCTCGGCGATGCCACACAAGCGCAATCCGATCACGACCGAGCGGATCACCGGGCTGGCGCGGGTGCTGCGCGGCTACGCGCAGGTGGGCCTGGAGAACGTGGCGCTCTGGCATGAGCGCGACATCTCCCATTCGGGCGCCGAGCGGGTCGTGCTGCCGGACGCGACGATCGCGCTCCACTACATGTTGCATCTGGCGACGCGGATCGCGACCGGGATGGTCGTCCACGAGGACCGGATGCGCGAGAACGTAGGCCTGACCTACGGCGCCCTGTTCAGCCAGCGGGTGCTGCTGGCGCTGGTCGCACAGGGGCTCTCGCGCGATGACGCCTACCGGATCACCCAGCAGCACGCGCAGCGCGCCTGGGACAGCCGGACGCAGATGCGCGAACTGCTCGAGGCCGAGGCCGCCACCGACCCCGCCGGGCCGGTCGCCGCGCTCGACCTTGACGCGATCTTCGATCTCGGCTGGTACTCGCGCCACGCGGCGGCGATCGTCGCGCGGCTGGGGTAGCTCGACCGACGCCGGCGGTTCGTCTAAGCTCCCGGATCCGCGGTGGGCATGGGGATGCCCACCGAATCGACTCTGGGG
>CAZYMM010000106.1:0-7310 GCA_964648515.1 uncultured Conexibacter sp.
TTTCAACTCGCAGCCCGGACAGACCCCACCACCAGAACGGTGGATCCAGGCTAAGGTTGAGCCGGTGGCCGACAACGCGGACCGGTCGTTGAATGATCTGCTCGCCGGGATCGCGGCGCCGACGCCGGCACCGGGGGCGGGCAGCACGACCGCGTGGACAACAGCCGCGGCGGCCGCACTGGCGGAGATGGCGGCGGGGCTGACGCTGAGCCGCGCCGACTACTCGGATCGCCATCCGCGGATGGCCGAGATCCGTGATCGCGCCGCCGAACTGCGGGCCGCCGCGCTCGAGCTCGCCGAAGTCGAGCTCGGTTCGTTCGGGCCTGTGTTATCCGCCCTACGCCTGCCGCGCGGAGACCCGACCCGCGCCGAGCGCCTCGCCGCGGCACTGTCGGATGCGGCCGAGGCGCCACTTGCGGTCGCTCGCGTTGCGGCCGAGGTCGCGCAACTGTGCACCGAGCTGGTGCGCACCGGCAACCCCGCGGTCTCCGGTGACGCAGGTGCAGGCGCACAGCTCGCGGCCGCGTGCTGCCGCGCCGCCGGTCATCTGGTCGAGCTGAACCTCGAGCGCGCTCCCGACGATCCCCGGCTGACCGAGGTCGCCGAGCTCGCCCGTGGCGTCGTGGATCCCGCGCCGCGGTGAGCGGGCGGGGGCGCGAGGGCAGACTCACCGGCTCTCGCGGCGCTCGCTGAGCAGCACGATGTCGGCGTCGATGCCCGGCACCTTCTGCCACTGCGCGTCGCCGGCGACGATCGTGTCGATCTCCGTGTGGACGAGAGCTGTGGCGAGGATCAACGCGTCGGGCGTGCGCAGACGGGGCTTCGGCGCGCTTCTGCGCGAGCCTCGATAGGCCCGCTGCAGGATGGCGGCCTGCTCAGCCACAGCCTGATCGACAGGAAGAATGTCGATCCCGAAGTCCCGGGCCAGCTCTCGCAGCGCGCCCTCGGGAAGGTGGCCGAGCAACGCGCCATAAAGCGTCTCGTTCCAGGTCACGGCTGACATCACCAGCGCACCGCCCCTGCTGAGCGTCGACTCCAGCGCCTGGGCCGCGCTCTCATGCAGCGCATCGTCAGCGACGAGATAGGCGACGATCGCCGAGCTGTCGAGGAGGGCTACAGCCATTCGTCACGCAGCCGCCCGATCGCCTCGCGTGCGCCCTTGCCGCGTGCGACCCGGCCGCGGTGCTTGGCGAAGAGCTCATCGAGCCTGGTCATCTCGATCCGGCCGGGGCCGATCGCCCTGACGCTGAGGACGTCACCGGCGTGAAGACCGGCCGCCTCGAAGGCATCCTTAGCGATCGTGACCTGGTGCTTGGAGGAGACGCGCGTCTTGGCCGCCGGCGGTCCGGACCGGCCGACGCGAACACTACCCATCCCGCTCCTTACGTTCGTCATGACTCGTAAAGCGTACTGGCGCGGCCGATTGCCTTCAAGGCGGAGCATGCTGTTGAGCGCCGCCACGGCGCCCGGTAGCTTGCGCGCGTGCAGACGAACAAGAGCGTGATCCTGCTGGCCCTCCTGGCGACCGCCGCCGCGACGGCGCCGGTCGCCACGGCGGCCCCGAAGCGCGGCACGTTCGCCGGCACGCTCGGCGTCAAGGCGGCCGCCGGCTCGGTCGCGATGGTCAGGGCCGTCAGCCTCGCCGACCGCTCGGTCGTGGCCGGCCGGCTGCTGCCCCGCAGCGGGGCGTTCAAGCTCTCGCTGCCCGCGGGCTCCTACCTGGTCGTCGGCAACGTGCTGTCGGAGACGAAGACCGTTACAAAGCCGATCGCGGTCACGCTGCGGCCCGGACAGAGGCGCACGAAGGCGAAGCTGACGGCCAAGCCCCGCAGGGCAAAGGCCGGCTCGCTCGCCCGCTCCGCCTACAAGGCTCAGGGCGGCGCCGGAAGAACGGGCGTCAGCGCCGTCGGCATCAACCCGTTCAAGGGTCCGGCCGAAGGCGACATGCACTACCTCGCCGAAGGCGCTGCGAGCCTCGTCACCGTCGACCTGGTCAACGAAGTCGCCAAACGCTGCCCGACGAAGGTGATCGTTCACGAGGTCGACCCGGCGATCGTCAAGGCGCTCAACGCCGAGGCCGCGCTCGGCCGCTCCCCGTACGCCGACCGCAGCAGCTTCCCGCCGGAGCGCAGGATCATCTCGGACGTGCGCGTTGACGGAACGATCGCCGGAGAGGGCGCCGGTGCCAGCTCGACACTGACCGTCAAGGATGCGCGCACCGGCGAGGTCATCGCAACGCTGAACACGACGCTCGGCGACGATCCGTTCGACGCGCTCAGCAAGCAGACCTCAGAGCTCACCTCGATCCTCTGCGACCGGGTCGGCGGCTACGACGTCAAGCTCACTTTGAACGCCACGATGACGTCACCGTTCGACTACACGGCAGCGGGACAGTTCAACGGAACCCTGATCGCGGAGCCGGCGACGCCCGGCCATTGGGATGGCAGCGGCGATTTCCAATGGACGAACGTGACGTTCACCCCCAGCAACGCCTGCACGATCTTCAATCCGGTCGCACCGAAGGTGAAGTGGTCGATCAACATCAGCGCCCAGGGCGCAGACCGGATCAGCGTGTACTGGAGCGCGGGCGGCTACGACGCCGTGACGGCAACCAGGGACTGTCCCCCGGACAGACCGGACTCGTATGACCCACCGCCCGACACCAGAACGCCCGGAGTCAACATCGGCAGCCCTCAGCCGCTCTCGTTCACGCTGCCGAAGGCCGGCGGCACTCAGTCGATCAGCGGCACGTCCTACGACGGCTCGCTGACCGGAACGCTGACGATCCGGAAGGTCAAGACGCCGTAGCGCCGGGACGGGCCGCATCGCGTCACACAGCAGGCGCGGGCGATCTGCATCGTGGCGCCATCGGGCGCACCGCGATCCTGATCCTCGCGATCGCGATCGTTCCTGCCGTTCGTCGCAGCCAGCACCGGTGCCGAGGGCGACTGGTCGGACGGCGCAGGCTCCGACGTGGTCTGGAAGGTCCGGGGCTTCTACAGGACGGTTTCGCGCTTCGAGGGCGTACTCAGCGGGACCGTCACGAAACCGACTTCTCCGACGACACCGCCGGCATCCTGCGGCCTGATACAGACCAAGGTCGTTCTCACCTGACCGTGTGCGCACTTGAGGCGCGCCGGTGCTCGGGTCGCGCAAGTCACCCCGCCGGTCGATGTCGAGTTTCACTCGCATAGCGACCAATAAGCGACAACGAGCTTCGCAGGTGGCGCGGCGCGCAGGCGTTGGGCGACGCCGCCGGGCCGGCGTAGAGCTGACGCCATGTGATCCCCACGGCCGTCCGGCTCTTGCTGGCGACCCGCTGCGAGGGCGGTCCATGACGCTCGTGCTGCGTTGGCGACCGCGGCAAGCGCGAAATCGCCTGCGCCGCCCGGTTCGCGTCGCTGAGCGCGTGCGCGAGGCGCACTCCACAGAGCGGGCCGCCGGCCCCATCGAGATGCCGGAGCTCAGCGCACGACCGTGAAGCTCAGCGCCTTGGCGGCCGCTCCGCCGTTGACAGCGACGCGCACCCGGTAGCGCCCGGGCTTGAGGCGCAGCTTGCGCGAGGAGGCCGGGATCCGCACGGTCGTCACACCGCGCTTGGCCTTGATCGTGAGCGTGGCGCTGCGGCGGACGATCGTGCAGCGCTTGCCCTTGCGCCGCTTGGTTACGCACTTGCGACCGGACTTGCGGCCCGCGAGCAGCTGCTCAACCGTGACGGCGACCGTCGCCTGGGCACTCAGCGTCCAGCTCAGGCGCGCGCCGTAGGTCAGCTTCGATCGCTTGCGTCTGACGGTCGTGAACCGGCGCGAGGAGAGCGAGACCGAGCTGAGCGTGACCTTGGGCGGTCCGCCCTGCGGCGGATCCACAGGTGCCACAGGCGCCGCTCCGATCGAGACCGGCACCGTGACCGCGACCGAGCCGGAGAGGTCGGTCATCGTCACGGTCGCGCTCCCCGATGAGGCTGACTGTGGCGTGCCGCTGATGACGCCGCTCCCAGCGTCGATCGCGAGCCCGCTGGGCAGGCCGGTCGCAGTGAACGATGGCGTGCCGGTGCGGGCGATGCCGCCCGGTGCCAGCGGTGTGATCGCGCTGCCGGCCGTGCCGCTCAGCTGCCCGTACTGCACGGCCGGCTGACCGAACCCGAGCAGCAGCTCGCTGCCGCCGCGGTTGTAGCCGCCGATCCCCCACCCACCGACCGTCAAGTCGGGACGCCCGTCGCCGTTGACGTCGCCGACCGGTGCCGCCCAGCCGAGCAGGTCACCGGCGGCGGCGCCGTCGATCTGCCTGCTGCCCGGGGGCGGGAAGAGCAGATCGTAGGAGGAGCCGGGCGCAGGCGGAACAGCCGGGACCAGCCAGACGGTGCCCGAGTCCGTCCGCCCGCGATTGTCGGCCCAGGTCGCTCCGAAGAGGAGCTCGGCGCGGCCGTCACCGTCGAGATCGGGGCTGATGCCGTGGGGCTCGACCCGCGCACCCGCGATCGCGCCCTCGACGCGGAAACCTCCGCCGCCGAGCGCCATCGGGTTGATCGTCGTCGTGCCCGGACGGCCGTAGACGACGGCCGCCGCCCCGGCGTCGCTGCGGCCCAGCGCCCCGTCTTCGGGGACACCGATGATCACGTCGGCGCGGCCGTCACCGTTGATGTCGCCGGCTGGGTAGGGCGCGCCGGTGACATGATCAGGTGTCGGACTGGCCGGTGTCGGAGGATCGATCTTGACGCCACCCCCCAGGGAGACGTCGATCGTGCCCGGCGTCCGCCTGCCGAACGCCACCCAGGCCGACTTCATGTATTGCGGGCTCCCGTTGCTCGTCGCCCAGACGCCGATGTCGGGGAGGCCATCGCCGTCGAAATCGCCGACGTTGCGCACCGCCGCACCGAACTGTTCGTTGGCGGCGCCGCCGCCGTTCTTGAGCACGATCCCCTGACTCGCAAACGATGGATCATGCACTGCCACCGCGGCGGTGCCCGGGCGCCCGAAGACGACGTAGGCCTCACCGGAGACAGATCCGCTGCCGGCCCCTGCGTTGTAGCCGCCGATCACGACATCGGCGCGACCGTCGCCGTTGAGGTCGCCGGCGCCGTCGACCGAGGCGCCGAGGTAGTCGTTCTGATCGCCTCTGATCACGAACCCGGCACCGCCGAGCGCGGCGAGGTCGATGTCGACCGGGCTGCGCGTCCCGAAGATCACGTAGGCGGCACCAGCGTTCGTGCCTGCCGCGTTGTCGATGAACGCACCGGCGACGATGTCGGCGATCCCGTCGCCGTTGACATCGCCGGCAGCCGCCACCTTGCCGAGCTGGCTCCCAGGCCGGCCACTGATCACGAAGCCGTGGCTGCCGACCGCGGGCGAGTCGAACGAAGGAATGCTCGCGCCGCCGAACACGACGACGATCCGCCCGGCCTTCGAGTCAGCGGCCTGATCCCCGAACGCCATGTCGGCGATCCCGTCGCCGTTGACATCGCCGACCGCCTGGGCGGCGCTGGCGTAGGAGTTGTTCGCGGTCGACTGGATGCGGGCGTTGGAGCCCGCGGCGAGGTCGATCTGCGTGCCCTGCAGCGGCACGGCCGCGATCGCCTGCGGCGCAACGATCAGCGCGAGTGCGGTGGCAAACAAAGCTGCTGTTCGAGCCGCCATCTGAAGCTCCTCCTCGGGGCCTGGTACTTGTCCGGCTAACCCTCCTCGGCCGCACGAGTCTACGCCGGGACGGCCGCATGCACCACCGGTCTGCGCAGCCGCGCTGCCGTCACCGCGACGCTCGTTTCAGCGAGCGCGACCGTACCCCGGCATGTGGTCCCGAGCAAGTGGTCGATGAGGTCTGTGGCCAGGTCGCCCTGCTCATCGACGGCGAGCGGCGCGAGCACCTGGTGCCCGGAGCTGCTGGTCCTGCTCGTCGTGCGAAGCGTGCAGGACAAGCCCTCGTCGCCTCCTGGCCCTACCCCGAGAGCGGCTATCGCACGCTGATCGACGCCCAGAGCAACATCGCAGAGACCCTCCTCCTCCTCTGCGAGCCGCTTCGCCGCCCGCTGCGCGACGACCTGGGGATCACGTCCAGGAAGCAGCTCCAGCAACGCCACCAGGGACCCCTGCGGCAGCGAATGTGATTGCGAGCAGGCGCCGGCCGACTTAGGATCCGTCGTATGCGCCTGACCGTCGCCGCCTGGCTCGTCGGACTTGCGGTGCTCCTCATTTCGCCGGCGGCTGACGCTCGCGTGGCCGTTCCGCCGGCCGCTCCGCCGGCCGCGTGCCGGATGCTCCCCATGAACGTCGCCGACTGGTACATAACCGGAAAGGCCAGTCGGATCCTGCGCGGCCCTCAGATCTGCGGCTACCGCAGCGGCGCAGACGCCACTTACGAGACCCTGTCTCTCCACGCCGTCGGGCCGCTCCCGGCCGCGGCCGCTCGCGCCAACTACCGGGCGGCGTATCGAGCAGCTCTCGGCAGCGCAGATACGACGCGACGTCTGAGCGGCATCGGCCCGCGCGAGGCGTTCGGGTTCGAGAGCACAGGTGACGGCCGTGGCACTGCGAGCGTCGTCTTCCTCGCCGGGCGCTACACCGGCGTGGTGGCGATAGACGCGCCGGCCCTGACCGGCGATGCGGATATCGAGGAGCTCTCGCGTCTGGTCCGTAGAGAGATCTGGCCACGCTGGACCCGCCGCCGGCCCTGACGACGCTCCAGCGGCGCGCGACCACCGGATCCCGACGACGGCAACCTGGTCGCGCTGGCGCCTGCCGCTCGTCCGAGGATCATCACGGCCTCGGCGAGGCCGTCCGCGAACCGCGCACGCCTTCGGTAGAGCCCCGACTTTCTGGTCCAGGGCGATCGTCACATCACGGCGCTTGGGGCGCCGAAGCGTACCGCCCGAATCGGGGCCCCGACGACCGACCCCATAGCGTCTGGCCTGCCGCTCGTTCTTGACCGTCACGCAGAACCAGGCGCTCCGATGACCTCCATTGACCGCGACTGGACACGACGAGCAGCCCACTGCGCCACACCACCAACGCGGCAAAGCCCTGCAAACGCAACACTTTCTACGGAGGGGGAGGGATTCGAACCCTCGGTACGGCAAAGCCGCACAACGGTTTTCGAGACCGCCCCGTTCAACCACTCCGGCACCCCTCCAGGTGTCTTCGGCGGGGTTCGAGAGGGTTCGCACCCTCGCGGTCACCCCGCAGAATGACGGCCGGACAACGGTAGCGGGTGCGGCGTCGCGAATGTTCGGCGACCGCCGGCCGCGGCGTGTGGCCGCGAGCCGCGTCAGCGTGCCGGCTCGATCAGGCCGTAGTGGCCGTCGTGCCGCAGGTAGAGCA
>CAZYMM010000107.1:0-4264 GCA_964648515.1 uncultured Conexibacter sp.
CCGGCCAGATAGTCCTCAAGGGTCACAGCCTCAAGATCGAGGGTCCCTTCGAGACCCAGTAGCCGCGCGGGCCTCTGCTCACAGCCTCAGATGCAGTCGCAGTGCGTCGTCGAGCCGCAGCGACTGCGGCGTCGTCAGCCGGCCGGACCGCGACGACAGCTCGTTGCGGCGCGCGTACTCGTCGAGAAGGCGCAGATCCGGGTCCGGCAGGCTGACGGGAGCTTCACGCCGCGGATCCTGCCAACGGCAGTACCGCAATCGGACGCCAGGTCGGCCTAGATCGCTGCGTGTGCGCCGACGACCACCACGCAGTCGGCGGGCAGGCCGAGGTAGTCACCGGCGCTCGAGGCGTTGCGGGCCATGATCGCGAACAGCCGCCGGTGCAGGTTGCGCCAGCCGTGGCCGGTCGCGGTGATCGTCGTGCTCGACAGGTAGTAGGAGGCGACGTAGGGCTTCAGCGGCAGGCCGGCGGCGCGCAGCTCGGCTTCATGGCGGACGAGCGCATCGGTGACGCGTGGTGCCTCGAGGAAGCCGTGGTTGAGCTGTAGGTACCAGATGCCGTCGTCGGGGATGCCGACGTCGTCGAGCACAAGCCGTTCGGTCTCGGCGACGAACGGTGCCGGCGCCACCTTCACCGTCAGCACGACGACGGTCTCGGGCAGCGCATGAAGATGGCTGACCGTGGCGCGCAGCGCGTAGGGGACGGTGCCCGCGTGCGCGTTGAGGAAGATGCCGGTACCCGGCACGCGCCTGATTCGGCCCGGATGGTGGCTGACCCAGAGCGCGAACTCCGGTAGCGGCTGCTCGGTCGAGCGTCGCCGCTCGGCGAGGTAGCGGCGGCCCTCATCCCAGCTCGTCAGCAGGATGAAGACGACCGTGCCGACCAGCAGTGGGATCCAGCCGTCGGAGAGGATCTTCGGTGTGTTGGCGGCCAGGAACGCGATGTCGAAGCCGAAGAAGGCGACGAGCCCGACGGCGATCCAGATCCGTTTGACCCGCCACGCGGTCCGTGCCAGCACGAGGAACAGCAGCGAGTCGATCGCCAGCGTCCCTGAGACCGCAACGCCGTAGGCGACGGTCAGCTTCGCCGAGGCCTCGAAGGTCAGCACCAGAAGCGCGACGGCGATCATCAGCACCCAGTTGACCGACGGCACGTAGACCTGGCCGATCTCACGGGCCGAGGTGTGGCGGATCTCGAGCCGGGGCAGGAAGCCGAGCTGAACGGCCTGGCGGCTGACCGAGAACGCGCCGGAGATCACGGCCTGCGAGGCGATCAGCGTCGCCGCCGTCGCCAGCACGATCATCGGGATCAGAACCGGATCCGGAAAGAGGCGGTAGAAGGGGTTTGCGATCGCGCTCGGGTCACCCATCACCAGCGACGCCTGGCCGAGGTAGTTGAGCACCAGCGCCGGGAAGACGATCAGATACCAGGCGAGCGCGATCGGCCGGCGGCCGAAGTGGCCCATGTCGGCATACAGCGCCTCGGCGCCGGTGACGGTCAGCACGACGGCACCGAGCGAGAGGAAGGCGGTCAGCGGGTGGCGCAGCCAGAAGTCGATCGCGTAGGTCGGCGACAGCGCGCGCAGGATGCCGGGGTCGCCGGCGATCTGCGCGAGCCCGGTGATGCCGATCGCTGCGAACCACAGCGCCAGCACCGGTCCGAACAGGCGCCCGATCGCATGCGTGCCGCGGCGCTGGATCAGGAACAGGCCGATCAGCAGCCCGAGCGCGATCGGCATGATGATGCTGTGCAGGCCGGGGGCGGTCAGCTCGATCCCCTCGACCGCCGACAGCACCGAGATCGCGGGCGTCAGCAGCGCGTCGCCGTAGAACAGCGACACGCCGGCGAGGCCGAGCAGCACCAGCACCGACTTCCAGCGCTGCGGCAGCTCGCCGGTGCGGCGGATCAGCGCGGTCAGCGCGAGGATTCCGCCCTCACCGTCGTTGTCGGCCTTCATGATGAACGTCACGAACTTGACCGCGACGATCATCGTCAGCGTCCAGACGACAAGCGACACGACGCCGAGCACGTCGTCGACGGTCGGCTTGATCGCATGGTGATGCTCGGAGAAGACCGCCTGGAAGGCGTAGAGCGGGCTCGTTCCGATGTCGCCGAAGACGACGCCGAGCGCCCCGAGCGTGAGCACAGCCAGGCCGCGATCGAGGCGTCGCCGCCGCTGTTCGTGCTCGGTCGGACGGTGCGCTCCCGGGTGCTCGCCGTGCTCTGCGGCGGCGTCGGCGCTCATCTGATCTCAAACCCTATTGCGGGGCGTTCCTGCCGGCGGCGCGCGCGGTGTCGAGTGGTCGTATGGCGATCATTTGACACCGAGCGCCGCGCAGGCGCCGGCGTTCTCAGACCCCGAGCGCCCGAGCGATCACCATCTGCTGGACCTCGTCGGTGCCCTCGCCGATCGTCAGGATCTTGGCGTCGCGGTAGAGGCGGCAGACCGGGTACTCCTCGATGTAGCCGTAGCCGCCGTGGATCTGGACCGCCTCCTCGGCGGCGCGCACGGCCAGCCGGCCGGTCTTGAGCTTGGCCTGCGCGGCGGTCAGCGAGAAGTCGGCGCCCTGGTCCTTGAGCCAGGCGGCCTTGTAGGTCAAGAGGCGTGCGGCCTCGAGCTCGGTCGCGATGTCGGCCAGCTTGGCGGCGATCGTCTGAAACCTGCCGATCGGCTTGCCGAACGCCACCCGCTCGTTGGCGTACTTGACGGCCTCGTCCAAGGCTCCCTGCGCCAGTCCGACACCCATCGCCGCGACCCCGATCCGGCCGATGTCGAGCACCTTCAGGAACTGCTTGAAGCCCGAGCCCTTGGGCCCAAGCCGGGCGTCGGCGCCGATCGTGCAGCCGATGAAGGTCAGCGGCCGCGTGTCGGAGGCGTGCCAGCCCATCTTGCGGTAGGGCTCGCCCTGCTCGTAGCCGGGCGTGCCGCGGTCGATCAGATAGTTGGAGATCCCGCCATCCTCGTCACGGGCGGTGATCGCGACATGCCCGGAGATCTCGGTGCCGGCGTTGGTGATGAACTGCTTGGCGCCGTCGATCACGAAGCCGTCCGCGGTCTCGCGCGCCTGGGTGCGCACGTTGCCGGCGTCGCTGCCGGCCTCCGGCTCGGTCAGCCCGAAGGCGCCGAGCCGCTCACCGGCGCAGAGCGGCGGCAGGTAGTCGGCCTTCTGCCGGTCGGAGCCGAACAGGTGGATCGGCTGGGTCCCGAGCGAGGTGTGCGCACAGAGCGTGATCGCGACCGAGCTGTCGATCCGCGCCAGCTCCTCGACCGTGACCGTGTACTGCAGCGTCGTGCCGCCGGCGCCGCCGTGTTCCTCGGGGAACGGGATCCCCATCCAGCCGAGCTCGCCCATCTTGGCGACGATCTCGTAGGGGAAGGACTTCGTCCGGTCGAGCTCCGCGCAGGCCGGCGCGACCTCTGAGAGCGCAAAGTCGCGGACGGTCCGCTGCAGTTCTGAGGTGGCGTCGTCGAGCGCGAAATGCATGCGGCGCATCCTACGGCGCGACGTTGGTCACGAATCGCTCGGTATTGCGCGAATCGATGACCAACGTTGGTCAGGTGCCGAGCGCCGACGCGTACTCGACCAGCGTCCGCACCAGCCCGCCGCTGCCGCCCTTCTTGGCGTACGGCAGGCCGATGTCATAGGCGGTCGAGAAGTCGAAGTGGACCCAGGGCAGCTCGTGCGTGAAGTGCCGCAGGAAGGCGGCGGCCGTGCAGGCGCCGCCGCCGACGCCGAGCGCCGCGTTGGTCAGGTCGGCGACGCGCCCCTTCATCGGCTCGCCGTAGCGCTCGTCGAGCGGCATCCGCCAGACCGGCTCACCGGCCGCCGCGGCCGCCGCCTCGACCTCCGCCGCCAGCTCGTCGCCGGTCGCGAAGTAGCCGCAGTACTCGTCGCCGAGCGCGACCTTCATCGCGCCGGTCAGGGTCGCCACGTCGATCAGTCGCTCGGCGCCGAGTCCGGCCGCGTGGTGCAGGCAGTCGGCGAGCACGAGCCGGCCCTCGGCGTCGGTGTTGTCGATCTCGATCGTCGTGCCGTCGGCGGCGGTGAGCACGTCGCCGACGCGCATCGCGGCCGGTCCGATCGTGTTCTCGGTCGCGCCGGCGACCGTCAGCAGCCGCACCGGCAGGCCGAGCGCGGCGATCGCCGCGGTCGCCTCGATCACCGCGGCCGCCCCCGACATGTCGGACTTCATCGCGACCATCGACTTTGCCGGCTTGATCGACAGGCCGCCGGAGTCGAAGGTGACGCCCTTGCCGACGAG
>CAZYMM010000107.1:4364-7194 GCA_964648515.1 uncultured Conexibacter sp.
GCGATCGAGACCGACTCGAGCTTCTCCTGGTCATCGTCGCCGGGCTCGCGCTTGAAGCGGCCGAGGTCGTAGTCCGAGAAGACGCAAGCCTCAGCGATCGCGGTAGCTGCGAGCGCGGGATCGACACCGTCCGGCAGCTCGAAGACGGCCTCGGTCGCGTCGAGCTCGCGCAGGCGCCCGAGCGCCTTGACCGTCAGCTCGTGCAGCACCGCGCGGCCCGCGGTCGCGGCGTCGCCGAGCCCGCAGCTGATCTGCCCGCCGGCCGAGGTCAGCCGGCCGCGGCGCTCATCGGGAACGAAGGTGACGGTGGGAGCGGCCGGTCGCCGGTCGTCTGTGATCGCTGCTACGTGCATCGTCGCAACCTAGCGCCGGGGAGAGAGCGGGTACAGGTCGGGAACAACGTGCTGCGGGGCGTGCCGCGAACCTCGATAGGCACCGTCAATGTCAGCGGGACATCAGGGTAGGCAGAATCGAGCCGTCAATTCCCCGGGTTGACCGGCACCGTCGTGCCTTTCGAGCTTCATGGAGCCCAAAACCGTTGCGAGCAGCGTCGTGCTGGAGGCGTAGGTCAGCGACGTCACCACGTGCGAGCAGGCCATCTCTGCGTTGCGTGGGCTGCGTACAGATCACGGCTCCGGGGCTCTGCGGCGGTGCTGACGAGCTTGGCCGTCGAGCTTCTGTCATCAGCGGTACCGGGTCCGGTCACACGTGATCGGCGTGGAAATCCCCGAGGTCGGGCCGGTCGGATCTGGTGCATTTCCAGCGCGGTCCTTGAAGCGTGGGTCCTGGATCGCGTCGACTTGACGCCGCAGCTACCCATTGCTAGGTTACCGTACTCAGAGGAGGTGCCGTGCTATGAAAGTCGTCGCATTCTCGCGCTCTCGTTTGTGATTTTGGGTCTCGCGATAGTTTCGCGTCCTACGGATGCGCACGCGCTGACGTACGTAACCCATTGCAGTAATCAATCCTGGCCGGGGTGGTCGTATTGTCCGCTCCAGCCATCGGGCGCTCGTCACACCTACGTTTTTGGTCGCGCGGCTTCTAATGCCGCCTCGCTCTACCTTTATCATTTCTGGTACGTCGCATATACGAATTCAGATGGATCAACCGCGAAATATGTTGATGCAGGCACTCCGGGGACGGTGTTGTACAGCGCCCACTACGCAAATACCGAGTTGTTGAGAGGGTATTCAGAGCATGGCAATTATGGGGCCCTATTCGGGGACGGCGCTTACTGATGCGGCGTGATATGGTGCGACGGCGTTCGATGGCCTTGGGCCTAGTGGTGGCACTGTGTGTAATGCTGATGGCCACGATTATTCTGACGCGCAGGGGGGCGGGGCTCGCATCGGCTGCAACGGTTTCTGGCTCGCCCTCGCCCACATTCAGTCATCTTGGGATCACGGGTCGTGATGGCGTTCCTGCATCAGCGCTACGCGCGCTAGCGGACTCAGGTGTGCCAGCCGATGCGCCTACGACCGTCGCGCAACGCGGACGTTTCAGTGTGATTGTGGTTCGCGCCCAACACATGTATCTTGCGTTGGCTAACGGTGATGCACAGCGCGCAACCATCGTGGATGCGCCTCCGGCGACGGTCGATTCACAGGCTGGCATTTGGGTGGCATCCGGAGGCGCCGCATCGGCCGGTAAGACAGCGATGGCCTTGCTCGTGCCGGACGGCGTCGACAATGTAGATGTCATAGACGAGCGCGGCGCACTTGCCGCATCAATACCGGTCGTCGACAACATTGCGTTTGTAGAGCGCGACGGTGCGTTCACGGCGGAATACCGTTTCGGCTCTGACCGTCACCGCGCCACCGCACCTCCGGCAATGTCCGGCGGTCTTGCGATGCCGTAGCGGATTGAAGCCGCGAAGCAGATGGTCTTGGACGCCGCCAGACCGGATCGTCGTGGCGCGGCCCGCATAGGCGCTGTGGACCGGGTCCTCTGAACCGTCTGCCCGGGCAGCGGCACTCCGGATTCTGGAGGCCTCAGGTTCTCGAGATGATCATCGTGCGGGCGACATATGACCGGCGCCCGGTCAAGACCGCGGACATGGCCGGTCTCGTGTCTTACCCCGCTCAGGTTCCGCGTCCACGCCACGGCCGCAACGCACGCGGCGCCCGACCCCGGCTACCGTCCCTGCCATGCCCAAGACCGTGATCCTCGCTGCAGCCCGCACCCCGATCGGCAAGCTCGGCGGCGGCCTCTCGACCGTCGACGCCACCGAGCTCGGAGCGACCGCGATCCGTGCCGCGCTCGAGCGCGCCGACGTCGCGCCCGAGCAGGTCGATCACGTCGTGATGGGGCAGGTGCTCCAGGCCGGGCAGGGGCAGATCCCCTCGCGCCAGGCGCAGATCAAGGCCGGGATCCCGAAGGAGGTCTCGAGCGAGACGATCAACAAGGTCTGTGCGTCCGGCCTGCGCGCCGCCGTGATCATCGACCAGGCGATCCGCGCCGGTGACGTCGAGGTCGGTGTCGCGGGCGGCATGGAGTCGATGAGCAGGGCGCCCTACCTGCTGCCGCAGGCCCGCTTCGGCTACCGGATGGGCGACGCCAAGGCGCTCGACGCGATGGTCCACGACGGCCTGACCAACCCGTTCAGCGGACGCCAGATGTTCGACGAGGCGACCGAGATCGGTGACGAGATGGAGCTGACCCGGCCCGACCTCGACCGCTGGGCGCTGCGCTCGCAGGAGCTCGCGATCAAAGCGATCGACGACGGCGTAATGGCCGAGGAGATCGCGCCGGTGACGGTCAAGAGCCGTAAGGGCGAGACCGTCGTCGACACCGACGAGGGGCCGCGCCGCGGCTCGACGCTCGAGGCGCT
>CAZYMM010000108.1:0-7142 GCA_964648515.1 uncultured Conexibacter sp.
GAGATCGCGGTCTGGACGCTGGCGCATCGGGTCACGGCCGACGCGCTCGGCCCACGCGAGCTCGGCGCGCTGGCGACGGAGCTGGCGCGGTGAGCGTGCTCCACCGCCTGCGCGAGACGCGCGTGCTGATCTGCGCCGGTGCCGGCGGCGTCGGCAAGACGACGACCTCGGCCGCGCTGGCACTGGGCCTCGCGGCGCGCGGCCGGCGCGTCTGTGTCGTGACGATCGACCCGGCCCGGCGGCTGGCCGATGCGCTCGGCATCGACGCCCTCGGCGGTGAGCCCGAGCGGGTCGATCCGGCGCCGTTCGCCGCGGCCGGCCTCGACCTCAGCGGCGAGCTGTGGGCGATGCGGCTCGACCCGAAGGCGACCTTCGACGGGCTCGTCGGCCGGCTCGCGCCCGACGACGAGGCCCGCGACCGGATCCTCGAGCACCCGATCTACCGGCGGCTGTCGGTCGCCGTCGCCGGCTCGCAGGAGTTCACGGCCGTCGCCAAGCTCTACGACCTCGCGCGCTCGCGCCGCTTCGACGTGATCGTGCTCGACACGCCGCCGTCGCGCAACGCGCTCGACTTCCTCGATGCTCCCGACCGGCTGACGGCGGTGCTCGAAGGCCGCGGCATCGGCTCGCTGTTGAGCTCGACCGGGCTCGCCGCGCGCGTCGCGGGCCGCGGCTCGGGGCTCGTGCTCGGCACGCTCGGACGGCTGACCGGGATCGACCTGCTGCGCGATATCCAGACGTTCGTGCTCGCGTTCGGCGCGGTGCTCGACGGCTTCCGCGAGCGCGCCGCCGCCGTCTCCCGGCTGCTCGCCGACGAGACGACGACGTTCCTGGTGATCACCTCGCCCGAGCGCGACCCCTCCGAGGAGGCGATCTTCTTCGCGCGCAAGCTGCGCGAGGCCGAGATGGAGTTCGGCGGGCTCGTCGTCGGCCGGGTGACGACGTGGCCGGGCCCGGGCGACGAGGCCGGGCCCGAGGAGATCGTGGCGGCGCTGGACGGCGACGAGCGACTGGCGGCGAAGGTCGCGCGGACGGTCGGCGAGCTGCGCGCGGTCGCCGCCCGCGACCGGGCGCAGATCGCCCGGCTGGCGGCGGCGACCGGGGACGCCGAACCGTTGATCGTGCCCGAGCTGGCAGCACTGGCCGAGGATGCCGGCGGCCTTGTCGCCGTCGAGCGCGCGCTGTTCGCCTGACGCCCCCTTGCAGGTCGAGCGCGCCGGTCGCCTGACGCCCCCTTGCATGTCGAGTGGCGTTCAACTATCGCTGGGTGGGTAGTGGAACGCCACTCGACCTGCAGGGAGGCGGCTACAGCCGTGCGGCGAGCCGCGTGCCCTGGTCGATCGCGCGCTTGGCGTCGAGCTCGGCAGCCTCGTGGGCGCCGCCGATCACGTGCACCGAGGCGCCCGTACCGTCGAGCTCGTCGGCGAGCCCACGGACCCGCTCCTGACCGCTGCAGACGACGATCGTGTCGACCGCCAGCGTCCGCTGCCGCCCGCCGACGACGATGTGCAGCCCGTCGTCGTCGATCCGCTCGTAGCGGACGCCGGTGACCGGCTCGACGGACTTCATCGTCAGCGCGGCGCGGTGGATCCAGCCGGTCGTCCGGCCGAGCCGCTGGCCGATTCGCTCGTTCTTGCGCTGCAGCAGATAGACCTGCCGCGCGGGCGGCTCGGGCGCCGGCGTCCTCAGGCCGCCGCGCGCCTCGTCAGGGTCGCCGACACCCCACTCGGCCCGCCAGAGCTCCGGCTCCAGCGTCGCCGAGTACTCGGTCGTCAGAAACTCGGCGATGTCGACGCCGATTCCGCCGGCGCCGATCACGGCGACGCGATCCCCGGCGGCCGCACCGCCACGTACGAGCTCGTCATAGGTGATGACCGACGGATGGTCGATGCCGTCGATCTCAGGGATTCGCGGCACGACACCGGTTGCGACGACGACCTCGTCGAAGCCCTCGACATCGGCGGCGACGGCGCGCACGCCGAGCCGCAGCTCGACGCCGGTCAGCTCGATCTGCCGCTGCCAGTAGCGCAGCGTCTCGGCGAACTCCTCCTTGCCGGGGATCAGCCGCGCGATTCCGAACTGGCCGCCGATCTCGCCTGCGGCCTCCAGCAGCGTCACCCGATGGCCGCGCCCAGCGGCGGCGACGGCCGCCGCCAGTCCCGCCGGCCCCGCGCCGACGACGACGATGCGCCTGGGCTTGGTGACCGGAACGAGCTCGAGCGTCGTCTCGTAGCAGGCGCGCGGGTTGACGAGGCAGGTCGCACGCTTGCGCTGGAAGGTGTGGTCGAGGCAGGCCTGATTGCAGGCGATGCAGGTGTTGATCTCGTCGGCGCGCCCGGCCGCCGCCTTGGCGACCCAGTCGGGATCGGCAAGGAACGGGCGCGCCATCGAGACCATGTCGGCCTCGCCGCGCGCCAGCACCTGCTCGGCGACGTCAGGCATGTTGATGCGGTTGCTGGCGACGAGCGGGATCGTGATCTCGCCCTTGAGCTTCGCGGTGACGTGAGTGAACGCCGCACGCGGCACCGAGGTCGCGATCGTCGGCACCCGCGCCTCGTGCCAGCCGATCCCACTGTTGATGATCGTCGCGCCGGCCGCCTCGACATCACGGGCGAGGGCGACGATCTCCTCCCAGCTCTGCCCGTCGGGGACGAGATCGAGCACCGACAGCCGGTAGATGATGATGAAGTCCTCGCCGGCCTGCTCACGGCAGGAGCGGACGATCTCGACCGCGATCCGGCGGCGCTTCTCGGCACTGCCGCCCCAGTCGTCGTCGCGCTGGTTGGTCCGCGGCGCCAGGAACTGGTTGATGAAGTACCCCTCCGAGCCCATCACCTCGACGCCGTCATAGCCGGCATCACGGGCCAGCGCGGCGGCACGGCCGAACGCGGCGATCGTCTGGCCGATCCCGCGCTCGGACAGCGGCCGCGGACGGAACGGCGTGATCGGCGACTTGACCGCCGAGGCCGAGACGCTGAGCGGGTGGTAGGAGTAGCGCCCGGCGTGCAGCAGCTGCAGCGCGATCCGGCCGCCGGCGTCGTGCACCGCGCCGGTGACCGTGCGGTGCGCACGTGCCTCGCGTCGGGTCGTCAGCTTCGACGCGCTCGGGTAGAGGCTGCCGAGCAGCGTCGGCGAGTAGCCGCCGGTGACGATCAGCCCAACGCCGCCACGCGCGCGCTCGGCGAAGTACGCCGCGAGCGCGGGCAGGTGCTTGGCACGATCCTCGAGCCCGGTGTGCATCGAGCCCATCAGCACGCGATTGGGCAGCATCGTGAAGCCGAGGTCCAGCGGCGCCAGCAGATGCGGGTAGGGCGAGGACATCGGTCCGGAGACTTATAGAGGTTGAGTCGAAATGAGGCGGCGCGCGACGCCGGGTCCTCATGAGACAGTGCGTGTGCGGGGACGCGTCTCGGCGCCGATTGTGGGGAGTGGGCGGGCTCCGGGACCTACCCTGCTGATGGAGCGGCATGAGGCATCAGCTCTTCAACGTCCTCTACGTACTTGCGATGGCCGCGACCATCGTCACCGTCGATGTCCTCTTCCTTCGCGACCACCTCTGGGCCCGCCTCGGCACGAACGTCGCGATCGTCGCGGTGTTCGGGGCCGTCTACGTTCTGTTCCTGCGACAGACGCTCAGGTGAGAGCCGGCACGGCCGCTGACCGCCAGCGGATCGGCGAGCCGCTGTTCTGATCGCACGCAGCTCGGCACCAGATGTCGGCATAGGCGTCATTTCGCGCCGAGTTGCCGGCAGCGGGCAACCACGGTCGCTCGCGAGCCGCAAACTGCGTCGGTGCGCGGTTTCGGCGCAGATTGCGGGGAGCTGAGGCGATCCTGAGCGATGCCGTACGGGTCGTCGTCTAACTTCCCAGTCGATGTCTGCGACGGCCCTCACGCGCGATTCGCGCCGCGAGCTGCTGGAACCGGTCGTGGCCGCGCTTGAGGTCGCCGCGCACGCGCTGGCCGATACCGAGAGCGGTCCCGGCGAGGACCGCGATGAGGCGCTGCGACTGCTCGAACAGGCGCGCGCAACGCTCGTTCGTCAGTGGTTCGGCAGCGACTACGGCCAGGACGAGCTGTTTTGACCGCCGCGCCGGCCGATGATGCGCAGGGCACGACGGTCGCCGAGCGGCTGCAGAATGTCGAGCGGATGCTCGCGGACGTTGAGGCCGTGTTGCAGAAGCGCGACGCCCCTGCGCGCACGCTGAAGGCCGTCCGCACGGCGCACGAAGATGTGCGTCGTGCCGGGACCCTCCTGGACCAGCGCTGACGCGCCGGTGGATCGTGCCAGCCTCCAGGGCTCCCTGGAGCGCTTTCGCCAGCGCTGGGAGGCGCGTGAGGGGTCAGAGCGTCAACAGGCCCAGCAGTTCCTGCGCGAGCTGCTGGGCTGTTACGGACGCACGCTCGACGACGAGGACGAGGTATTCGAGCACCGCTTGGTCGTCGGTGGACGCCAGAAGTACGCCGACCTGCTGCTCGGCGAGGAGTTGCTCGTGGAGATGAAGTCGGCCAAGGAGACCGACCGGCTCGAGTCCCACTACCCGCAGGCCGAGGCCTACTGGCGCGCGGCCGGCGCCGGTGAGCGCCGCAGCCCACGCTTCGTCGTGCTCTGCTCGTTCCGGCGACTGCTGATCTACCAGCCGGGCGAGCATCCCGGCCAGCTGATGGCCGACCTGCGGCTCGGTGACCTCGTCGAGCGGCCCGAGGCGCTCGACGTGCTGCGCGGACGCGAGCCCGACCTGACCGACCGCCAGATCGACCTCACCAAGGAAGCGGTCGCGGCCGTCGCCAGGGTGCACCGGCTGCTGCTCGACCGCGGAGTCGAGGACGGCCTCGCGCGAACCTTCGTACTGCAGGCGACATGGTGCATGTTCGCCGAGGATCTCGGCCTGCTGCGCGAGCGTGTGCTGACCGAGCTGCTGAGCCGGCTGCTGCGCGGCGAGGCTTCGGCCGACCAGGATCCGATCGGCCAGCTGTTCGACTTCCTCGGTCGCGAAGATCCGAACCGGCCCGGGATCTACCAGGCGGTCCCGTACGCCAACGGCGGCCTGTTCGAGCAGCCGGCGCGGATCGTGCTCACGCGCGAGGAGGTTGAGCTGCTGCACACCGCCGCCCAGGCCGACTGGACGAAGGTCGAGCCAGCCGTCTTCGGTGGCCTGCTCCAGTCCTCGATCGACCGTCGCCGCAGGCAGCAGATCGCCGCGCACTACACGCCGAAGCAGAAGATCGACCGGATCATCCAGCCGACGATCGTCACGCCGTGGCGGCGCCGGATCGACGCGCTCGAATCGGCCGGGCAGGCGATCGAGCTGCTGCACGAGCTCAGCCGCTTCAAGGTGCTCGACCCGGCCTGTGGTTGCGGCAACTTCCTCTACGTCGCCTACGACGCGCTGCGCGGCCTCGAGGCTGACGCGCGCGATCGTCTCGCCGAGCTCTGCGCGGCGGAGGGCCGCCCGCTGCCCGACGGCCTGCCGCGGGTGCCCCTGTCGAACATGCTCGGGATCGAGATCGACGCCTTCGCTGTGCGGCTGGCGCGAGTGGTGCTCTGGATCGGCCATGCGCTGGCGGTCGAGCGCCACCACCTGCTCGGCGAGTCCGGGCCGGTGCCGCCGAGTGCGGCCGAGGCGGCGTTGCGGCGCGCCGACGCACCGCTGCCGCTGCCTGAGATCACAACGATCATCGAAGGTGATGCGCTGGAGATGGCCTGGCCCCAGTGCGACGCGATCGTCGGCAACCCGCCGTTCATCGGCTCCCAGCACCTGCGCCAGCACATCGGCGACGAGGCCGTCGCGCGGCTCGGCGACCTGTTCCCCGGTGTCGGCGTACGTGAGTACGTCACGTACTGGTTCCGCAAGGCCCACGATCATCTCGACGCCGGCGAGCGGGCCGGACTGGTGGCGACCAACTCGATCCGCGAGGGCCGTGCGCGCAAGGCGAGCCTCGAGTATGTGACCGGGCACGGTGGCGTGATCACCGACGCGATCTCGACCGTCCCCTGGGAGGGCGAGGCCAACGTCCACGTCTCGATCGTCAACTGGGTCAAGCAGCCCGCCGGGGATCCCGGACCGCTGACGCTCGATGACGAGCCCGTCGACTCGATCACACCGTCGCTGACCGAAGGCTCGCATCACGAGGCGCCCGCCCGGCTCCCAGGCAACGCCGGCCGCTCGTTCCAGGGCCCGATCCCGGTCGGCAAGGGCTTCGAGTTGACGGCCGAAGCGGCGCAGGCCTTGCTCGCACGCGATGAGGCCGACTATGGCCATGTCGTGCGGCCGTTCCTGAAGGGCAAGGAT
Organism: uncultured Conexibacter sp.; assembly: GCA_964648515.1. Lineage (GTDB taxonomy): Bacteria > Actinomycetota > Thermoleophilia > Solirubrobacterales > Solirubrobacteraceae > Baekduia. The sequence continues at coordinate 6,292 of CAZYMM010000108.1, forward strand.
CTGACCGACGACCCGCGTCAGCAGCCGCGCCAGTGGACGATCGACTTTGCCGACATGGCGCTGGAAGAGGCGATGCGGTATCCGGCGGCGCTGGAGGTCGTGCGGGAGCGGGTGAAGCCGGAGCGCGAGGAGAACAGGGATCGCGGGCGCCGCGAACACTGGTGGTGGTTCGGACGTGTCGGCGTCGGCATGCGCGCCGCACTCGCGCCGCTGCCGCGCTACATCGCAGCCAACCGTTACGGCAAACGGATCCAGTTCGCCTGGCAAGAGCGAGCGACCTGTCCGAACGACAAGACGGTGGAGATCGCCTCCGCTGATCCGGCCGTGCTCGGCCTGCTCATCTCCCGCCCGTTCGAGCTCTGGATCGTCCGCTGGGGCGGGCGGCTGAAGGCCGACCTCCACTTCACCCCCACCACCGTCTTCGAGACCTTCCCGTTCCCGCCCGCCGGCGCGACCGCGGCCCGCGCGGCGATCGGTGAGGCGGCCGACGCGCTGATCGCACGCCGCTCCGAGCTCTGCCTGACCGGCACCGACCGGCCGATCGGCCTGACCAAGCTCTACAACGCCGTCGACGAGGGCGCGTTCCGCGATCTCTCAAACCTGCACCGCCGGCTCGACCAGGCAGTCCTCACCGCCTACGGCTGGCCGCACTCGCTGGCCACCCCCTCCCCCGACCACGATCGCGACATCCTGCGCCGCCTCTACGAACGGGGCCAGGCGCTGGCCGCCGGGGCCGAGCCCGACTACGAGGCCTTCCCGCTCGCCGCCGAGCACGGCACCACGCCGCTCTTCTGACCGCACGTAACTCGGCGTCAAATGACGCCATGACCGACATTTGATGCCGAGTTGCG
>CAZYMM010000109.1:0-7052 GCA_964648515.1 uncultured Conexibacter sp.
GCGATCCTGCGTGAGGACCGTGCCTACCTGGAGGCGCTGGCGGAGCACGGCGCGAGCGCACCGCTGCCGATCGCCAGGCGCAGCTCTGCCAACTCCGCGATCCATCTGAGCAACGTCGCGGCGATCGCGCCCGGCGGCTGAGCCGGGCGCCGGTCGGCCGGCGGCGTCGCCGGGCATCACCGGTCTGGCGTGGGTTGGTCGATCGCGCCAGTGTTGCGAAACGGCGGCGTCACGGTGGTGTGACCTTTCGCCGTCGGCGCCGTTACGTCTCGATGATGCGTACCGCGGCAATCCTGCCGATCGCGATGCTCTTCTGGCTCGTCGCCGTGGACGGTGCCGCGGCGCGTTCGATGGAGGCCGATCACGCTTCGGTGGCCGACGTCCGGCTGCGGGCGATACCGAATCCTGCCGAGGAGGACAACTCGAGCGGGCCGAGCAGCCGCGTCCGGTCACGGGTCCGGGTCATCGACCGGCGCACCGGCAGGCAATGGAGCTTCAGGTCGAGCACGATGTGGACTCGGAATCTCGAGCCGTGGACGGGGCGGCGCGTGGTCAACACGTCCGTGAACTCGAAGACCGTCGCCTGGGTCGAGGAGACGCGCTATGGCGGTGGCACGCTGACCTTCACCATCTGGTCGCGGTCGCTGCGGCCGCGAACAGCTCGAGCGAGGCTGGTCGCCCGTCGCTCGTTCTCCCGTCCGCCGCGACAGGACGTCGAGTGCGCGGGATACGAGTACGACTGCCCGAACTGGGCCGCGGACGTAGCGATACTGAAGGACGGCACGATCGCGTGGATCGTGCAGGGCGTTGGTCAGCGGGTGATCGTGCGGCGCCCGGGGAAACGGCCCTATGCGATCAGCGAGCGTCTCGGCGACACCGTCGCAGCGCTCGGCGCCGATGACGGACGCACGCTCTGGTGGACGACGGTGGGCAACCAGATAGAGCTGCGCGATCTGTTGGCACCGCGGCGCAGGCGCGGCTGTCCTGACCGCAGTCGCTTCGCCCTGGGCTATCACGACGCGCACATCCGTACCTATCAGGGCTGGTTCATTCCCGGAGTCTTCGGCGGCTTCAGCGAGTACGCGACGATGATCTGCGACCCGCAGCGCGGAACCGAGTACCGGCTTCCCGGGGGTCGTGGCTGGGTGGCTGGTGCCGACGAGCGGTTTGCTCTGGTCCTCGACTTCTACCCGGGGGAGCAGGACATGGGCTGCTCGGTGAGCTACGCAGCCGTTCTGAACCTGCGCACACGCGGGCTTGGTGAGAAGGCATCGACCGTGGACACAGACCGCCGTCCCTTCGTAGCGTCCGTCAAGAAGGTGTGGCGTGTCAGCGCGCTGCCGATCAAGCACGCGATCGACTCAGACGTGTGCGACCCTCAACTCGACGAGCAGGAAGCGTTCGCATCGACGCGCGCTGGCCGCGTCGCCTGGGTGGTGCAGAACTACGGCGAGACTGCTGCGCCTTGGGATGGCGACGAGGATGCTGAACCCTTGGAGGTCCCGTACGACATGCTCTTCACGATCAGGGCCGGCCGGATCGTCCCGCTCGCCTACGCCGATCAGATCACCGGGCTTGCAGCCGTCGGCGAGCGGTTCACCTGGGAGGAGTCGGGCAATCCCCACTCCGAGTGATCTCGCCGCCGGCCTCGCCGCTCGCCTCGCGCCGGGGTGCGGGCGGCACGCCAGCGTCCGCTCGCTCATCGTTGGTCACCGATTTCCCGCATACCGGGAGATCCATGACCAACGATGAACGCCTGAGCTTGCTCGCCGGCGGCGACGGGGGCGCACTGAGCGCCGCGGCTCAGTCGGCGATCGAGCGGGCGAAGACCCGGGTCGCCAGCGGCGCGCAGACGAGCGTGATCGCGACGATCCAGATCAGCGTGTAGAGCACGGGATGATGCAGTGACCACGGGCTGTCGGCGACGACCGGCGTGTGCGGGTTGCCGAACAGCAGCCGCAGTGCCTCTGACAGCGTCGAGATCGGGTTCCATTCGGCGATCGTCCGCAGGATGCCCGGCAGTCGTTCGGCCGGGACGAAGGTCGAGGCGATGAACGTGAGTGGGAAGATGACGACGAAGGCGGTGCCCTGGACAGCCTCCGGGCTCGAGAGCGCACTGCCGAGCAGCACGCCGACCCAGATCATCGCGAACGAGAAGCCGAACAGCAGCCCGTAGGCGGCGGCGGCGTCACCGATCCCGTTGTGGATGCCCCAGCCGATCAGCAGGCCGGTGAGTGACATCAACGTGATCGGCAGGATCGATCGCAGAACGTTGGCGACCGAGTGGCCCGCGAGGTAGGAGCCCTTGGCCATCGGCAGTGAGCGGAAGCGGTCGACGCCGCCGTTCTTGCGGTCGGTGGCCAGCGCCATCGCGACGCCGAAACACGTGAAGGCGACCGTCTGGGCGAAGATGCCACCCATCAGGAACTCGCGATAGTTGCCGCCCTGAACAGCGATCGCGCCACCGAATACAAAGCCGAACAGCAGCGTGAACATGATCGGCTGAAAGGTCGCGTCGGCCAGCGCCTCCGGCACGCGCCGCATGTGCACGAGCCCGCGGCGGGCGATCACCCAGGTGTCGCGGGCAAAGCCGCCCTTGACGCGGCTGTCGAGGCCGAGGTCTGTCATGCGCTCGCCTCCCTGGCGTGCGGTGGCTGGTTGGCGTCACCCTCCGCTGCCGCACCGGTCAGGTGCAGGAAGACCTCGTCCAGCGTCGGTTGACGGATTCCGAGGTCGTCGACCTCGATCCCGGCCTGCTGCAGAGTCTGAGCGGCCTGCGCGAGCCCGCCGACGCCGAGCGTGGTCGCCACGACCGTCGCGCCGGTCTCGCGGTCGACCTGCGGAACATCGCCGTTGCCCGAGAACGAGCCCAGGATTGCCGTTGCCTCATCGAGCCGCAGCGGGTCGCGGACGACGAGTTGGAGCTGCTCGCCGCCGAACTCGCGCTTCAGCTCGTTCGGTGTGCCACGGGCGATCACGACGCCGTGGTCGATCACGACGATGTCGTCGGCGAGTCGCTCTGCCTCTTCGAGGTATTGGGTGGTCAGCAGGATCGTGGAGCCCGAGTCGACGAGGCTGTCGAGCACGTCCCAGAGCTCGCGGCGGGCGCGGGGGTCGAGGCCGGTCGTCGGCTCATCGAGGAACAGCACCTGCGGTGCGGAGATGAGCGTTGCGGCGAGGTCGATGCGCCGGCGCATGCCGCCCGAGTAGGTCGAGACCCGGCGATCGGCGGCGCCTGCCAGCGAGAACTGATCGAGCAGCTCGCCGGCCCGGCGCTTTGCGACCGGGCGGCCGAGGTGGTGGAGCTCGCCGAGCATCACGAGGTTCTCGCGGCCGGTCAGCAGCTCGTCGACGGTGGCGCCCTGGGCGGCAAGACCGATCCGGCGCCGGACCTCGTGCGGCTGGGCGGCGACGTCGAAGCCGGCGACGGTCGCGCAGCCCGCGTCGATCGAGGACAGCGTCGTCAGCATTCGCACCGTCGTCGTCTTGCCGGCGCCGTTGGGACCGAGCATCGCGAGCACCGTTCCCTGCTGCACTTCGATGTCGACACCGTCGACTGCGGTGACCTCGCCGTAACGCTTGACCAGACCCTCTGCGTGAACGATCGAGGTGGTCATACCGGCGCATGGTTATAGCGTGCGTTTTTCAACGCCGGTTGGGAGATTGCAGATGAGGCGAACCCGGCAGCGCGTGCGCGTGAGACCACCTTCGCGGCATCTGGTGTGCCGGGCTGCCGGGGATCAGAGGTGGCGGCGCATGTAGAGGTCGCGCGGCGCCCCGGCGAAGGCCCGCTCGCTGAATCCGAACGAGCGGTAGAGCGCGAGTGCGGCCACGTTGTCCTCGCTCGTGTCGAGCTCGATCCGGCCGCAGCCGCGGGCCAGGGCACGCTCGCCGGCGAGCTCGACCAGCGCCCGGCCGAGCCCGGCCCCGCGCGCGCACTCGGAGACGAACACGTCCTCGAGCAGGCAGTCGCCGCCACGCCAGAGCCCCCAGCGGAAGCGAAGCTGGGCGACACCCGCGGCCGGGGTCCCGTCGTCTGCGGCAGCCAGCAGGAACTCGGTGTCGGGAGCGGCGATCAGTCGCTCGACGCCGGTGGCGAACGTCTCGTCCGGCGGACCCGCATAGCCGAGGTGGTCACGGAAGGCGATCATCAGCCGGGTGACGTCGCCGCTGTCCTCGGGGCGTGCGAGCCAGGCGGGCATCGCCCGGAGGTTACGAGGCGGCCGTTCTGCACCGTCCGGTGTCGTGGTGAAGGTCGCTGTGCGCCGCGTCGCCGCGCACACAGCGGTCTACTGCTGGCGCGATCGCGCAGCCAGGCGTACGATCGCCCGATGCCCGATCGACATCGCGCCCCGTCGGCTCTCGCGGTCGCCGTCACCGGCCTCGTGCTCGCGCTGCCGCCGGTTGCGAGCGGTCTCACCCCGCCCGACGCGAGAGCCTACGCGCCGGTCTCGCCGCAGACGATCCACACGCAGAACCGCGTCGACGACGTGCGGCTCGCCACCGGTGGCGACGGCACCGTCGTCGCGACCTGGGAGAACGGCACCAACAACGGTGACACCGGGTTCGCCGCGTCGCGGCCGGCCGGAACGTGGTTCGCGCCCGCGCAGGTGCTCAAGTACGGGTATTCGCCCAACCTGGTTCCGTTCGGCGGTGGGCCCGCCGGAACCCGCCCGGTCGTGCTCCAGTCCGATTTCGACCTCGGTGATATCTCGCTGCGGCTCTTCGACGGAACCGCGTTCGGAGCCGGGCACGGCCAGTTCTCCGGCTTCGGGGCGACCGAGAGCACCGATGCGGCACGCTGCCCGGACGGCGACCTAGTCGTGCTCGGCAGGCCGACCACGACGACACCGTCGTTGTCGCAGTCGATCGTCCGCTACATCCTCCGCGCCGACCTCAGCGCCGGCACCCCGCCCGGCAGCTTCGCGACGACGTCGATCCCACGCCGCTGGGAGTGGACCGACGTCACCTGCGACAAGGACGGGTTGTCGTTGTACGGCAGCATCGATGACGGCGTCACGCCATCGCAGCTGCTCGTCGCGCCGGCACTCGGCGGCCTACCGATCGTCAACCGCACCGCCGCCGCCGGGCACTCGATTTACGGCGCCGAGATGCGCGTAATGCCCGACGGGCGGGTCTGGGTGTTGTGGGCCGAGTACCCGACCACCGGCTCGCCGGTCATCTATGCGGCCACCCGGGCACCGGGGGCGAGCGGTGCGGCCGGTGCCCCCGTCAACATCACCGGCACCGCGACCGAACTTGCCGGCACGGCGATCGATGCCGCCGGCCGCCTGCAGGTGTTGCTGGCACGCCAACCGGTTCCCGGTGAGGGGATGCCGGTCGCCTACGACCTGCGGACCGCAGATCCGGGCAGCGCGACGCTCGGTGCGCCGGTCGAGATCCAGCCGGTCGGGCAGCACGACGCGTCGCTGCTCAGCGGGCATCCCGACGGCGCGCCGCGACTGCTGGTCACCGATTGGGCGACCGGAACCGTTTCCATCCGGGGCATTCCTCAGGCCGGCTCGAGCGACCCCGCGACCGTGCTGCCCGGCAGCTCCGCCGGCGAGGACGCCCCGCAGGCGTTCACGTGGGGCCCGTCCGGTGACCTGTTCACCGGGACGGCCGCGAAGCGCGCCGAGAACGTGATCGACGTCCGGATCGGCGGCCTCGACACCGGCGCGCCGCCGACGCTCGACGCGGTCAGCGTCCCCGGTGTGGCGGTCGCCGGGACGCCGCTGCCGGTGTCGGCCAGCGCCGCGGACGGCTTCGGTGTCGCACGGGTCGCCTGGACGGTCGACGGCGCCGAGGTCGCGAGCGGTCAGAGCGCGGCACCGGTGATCGCGGCGCCGGGGACCAAGACGGTCACGGTGACGGCGACCGACTTCGCCGGCCACTCGACGAGCGCGACACGGACGGTCAGGGTGATCGATCCCAACCCGCCGGTCGTCACCGTGCAGCCTCAGCCGCTGCCCGTCGTCGACCGGCGCGCGCCGAGGGTGCGCGCCTCGGCGACCCGTGCCCGCCGCGGCAAGGCGGCCAGGTACGCACGCGTCAGCGTGCGTCTCGACGAGAAGGCGGCCGTCAACCTCGAGCTGATCGGCTCGCTGCGGCGCGGCAAGCAGCGCGGCACGTTGATCCTGCGCTCGTCACGGATCAAATCGTTGAGCGCGAACAGGAGCAGGGTCGTGAAGCTGACGATCCCGGCCTCGCTGGCCAAGCTCGTCTACCGCGGCAAGCTCCAGGTCCGCGTGATCGCGACCGACGCCGCCGGTAACCGGCGAACCGCCACGGTGACCGTCAAGCGCAGCGGCAAGAAGAGCAAGCGTTCGCGCCGGTAACCGCAACGTTGGTCATCGATTCGCGCACATCGCGCGTTCTTGTGACCAACGTTGCGGGGAGCCGCTGGTCAGCGGCCGCGGCGAATCACTCTGAGCCGGCGGCGACGATCACCGCGATCGGGTCGCCGGCGTTGATCGCCTCGCCCTCGGTGATCGGCAGCGACTTGATCACGCCCGCCTTGTGGGCGGTGATCTCGTTCTCCATCTTCATCGCCTCGATGATGCAGAGCAGCTGCCCCTCGCTGACGGTGTCGCCCTCCTTGACCAGCACCTTCCACATGTTGCCCTGCAGCGGCGCGTCGAGCTGGTCGCCGCCGGCGCCGCCGCCCGACCTGCGCTCGGAGCGCGCGGGCCTCTTCTTGGCGGCTCGTGCGCCGTTCGTGGCGGCCGCGGAGCCGCCCGGCCCGACGACCCGCACCTCGAAGCGCCTGCCGGAGACCTCGACCGTGTAGTCCTGCGCCACCTGCTCGACCTCGTCGGGTGCGTCAACAGGCGAGGTCACCACGACCGGCGCCTCGGGCGCCGTGGTCTTGAGCCAGGCCTTGTCGTCGACGAGCTCGTGGCAGGTCGAGCCCTCGGCCCAGTTCGGGGTTGCGAGGATCGCCTTGTGGAACGGGATCAGGGTCGTCAGATGCTCGATCTCGTACTCGCCCAGCGCCCGCAGCATCCGCCGCGTCGCGTGCTCGCGGTCGACGTCCCAGACGATCAGCTTGG
>CAZYMM010000110.1:0-7041 GCA_964648515.1 uncultured Conexibacter sp.
CGCGAGCCCAGCCCGCTCGATGTCGGCGGCGACGCCGCGGCTGCGCTTGGCGGGCGGCCCGCCGGCCAGCGCGCGCGAGCCCCATGTCAGCGGCAGCCCAGCGACCGCGACCATGTCCTTGATGAACGTCGGCACGCCTGCGAGCGAGCCGCGCCTGGCGCGCGGCGCAGGCGCCGCGGCGAGCGCGGCGCCGAAGCGCTCGGCGGCGATCGCGTGCAGCTTCGGCTCCAGTGCGCGAGACCGCCTGACCGCCGCCCCCAGGACCTCGCGCTCGCTCAGCTCACGGGCGTCGAGCGCGGCAGCCGTCGCGACCGCGTCCAGACGGGCGAGCTCGTCGTCGAAGCCGTGAACCTGGGGCACCTGCGGCCAGGGCCCGATCGCACCGTCGCTCATCTGACCATCTTCCATCAGCGACGACCGCTCATGCCGGCTCGTAGCTGCCGCCGATCTCGAGCAGCTCGACGCGCACGTCCGGTGCCAGCCGCTCCGCGTGACCGGCGAACTCGGTCGCCGGCCCGTCGCCCGCCGCTGCGTGATGGAGCGGCGCGTAAGTGCCCCAGTGGATCGGGATCGCCACCTTGGGCGCCAGCAGCGCGAGCGCGCGCGCGGCGTCGAGTGGGCTCATGTGACCCGGCGGCAGCCTCGCCCCCCAGCCGGAGACGGGGAGCAGTGCGACGTCGGCGCGCTCCGCCTCCCCCGGCCCTTGGAACAGGCCGGTGTCACCGGCGAAGTAGACGCGCCGCGTGCCCGCGATGACGTACCCGAGCGCCGGCGTCACCGCCGCCAGCGGCAGGCGCCGGACGTGGTGATCGGCGGCGGTCGCGGTCACCGTCAGCGGGCCGACAGCCCTGCTCTGCCCTGCGACCAGCTCGGCGACGTCGCCGAAGCCGCGCCGCGTCAGCGTCCGTGCGGTTCCGCGCGGCACGATCAGCGGCAGCCCGCGCCCCAGCGCAACCAGCGACGGCACGTCCATGTGATCCATGTGGGCGTGGGAGACCAGCGCCGCGTCGGGCGCCGGCAAATCGCTCAACTCGACCGCGGCATCACGGCGCAGATGCGCGACGCGGCGGCGCAGGAGCGGATCGGTCAGCAGCACGACGCCGTCGAGCTCGATCATGACCGTGCTGTGTCCGAGCCAGGTGATTCGCAGCGCTCCGATCCTGCGAGAATCGCACACCGCATGAGGATCGACCGCGACCAGCTGCTGCGTCTCGCCACCTTCTGGCTGCGGCCCGACTTCGTGCTGCGCGTCGTGGCCCGCTTCCAGGCGATCGTCGGCTTCGACCGCGCGATGGCGCTGGCGTCGAGCGCGCTGGTCGCGACGATCCCGCTGACGATCGTGATCGGCGCCGTGATGCCGAACAGCTCCGACGCCGCCGGGCGGCTGATCTCACGCTACGGCCTGACCGGCGACGGCGCGGCGGCCGTGCGCGGAGCGTTCCAGCCGGCCTCGGAGGTCAGCACCGGCATCGGCGTGATCGGAGCGTTCCTGCTGATCATCTCGATGCTGAGCTTCACACGGGCCGTGCAGCGTCTGCTCGAGCAGACCTGGCAGCTGCCGCCGCTGTCGGTCCGCAACACGATCAGCGGCGTCAAGTGGCTGGGCACGTTCGTGATCTACCTGATCCTGACCGGCGCCGTGCACTCGGCCCTCGACGGCCGCGGCGAGGGCATCATCGCCGTCATCGTCCTGCTGCCGGTCACCGTCGGCTTCCTGCTCTGGACCGGCCACCTGCTGAGCGGCTACCGGATCACGCTGCGCGATCTGCTGCCGTTCGCGCTCGTCGCCGCCGCCCTCGTCGGCATCTACGAGCTCGGCGCGGCGATCTACACGCCGCACGCGTTCAACAGCTATGCGGCCCGCTACGGCGTGATCGGCGTCGTCTTCGCGATGATCTCGACGCTGTTCGGGCTGATGCTGACGATCGTCACCTCGGCTGCGATCGGGCGCGAGATCCGGATCGAGCTCGACAACATCGCGGCCGGGGTCAGGCCGAGCGAAGACGAGGTCCGCAAGCAGTGGGAGATCGTGCTCGACGGCTTCCGCGCCGAGCTGCAACGGGTCCGGCGCCGGCCGCGCTCACACCCTCCGGACAACGGGCACGAGCAGCTCGAAGCGGACGCGACGCAGCGCGAGCAGCGCTAGCTAGATCTTCGGCGCCTTGCGGTCGGCCTCGGCCGGGGCGGGCAGGTCACCGGCGCTGAGCGTGCCGCCGCGCTCGATCTGCACGAGCAGCTCAGCCATCGCCGGTTGGTGGATGTCGACGATCTCCTCGGCGATCCACAGCGTCCGCAGCAGGTCCTGCTGCATCGCCATGTCCCAGGCGATCGGCCTGATCTTGTCGAGGTCCGTGCCGCTTCTGCCGGGGACCGGCGCGAGCCGCCGTCTGATCCATTCCTGCACGACCTTGTAGCCGGAGGCCTCGAGGCTCCAGACCTCTGGCGAAACGCCACTGACGAGTCCCGATCCGATCAGTAGCTCACCGCTGTCTGCGTCGTAGGCCATCGTCGCGGGCGTCGGCGCCTGCGGCACCGCCGTTACGAGCTGCGCGCTGCCGGCCGGCAGCTGCTCGCCCAGCGCGCCGAAGCGCGCGCCGCGGGTCAGCAGGAAGGCGAGCCTGCGCCCACGCTTGGCAGCAGCGAAGAAGTGCTCTCCGTTGACTGCGAGCGGGATCCGCGGTCCGGGCTGCGTGAGGTGCTCGTCATAGCGCTCGCTGTAGGCCGGGGTGGCGAGGATCGCGACCAGGTAGCAGAACAGGTCCTCGGCGCCGGCCGGGCGGCCGTAGAGATCGCTCAGATGATCGAGCAGCCCGGGCGTGATGTTCGGCTTCGTTGCGTCGCGATCGCGGTAGAGCGGAAAGTTGTTGGCGCCGCCGAAGCTGCCGCGGTAGGAGTGGAGGTCGGGTGGGGACGCTCCGGCGACCGAGGCGGCGAGCCCGGCGCCGATCGGGGCGCGCGTAAGGGTGCCGAGATAGGCCTGCGCGGGACCGTGGAGTTCCCAGAGGATTGGCCGGACAAAGTCGCCGAGGCGTATGTCAAGCAGCAACCGCTGCTGGTCGAGCGTCCGGTACTCGTAGGCGGCGACCGATGGCTGCGCCGAGGCCGCGCTCCGTGTCTGCGAGTCGTCGGCGTCAATGTCTGTGAGCGGCGGTCGCGACTCCAGCACCGACCCGCCGACGCTCCCCTGCCACGTCAGCTGCCGGTCGCGTGTCAACCCGAACAGTGCCACGCGCCGCTCGGACGACGCATGGACGAGCTCGGCCCAGCGCTCCTGCAACACGGCCTCGGTCGGAGCGATCGGCCACGTGCGTTTGAGCTGGGCGCCCGAGATCCGCCACGGCATCAGCTGCTCGATCGCCGGCCAGCGTGCCCAGTCGCCGCGCTGCTCCGCAGCGATCGCCGCCGACGGCTCGGGCAGCTCGAGCGCCTGCCACCGGACATCGCTGATGCCACCGACCGCCGCGAGCCGCGCCAGCTTCTCGGCGCGTGTCCCCTTGCTCCAGTCGGCATAGCCGACACTCGCGAGCCGAGTGCCCGTGCCGCCCGGCACGCGCACGCACATCGTGATCGCGACCGGCGTCTGGATGTCGAAGACGTTTTCGCTCTTGCGCGCGCCGCGCCCCTCGCCGCCGAGGTCGATGACGTAGATCTCGTCGCACTGCGAGCGCAGATGTGCCCGCATCCCGGCGAACCCGGGGCCGGTGAGCCACGACGAGGCGGTGATGAAGCTGATGATCCCGCCCTGCTCCTTGGCGTGCCTGGGATGGGCCTCGAACGCCTTCCACGACGCCCAGCGCCAGAAGTAGACATAGTCGTTGTAGAGGTTCTTGAGATGGCCGCCCTGGCCCGCGTCGCGAACCGGGTCCGTGTAATCGGCGAGCAGTGGGCGCTCGCCGGGCCGGCCCGGGTGGCCGTAGCGAACCCACGCGCCCTTGCGCATCCCCTCATCGCCGGCGGCGCGCTGTTCGCGGTCGTACGGCGGGTTGCCGATGCAGACGACGACCGGCTGCTCGGTCTTGAACTCGCGCGCGCGGTGCTGCTCCTCGGTCAGGATCGCCTGCATCGGCCCGAACAACGTCTCGTCGGCATCGGGTGGCGCGAGCGCGTCGGCCAGGTAGACATGGAGGCCGTTCTGCGGCAGCGTGCCACCGTGGTCGCGGACGAGTTCGGATAGACGCATCTTGCTGACCGCATACGGGCCGACGAGGATCTCGAAGGCGTGAATGCGGTCGATCACCGACGTCGCCGCCGGTGCCGCCATCCCGGGCCCGAACCCGGCCGCCCGGTCTGTGGCCGCGGCGACGATCGCGATCGGGTATGAGCCCGTGCCGACCGCCGGGTCGACGCTGTGGACGCTCTCGTCGCCGAAGCCGTCCTCTTTGCCGAGCCGCGTCCTCAGCGCATCCTCGGCCAGTGCGACCTGCGCGGCGATCACCTCGGCCGGCGTGTAGTAGACGCCGCGCTTGTCGCGCAGCTTGCTGTCGTAGGCCGACAGGAAGTCCTCGTAGAAGTACAGCCAGGTGTCGCGACCCTGGGTGCCGCTGAGCGCCCTGAAGTCGACCACCTCGAGCTGCCTGCGTAGCAGTGAGATCGTCCACGCGATCTCCGCTTCGGCCTGCGGATGGAGCAGATGGCGGACGATGTTCGCAAGCAGCGGATGTGCCTCCCGCAGCGCTTCTTCGACATCGGCGGTCTTCAGCTCGTCGGCACCGCCGGACAGTGCCAGCAACATGCTGTACGTGCATGTCTGCGCGAACGCGTCGGCGAGGTCGTCATCGGTCGCGTCGGGGAAGATCGAGTCGCGCAGCTCGCCGGTGAACTTCGCGACCTGCGAGTCGGGCGTCGCCAGCGCGTCGCGCACGGCGTCGCGGAGCACGGCCGCCAGCGGCGCGATCTTGGCGGCCAGCTCGGAAAGTGAGCGCGGCACCGCCGGAGTCCAGGCGTAGAACTCGATCAGCAGCCGCCCAAGTGCGTTGAGGGTCGCGTCGCCGACCGCGTCCGGAGTTGTCGCCGCTGCGAGCGGGAGCGTCACGAGCGCCGTGGGGTTGCCGTCAGGCGTCACCTCGAAGCCATCGCGCAACAGCAAGAACTCAGAGCCGTCCGTGTAGAGGAGGTTGGGCAGCCGCCTGAAGCGCTCGGCCTGGCGTTTGTCGTGCGGGTCTGTGAAGCGGCCCGGTCGCGCGCCCTTGCCGAGCTGCTTGAGTTCGACGTGTCCGAGCACCAGCGGGCCGTCCTTGAGCGCGAAGTCCGGGCGCCCGATCCCCTGTTCGACAGCCTGGTCGCCGAGATCGAGCTGGCGGCTCAGCAGCGCCTGCGAGGAGCCGACCACGAGGTCACGCAGCGGCGCCGACAGCAACGCCTCCGGGCTCTCGGTGCCGCGTGCGGCGAGCCGGGCGCCGGCGTCCTGAAGGAACTGCTCGGCTGCCGGTCGCAGATGATGACTTGGCACGGGCCGGAATCTAATCGGTGGCGCCGGCGCCTGACCGCCCACCGTTGGTCACCGAAATCCCCGTACTGCGCGTCTTCATGGCCAACGACGGGCGGTGGGCGGAAAATGCGGGGAGTCAGCCTCGTGCCGTCCTCGGCGCTGTCTAGCCTCTCAACACAGATGGCATCGGAGCTCAACGAACACGCCTTCATCGAGGCCGAGCAACTACTTCGCGAGCTTGCTTCACTTCGGCTGCGGGCAAGCGAGGTCGCGGCGATCGTCCGTCGTGAGGAAGGGCCTGAGGAGGTCGCCGTTGCGATCGAGGCGGCGGTCAATGCCATCCGTACAGCCAGCACCGACGTCTCTGGCCTCGTGTATGCATCGTTCACGCCGAAGGTCACGGCCGTGTCTGGTCGTGGCCAGACCTCGCTGATCTGAGTCGCCGTCAGCCGCCGTCGGCGATCGTTGGACTACCGGCGGCCGCTGCCGTCAGACTGCGGCCATGAGCATCGCCAAGGTCGTCACGTTCGATGACCCCGAGGCGCTCGCGGCCAGTGCCGCGCACGACCTCGCGGTCGCGATCGCCCAGGCGCGCGCCGAACGCGGCGTCGCCCACATCTGCCTGGCGGGCGGGACGACGCCGCTGCGCTGCTACGAGCTTGCCGCCGATGCGATCCGCGACTGGTCGGGCGTCCACCTCTGGTACGGCGACGAGCGCTGCGTGCCGTTCGACGACCCGGACTCCAACCACGGCCAGGTCAAGGAGCGGCTACGGGCCCCGGGCGCCGTCTGGCATCCGATGCCGGCGACGATGGGGCCGGCCGAGGGCGCGCTCGAGTACAGCCGCGAGCTCGGCCGGACCGTGCTCGACCTCTGCCAGCTCGGGCTCGGCCCCGACGGGCACACGGCGTCGCTGTTCCCGAACAGCCCGCAGCTGCTCGCCAACACCGTCGCCGTCGCCGTCACCGACTCGCCGAAGACGCCGCCGCAGCGGATCACGCTGTCGCTGCCGAAGCTCAACCAGAGCCGGCGGATCGTGCTGCTGGTGACCGGAGAAGGCAAGTTCGACGCGCTCGGCCGCACCCGCGGCCCGGAGTCGCGCGAGACGCCAGCATCGCTGCTGGACCGCGAGCGGCTGACGATCATGGCCGATCGGGCCGCGCTGCCGAGGTGAGCGAGCTCTGGCTGATCCGCCACGCGCAGACCGAGTGGTCTGAGGCCGGCCGCCACACCGGCCGCACCGACGTGCCGCTGACCGCCGCCGGCGAGGCGGCCGCTGCGGCACTAGCGCCGCGTCTGGCCGGGCTGAGCTTCTCGGCCGTCTTCTGCTCGCCGCTGGTCAGGGCCGTACGCACGGCGGAGCTGGCCGGGATCGGCGACCGGGTCCGGCTGCTCGACGACCTGATCGAGTGGGACTACGGCGACTACGAGGGCCTCACCTCGCAGCAGATCGCGGAGACGCGACCGGGCTGGAGCCTCTGGCGCGACGGCTGCCCGGGCGGCGAGTCACCGGCCGCGATCGGCGCCCGGGTCGACTCCCTGATCGCCGAACTGCTCGGTGCCGACGGCACGATCGCCGTCTTCGCCCACGGCCACCTGCTCCGCGTCCTCGC
>CAZYMM010000111.1:0-1029 GCA_964648515.1 uncultured Conexibacter sp.
CAGCCCGGTGCCGTCGCGGCGCGCGCAGCCGCCGGGGACCACGATCCGCAGCGCCTGCATCTGTGGCCGCCGCGGCGACCAGAGGTCGCTGCGTTCCACGCGCAGTCGGGCGCGAACACGCACCGACCGCCGCGGTGCTGCGGTCGCGGGGCCGAACCGGAACGGCACGCCGGCGAGCAGGCCGAGCGGCCGCAGCGTCAGCGCCTGTGAGGTGCGGTTGCGGACCGTCACGCCGACCGTGACATCGGCGCCGGCGCTGCTCAGGCGGGTCGTCACGGCCGGCAGCTCGAGGTCGCACGGACCGAGCGGCCGCACGCTGACGTGGCCGTTGAGCCCGCCCCAGTTGAACCAGGCACGGTGGAAGCCGAGCGCGTCCTGACGCTTCGGATCGCGGTAGTCGGTGCGCACGACGACCGTGTGCGGGCGGCCGCCGGTGAGCAGGCGCGTGAACGCAAACGGTGCGTAGGCGCCGGTGTGTGATCCGAGCCGGCGGCCGTCGAGCCAGACCGTCGCCGAGAAGCTCGCCGACCCGAACGTGATCCGCCAGTCGCCCGTGACCGGCACCGTGAACGTGCGCCGGTACCAGGCGACCGCGCCGCGCTGAGCTGCGCGCATCGAGGCCAGGTCTGCGAACGCCGCGTTGGCAACGTCGGGCAGCGTCACCGCCTGACCGGCGAACCGGCCCTGCTGCCACCCGGCGCTCGCGCCGCCGTCTTCAGGTCCGAACGCGCGAACCCAGCCGCCGTCCAGCGCCCGGGCTCCGTCCGGCCCGGAGCCGCCCGCGTTGACGGCCGCCGGTACCGCGATCGCAAGCGCGATCACGGCGAGCAGCCAGCCGGTCACGCGCGCTCGGTCCATCGCCACCCCAAACGATCGCACGGCCCGATCGTCACGGCCCCGCTGCCGAACATGTGAAAGTGAACGCCAGAGCGTTCACTTTCACATGTTCGGCCTGAGTGGGGGCGGGCAGCGCGTGACAGCACACCGGCGCCCTGAGCGGCGCGTGCGCAAGGCAGTTCGTGCGGGCGC
>CAZYMM010000111.1:1129-7034 GCA_964648515.1 uncultured Conexibacter sp.
CGACGAGCCGCGAGGGAGCGACCTTCAGGTCGTGACCGAAACGGCGAGGACCGCGACCACGCGAAATGCGCAGCGCACATGTCGCCCCTGAGCGGCGCGTGCGCAAGGCAGTTCGTGCGGGCGCCGACGAGCCGCGAGGGAGCGACCTTCAGGTCGTGACCGAAACGGCGAGGACCGCGGCCGCACGAAATGCGCAGCGCACGCGTCGCTCAGGTGAGGTTCAGCGCCACGTACTTGGTGTCGAGGTACTCCTCGATGCCCTCGGGCCCGCCCTCGCGGCCGAAGCCCGAGTGCTTGACGCCGCCGAACGGCGCGCCGACGTTCGAGACCATCCCCTGGTTGAAGCCGATCATGCCGGTCTCGAGCCCTTCGAAGACGCGGAACGCACGGCCGATGTCCTTGGTGAACACGTAGCAGACGAGCCCGTACTCGGTCGCGTTGGCGCGCTCGATCGCCTCCGCCTCAGTCTTGAACGTCGTGATCGGGGCGACCGGGCCGAAGATCTCCTCGCTCAGCACGAGCGCGTCGTCGGTCACGCCAGCGAGCACCGTCGGCTCGAAGAAGTAGCCGGCGCGCTCGGGTCGCTTGCCGCCGCAGAGCACGGTCGCGCCCTTGGCGACCGCATCGTCGACGTGGCGCTCGACGCTCGCCTGCTGCTTGTCGTCGATCAGCGGCCCGACCTGAACGCCGGGCTCGGTGCCGCGACCGAACTTGAGCGCGCCGACCCGCTCGGCGAACAGACGGCCGAACTCGCCGGCGACCGACTCGTGGACGAGGAAGCGGTTGGCGCTCGTGCAGGCCTCGCCGCCGTTGCGCATCTTCGCCAGGAGCGCGCCGTCGGCGGCCTGCTCGAGGTCGGCATCCTCGAAGACCAGGAACGGCGCGTTGCCGCCGAGCTCCATCGACATCCGCAGGAGCTGCTCGGCGGACTGCGCGACGAGCGTCTTGCCGACCTCGGTCGAGCCGGTGAACGACAGCTTGCGCACGCGCGGATCGCGGATCAGCGGCTCCATCAGCGCACCCGAGGAGCTCGCGGTCAACACGTTCAGGCAGCCGGCGGGCAGACCGGCGTCCTCGAAGATCTGGGCCATCGCGAGCATCGACAGCGGCGTCTGCTTGGCGGGCTTGACGACGCAGGTGCAGCCGGCCGCAAGCGCTGGGCCGACCTTGCGCGTGCCCATCGCCAGCGGGAAGTTCCAGGGCGTGATGAAGAGGCAGGGCCCGACCGGCTGCTGCATCGTCAGCACGCGGTTGCCGCCGTTCTCGTGCCGTGTGTAGCGGCCGTTGATGCGGACCGCCTCCTCCGAGTACCAGCGCAGGTAGTCGGCCGCGTAGACGACCTCGCCCGCGGCCTCGGCCAGCGGCTTGCCCATCTCCAGCGTCATGATCAGTGCGAGCTGGTCGCTGCGCTCGATCATCAGCTCATAGGCGCGGCGCAGGATGTCGGCGCGCTCACGCGGTGCGCTGTCACGCCAGCTCTTGAACGCCTCGGTCGCGGCGGCGAGCGCGTCCTGGGCGTCCTGGGCGCTCGCGTCGGCGACCTCGGTCAGCGTCTCACCGGTCGACGGATCCTCGACCGTGAGCGTGCCCGCGCCACCGTCACGCCACTCGCCGTTGATGTATAGCTTGGTACGGACGCTGTCGAGGGCGCGCTGCTCGTCGGGCGCGATGATCTGGGTGCTCATACGACGAGCATACGCCGCTTGTATGCAGGCGATCGGGCAGAGCCGCAGGGCGCCGGTTGTGCGCATGGGCGTGCGTTCAGCCGGTCGGCCGCCGCGACCGCCGGCCGTTCAACCGGCCAGCCGCAGCAGCGCGAACACCGCGTCGAGCGCGCGCTCGTCGGCGGCCGACCAGCCGAGCCCGAGCCGCGCCCGCGCCTGCGGCGGCAGCAGTCCGCGGGCGAGCCGCACAGGCGCACCGCCCAGCAGCGGTCGGACCGTCCACCAGGCCGCGCCGCGGAGGCCAGACGGCGAAGGCAGCTCGGCCTCGGGACGGAGTGCCGCGAGCACGGCCTCGGTCGGCTCGATCACCTCGTCGAGCATCTGATGCCAGTAGCCGCGGAACTCGTGCAGCGTCGCCGGCGGCGGCTTCGGCAGACCGGCGCGGGCCATCGTCTCCTCGTAGCTGCGCTCCTGCTCGGTCGCCGTCAGCGGCCTGCCGAGCAGGTCGGCGCCGACGAGCGCGGTGTCGAACCTGACGGCCTGCGCCCAGAAGTGAGCGTCGGCGCCGGCCCGGTCCCAGACCGGGTCGCCGGGCTCGGGTGGTGCGCTGGCGGCGGCGAGCAGCCGGGGCCAGGTCCGCTCGAAGAAGTCGGGCTGCGCTACGAGCGCGGCCGAGACATCCGGATGCATCGCCTGCAGCAGCCCGCTGCGGGCCGCCAGCAACGTCCCGGCGATCCCGCCGCGCTCCGTGATCTCGATCTGCGCAGATGCCACCGCCGACAGTGTCGCGCGTCGCGGCCGGCGCTGCCCGGCCGGTATCGTCGGCCGATGGCCGAACTGACGATCAACGGGATCGAGGAGCTCCGCGGCTACGTCGGCCGTGAGCTCGGCACCAGCGACTGGGTCGACATCACCCAGGAGGCGATCGACGCGTTCGCGGCCGCGACCGGCGACCACCAGTGGATCCACGTCGACCCCGAGCGCGCGAGCACGACCCCGTTCGGCGGCACGATCGCCCACGGCCTGCTGACGCTGTCGCTCGGCCCGGCGCTCGCCTACTCGATCTACAGCGTCGCCGGCATCGCGATGGCGCTGAACTACGGCTACGACCGGGTCCGCTTCCCGGCGCCGCTGCCGAGCGGGTCGCGGGTGCGGATGACGGCGACGCTCAAGAGCGTCAGCGACGTCCCCGGCGGCGTCCAGGTCGTCGTCACGCAGACGTTCGAGCGCGAGGGCGAGTCCAAACCGGTCTGCGTCGCCGAGCAAGTCGCGCGGTTGGTGGCGGCGCCCGGTTCCTGAGCCGCAGGTACGATCGAAGGTGATGGAGGCGAAGGGGACGCCGCCGCTGCTGTGCGTGGACGGGCCGTGGGTGCTCTACAGGTCCTTCTTCGGCCTGCCGAAGACGATCACCGGCGCAGGTGGCCGGCCGGTTGGAGCGCTGCTCGGATCGGTCAACCTGATCCTCGCCCAGGTGGCCGCACACGCGCCGCGCGCGGTCGTCGTCTGTGACGGTGCCGAGGCCGCCGCCTACCGCACCGCCGCCTACCCCGGCTACCACGCCGACCGCGAGCCGCCGCCGGACGCGCTCGCCTGGCAGTTCGAGCAGGCGCCCGGACTCTGGCGTGCGTTCGGCTGGCAGTACGTGACGACGGCCGAGCACGAGGCCGACGATCTGCTCGGCGCCTACGCGCGCGCCGAGACGACCGCCGCCGGCCGCACGTTGCTCTTGACCGGAGACCGCGACATGTACCAGTGCGTCAGCGACTCGGTCGCGGTGCTCTACCCCGAGCGCGGCGGCGACGGCCCGGCGCTGATCGACCCGGCGGCGGTGAAGGAGCGCTACGGCGTGAGCCCCGGTCAGGTGCCGGACTTCATCGCGCTGCGCGGCGACCCCTCCGACGGGCTGCCGGGCGCCCGCGGCATCGGCGCGAAGACGGCCGCCACGCTGCTCACCGAGCACGGCGACCTCGAAGGCGTGATCGCCGCCGCGGGCAACCTCGGCCGGTTCGCGACCACCGTCGGCGAGCAGGCCGGCGAGCTGCGGGCGTTCAAGCGGATCGCGACGCTCGCGCCGCTCGATGTCGAGCGGCCGGCGGACCGGGCAACCGACACCGCGGCCGGAGCCGAAGCCGCCGAGACGCTCGGGATGCGTGCGCTGGCACGACGCCTGCGGAGCTGAGGTGAGCGCCGTGGGCACGGCAGCGTTCAAGCCCCGCCGCCGGCCTGCCGAGATCAGGAGGGTGATCCCTTCCACGGCGCGCATCCGGCGCACCGGCGCGGCACTCATCGCCGTGCTGTTGGTGCTGCCCGCCGCCGCTGGCGCCGCCGGCCCGCCGGCGCCGCGGTCGCTGAACGACGCGCCGTGGGTCTTCGCCGCCGACCCGCACGACAGCGGCCGCGCCGAGCAGTGGCAGAACGGCCACTTCCGGGGCCGGCCGGTGACGCTCCCGCACGTCACCGACCTGCGCGAGACGCCCGCCGCATACGCCGGCTCGGTCGGCTGGTACCGGACCGCGATCACCGCGCCCGCGCCGCAGCCCGGCGGCAGCTGGGCGATCCGCTTCGAGCAGGCGCGGCGGATCGCCGACGTCTGGCTCGACGGGCGCAGGCTGGCCCATCACGAGGGCTCGTATGAGCCGTTCGAGGTGCCTGCCGATGTGCTCAGCGATGGCCGCGCGCACGCGCTCGTCGTGCGTACCGACAACCGTCTGCGGCCCGGGCGCCGGCCCGACGGCTGGTGGAACTGGGGCGGGCTGACACGCGCCGTGACGCTTGTCCCGCGCGACGTGCTCGACACCCACGACAGTGCGTTCCTGCCCGAGCGCCGCTGCGACCCGGCCGCCGGAACCTGCTCCTGGACGGTCCTCGTCGACACCACGGTTGAGAACACCGGCAGCGCGACGATGACGCCGCTGCTGACCGGAACGCTGCGCGGACCGGACTCCTCCGGTGCCGGCCGGGCATCGGTGCGGACGCGGCCGCTGGCCCCCGGCGAGCAGGCTCACGTCCGCTTCCGCGTCCCGGTCACCGGCACCGCCGCGCTCTGGTCGCCGCAGCGGCCGCAGCGCTACACGGCGACGCTTGCCGTCCACGACGGAGCGGCGCCGGCAACAACGCTGGCCACCGATACGGCCCGAATCGGCCTGCGCACGGTCGCCGTCGAGGACGGGCTGCTGGCGATCAACGACGAGCCGGTGCAGCTGCGCGGCGCGTCGATCCACGAGGACGAGCCCGGTCACGGCCCGGCGCTGACCGATCGCGACGTGCGCCAGATCGTCGCTCACCTGAAGGCGATCGGTGCCAACGTCACGCGCGCTCACTACGCGCTCGACCCGCGCCTGCTCGACGCCTTCGACGCGGCCGGGATCCTCGTCTGGGCGCAGGCCCCCGTCTACCACCGCGACGACGAGCTCGCGACCGCTGCCGGCCGCCAGGAGGCGCTGCGCACGCTGCGCGCGGCGGTGATCCAGACCCGCAACCACCCGGCGGTGATCACACACTCGGTCGCCAACGAGCTCTCGGTGAGCCCGGACACGCGGCCCGGCACGCGCGCCTACCTCGACGCCGCGCTCGACGCCACGCGCGAGCTCGACCCGACGCTGCCGGTCGCCGTCGACCTGCTCTCCTACCCGGGGCTGACGCGGCAGGAGACCTACGGACGCTTCGACCTGCTCGGCCTCAACACCTACTTCGGCTGGTACCCGGGACCGAAGAACCGCTCGACCGCCGACATCGGCGGGCTGGCGCCGTTCGTCCGCCACATGCGCGAGCTGTACCCGCGGGCGGGGCTCGTGATGACCGAGTTCGGGGCGGAGGCAACCGAGAACGGCCCGGCCGCCAAGAAGCAGACCTACGCCTTCCAGGCGCGCTACATCGCCGACACGATGCGGCTGGCCGCAGGGCTGCCGCAGCTCTCCGGTGCGATCTACTGGTCGCTGCAGGAGTTCACGGTCAAGCCGGCCTGGGACGGCGGCGCTCAGACCGACCCGAACGCCCGCAACGCGATCCACCACAAGGGCGTGCTGACGCGAGACTGGGAGCGCAAGCCGGGCTGGGACGCGCTGCGGCGCGCGATCGCGGGCACGCCGATGATCCGCGGCGCGCGCGATGTCGAGCTGGCGACCGGCATCCACCGGCCGCTGCCACGCAGCGGCCGGCTCGGCGCGCTGACGACGGTCGCGCTCGTGCTGCTGGTGCTGGCGCTGCTGGCCGCCGACCTCTGGGCGTTCCGCGGCTGGCGC
>CAZYMM010000112.1:0-6977 GCA_964648515.1 uncultured Conexibacter sp.
ATGCGCTGCGTGCCGACATCGCCCGCCGCACGCTCGACGGCGGCTGGGTCGTCGACGGCAGCTCGGTGCGCTGGTACGGCGGCCTCGGCCAGGGGACGGCCGGGATGCGCGGCGTGCTCGAGCGTGCGGCCCAGGCTGCGTCGCTGAAGGCCGCGCTGCCGGGAGTGGTAGCCGAACGGACCGGCGCCGCCAGAGCGCAATCGGCGCGAGCGGTCACGGAGGCGGCTGCGAAGCCGATCCGCGTGGTGGTGCGCGACAGCGAGCGCCGGTTCGGCGCCCCAGGCGGCGAGCGTGCCGTGCTGGCCGCCGGTGAGCTGACGCTGTTCGTCTTCCTCAGCTCGCTGATGGGCGCACAGGCGGTGCTGATGACACGGCTGTCGGGGGTCGGGCGGCGGATGCGGGCGGCGCCGATCCCGGCGTGCGCGATCGTCGCCGGGGAGGCGCTCGGCCGGTTCGCCGTCGCCGCGGTGCAGTCGCTGATCATCGTGCTCGGAAGCGCGCTGTTGTTCGGCGTCGACTGGCAGTCGCCGCTCGCGGTCGCGGCGCTCTGCGCGGCGATGGGCCTCGTCGGCTCGGGTGCTTCGCTGCTGCTGGCTCAGTTCGGTCGCAGCGAACAGCAGGTCGCTGGCGTGGCCCTGCTGCTGAGCCTCTCGATGGCGGCGCTCGGCGGCTCGATGGTCCCGCTCCACTTCTTTCCGGGCACGATGCGCACGATCGCCTTTGCCGTCACGCCGCACGCCTGGATGAACGACGCGCTCTGGAGCGTGCTCGTCGACGGCAAGGGGATCGGCGACATCCTGCTGCAGCTCGGGGTGCTGAGCGGGATCGGGATCGTGCTGCTCGCGCTGGCCTCGCGGATGATGTTGCGACGTCTCTGAGACCGGCCGGCAGCGCGCTCAGTGGGCGTGCTGGCCGGCCTCGGCGGCGGCGCTGAGCGCCAGCGCCGAATGGGCGTAGGCGCCGCCCGCACGCATCTCGGCGGCGACCCAGATCGCCTCCATCAGCTCGTTCTCCGAGACGCCCTTGCGCAGCGCAGCCTTGGTGTGGCCGCGGATGCAGTACGGGCACTGCGTGGTGTGCGCGACCGCCACCGCGATCAACTGCTTGGTCTTCTCGTCGAGCGCCCCGGCTGCGAAGACGCGGGCGCTGAACTCCTTGAACGCGTCACCGATCTCGGGCGCCAGCTCGTAGCGACGTGCGGCGAGCTCCGCCGTCGCCTTCGGATAGAGGGATTCACTCATTGTGCGGCCTCCTTGTCGGTCACGGTCGTTGGCGTAGAGGATGGTTCGAGCAGTTCGATCAGGACAGCGGCGTTGCTGTGCGGCCCGTCGCGCGCCCCGAAGAGGATCGTGACCGTGCCGTGGGCGGCGCGCTGCCGCAACTCGTCGAGCTTCTCGCCGTGCGCAGCCAGCTCCTCGCGGTAGCGGGCCGCGAAGCGATCGAACTTCTCCGGCTCGTGGCCGTACCAGCGCCGCAGCTCGTCGCTCGGCGAGAGCTCCTTGGCCCAGTCGTCAAGCCGTGCGGCGGCCTTGCTGACCCCGCGCGGCCAGAGCCGGTCGATCAGGACTCGGTAGCCGTCGTCGCCGGCGGCCGGCTCGTAGATCCGCTTGACCTTGACGGACATCAGCTGTGGTCGTGCCCGGCGAACGGCGACACGTAGTCGCCGACCGGGGCGTGGAACCCGACTGCGAGCCGGTTCCAGCCGTTGATCGCAACGATCTGATACGTGATCGCCGCGATCTCCTCGGCGCTGAACTGAGCCTCCATCGCCGCGTACTCGGCGTCCGAGGAGCCGTGCTGCGGCAGCAGCGTCAGCGCCTCGCACCAGGCAAGCGCGGCGCGCTCGCGCTCGCTGTAGAACGTCGTCTCGCGCCAGCCCTCGAGCACGAACAGCCGCTGCGGATCCTCGCCCCGGGCGAGCGCGTCCTTGCTGTGCATGTCCATGCAGTGCGCGCAGCCGTTGATCTGTGACGCGCGCATCCGCACGAGTTCGAGCAGCAGTGGATCGACACCCGCGCGGGCGACCGCGGTCTCCAGCGAGACCATCGCCTCGAGCGCGGCCGGGAGGGCCGTCCTGTAGTCGACGCGGGCGACATCGGTGGCACTCATGACCTACCTCCTGGATCTCATGCCGGCCGCGATCCGCGGACCGGTCACAGACATTTTATCTACTCGTGCTTTGTGAATCCGCCGGCTGTGCGAAAATGGAGACGTGGATCTGAAGAGCAGACCCGGTGACGTGCTGTCGCAGCCGACGCGCGCGCGCCTGTTCATGCTGCTCGCCGAGCTGCGGCGGCCGGCCGCGACCGACGAGCTCGCAGAGCGACTCGAGCTGCACCCCAACGGCGTCCGGCTTCACCTTGAGCAGCTGCACGAGGCCGGGCTCGTGGCCCGCGAACGCGAACGGCGGTCGCGCGGGCGCCCGCGCGACAGCTGGACGATCGCCGCCGGCGCGATGCCCGGCGGCGAGAAGCCGACCGCGTACACGGAGCTCAGCCGCTGGCTGGTACAGACGATGGCCTCGGGCCGCTCGCGCGTCGCCGACGTCGAGAAGAGCGCCCGTGCGATCGGGCGCGAGTTGGCCGCCGGCTCCGGCGAAGGCTCGGCCGAGCAGACGATGTTCGGGGCGCTCAGCGCGATGGGCTTTCAGCCCAGCCGCCAGCCGGTCGACGACGACGAGATCTCCTACTGCCTCGGCAACTGCCCCTACCGCGCGGCCGTGCGCGAACAGCCGGAGATCGTCTGTGCGCTGCATCGCGGCATGACAATCGGACTGCTCGAACGGCTCGACCCGAAGACCGACGTGGCCGAGTTCATCGCTCACGATCCGGACGAGGCCGGCTGCGTGATCACGCTGCGCGGGCCGCTCGCAGAGCAGGCCGGCGTCGCGCTGGGCGAAGTCGCCGCGAACCGCTGAGAGCGGCCGGCACGCGGTCCCGACGCCGATCGGCTATTTTCTCCAATGTAACTGTGAAAACGGCGGCAAGCTGTCGCCAGACCGAGGAGATGAAGTGCCCGACGCGACACTCGACGTGCGTTCCGAACCACCGGCTCGCCGCCACAGCCTGATCTTCGACACGTACGGAGCACTCGACGCCGGCAGCGGCTTCGAGCTCGTCAACGATCACGACCCGAAGCCGCTGCGTTACCAGTTCGAGGCCGAGCACGCCGGTGACTTCACCTGGGACTACCTCGAGCAGGGGCCCGAGGTCTGGCGCGTGCGGATCGGCAAGCCCGCCTGAGCGTCAGCGTCGTCGGCACGCGAACCGCTCACCGGCGCTCAGGCGAGGGCTTTCAGGTCGACCGCCTGACGGCCGACGAGCTCGCCGGACTCCAGTTGCCCGCGCAGCACCTTCTTGTCGAACTTGCCGACGCTGGTCTTCGGGATCTCGCCGATGAAGGCGTACTCGTCGGGCACCCACCACCTGGCGACAAGGCCCTGCAGATGGGCCGCAAGCTCCGCGGCATCGGCCTGCGCGCCCTCGCGGAGCACCACGCACGCCAGCGGACGCTCGGTCCAGCGCTCGTCCGGCTTGGCGATCACCGCGGCCTCGGCGACCGCGGGATGTCCCATCAGCTCGTTCTCGAGCTCGACGCTCGAGATCCACTCGCCGCCGGACTTGATCACGTCCTTGGCGCGGTCGGTGATCCGCATGTAGCCCTGCGGGTCGATCGCGGCGACATCGCCGGTCCGCAGCCAGCCATCGTCGGAGAACTTCACATCGCCGGGCTCGGCCCGGTAGTAGGCGTTGGCAACCCACGGCCCACGGACCTCGAGCTCGCCGGTGGCGACGTTGTCCCAGGGCTGCTCGCTGCCGTCCTCGCCGATCAGGCGAGCCTCGATCAGCGGCGAGATCCGGCCCTGACGGATCCGGTACTCGAGCGCCTCGGCACCCTCGACGCCGCGCGGCGGGTTGGAGACCGCGCCGAGCGGGCTGGTCTCGGTCATCCCCCAGCCCTGAACCATCTTGACGTTGTGGCGCTCGTCGAAACCCTGCATCAGCGAGCGTGGGATCGCGGCGCCGCCGCAGAGCACCATCCGCAGGCCGGACAGGTCCGGCTTGACCTCGTCGGCGTGGCGCAGGAAGTCGAGCCAGATCGTCGGCACGCCGGCGGCGACCGTGACGTGTTCCTCGGTGATCAGGCGCGTCAGCGGCGCGGCCTGAAGGTGCGGCCCGGGCATCACGAGATCGGCACCGGTGAGGCCGGCCGCGTAAGGCGTGCCCCACGCCATCGCATGGAACATCGGCACGATCGGCAGCACACGGTCGTTGGCGCAGACGCCGATCGTGTCGGCCATGCTCGCGCCGAGCGCGTGCATCACGGTCGAGCGGTGCGAGTACAGCACGCCCTTTGGATGGCCGGTCGTGCCGCTCGTGTAGCAGAGCGCGGCGGCGGTCCGGTCCTCCAGCTCGGGGAACTCGTAGCCGTCGGGGGCACCGGCGATCAGGTCCTCGTAGCGATGGACCTCGCCGGGCAGACCGTCGGCGGGACCGTCGCCGACGATCACCCAGTGGCGGACGCTGCCCATCGAGGCGGCGTGCGGTGCGATCACCGGTAGCACCGAGTCGTCGACGACGATCACGTGATCCTCGGCGTGATCGACGATGTAGGTGAGCTGCTCGGGGAACAGGCGCAGGTTGAGCGTGTGCAGGATCGCGCCCATGCTCGGCACCGCGTAGTAGAGCTCGAGGTGCTCCTGGTTGTTCCACATGAACGTCGCGACGCGGTCGCCCTGCTGGACGTCGAGCGCGTGCAGCGCGGCCGCCAGCCGCTGCGCCCGCTCACCGACCTCGGCGTACGTGGTGCGCGTGATCGCCTCGCCGCGCAGCGTCGCGACCTCCGATGCGCCGCCGACCGTTCGCATCCGCCGCAGCACGCTGGAGATCGTGAGCGGCGTGTCGTGCATCATGAGACCTTCGATCATCGGCCGACGGTACCGGTTCGGGCCAGGGCGTGGGCCTGCGCAGCGAAGCGCGCGGACACAAGGGCCCCGGTCCGCCCGGCGGGCGAACGGGCGCGTGCTGACCGAGAGTGGGGTACCGTCCCCGGCTTCGACCGATGCGCTGGATGCAGCCGAACGACACGAGGATGGGTTTGATGGGACTTGTCAATGCAGCAGTGATGGAGGCCGCGCCGAGCCGCTTCCACGAGCTGGTTCAGCGCCACGACCGGGTCGTGCCGCGATGATGCGTCTGCTCGCTGTCGCCGTGATCGCGGTCGTGTCCAACGCCATCGGACTGATCGTCGCGGCAACCGTGCTCGACGACATGACGCTCGGCGTCAACGGGCTGATCATCGCGGTGCTGATCTTCACCGGCATCTCGGTGCTGATCGAGCCGCTCCTGCGCCAGGTGGCGGTCAAGAGTGCACCCGCCCTGCTTGGCAGCAGCGCCATCGTCACGGTGCTCGCAAGCCTCGTGATCACCACGATCGTCAGCGACAGCCTCACAATCAGAGGCACGCTCACCTGGGTGCTTGCCACCGTCATCGTCTGGATCGTCGCGCTCGCGGGACGACTGCTGCTGCCGCTCGTGATCTTCAAGAAGGCCCTGGCTGCGGCAAGGGACTGACGGCACGAGCTGTCCAGCGCCCACGGGCTGCACCGTCACCCCGCGCGCTCCTGACTCAGAGCGCGCGGGTGATGCTGCCGAGAACCTTCTTGCCCTTGCGCACGACGATCTGAACGCGTCCGTGCTCGGGCAATGAACGAGCCTCGGTCGACACGGAGATCGCGCCGCTTCTGCTGCTCTTGCTGCGAGCGATCACCCTCGCCTTGGCGAAGGTCGACCGCTGCGCCGACAGCGTGACCGTGCAGCGACCGCCCTTGCAGGCTGCCAGCGACCGGACCGAGGCTACGAGCTTGCCCCGCTTCTGCGACAGGCGGACCGGAACCGCCGCCCTGGCGGCGAGCCGGTAGGTCGGCGCACTGAACGTGATCCCGGTGATCGAGACGACCAGACTGGCGTCATCGGCGTCCCCGGCGCTGCGCGCCTCGTAGACCGGCGCGTTCTGCGTGCCGCTGTCACCGGTGCGGGTGGCCGAGAAGTACGAGGTCGCCTCGGCCGGTGTGATCCCGTAGAGGGCCATCAGCGCGGTCGCCGGGATGAAGGCTCGGATCGAGCCCTGCATCAGCGAGCCGTCGGCGGCGAGATGGGCTGATGCCATCTGCAGGCCGAGCGTCGCGGCACCGGCGCTGCCGCCGGGGATCAGGAAGCCGGCCAGCGACGAGGTGGTGCCGAAGGCGGTGCCGGTGAGCGCCGGATCGAGCGTGTCGTCGAGGCTGAGCACGAGGTTGGCGCCCAGCCCGGAGCCGGCCGCCTGCGCGATCTCGCAGCTGTTGATCGGTGTGGCGGTGCAGCCGTTCGGGCCGAGCGTCGCGTAGTCGACGAGCGGCGTCACGGCAGGCTTGACGCGAAGACGGATCTCGGCGTCCGGTGTGCCGAGACCGGTCGTCTTCCAGCTCAGAAGCTCGCCGTTGACCCAAGACCAGCGCAGCGTCTGGCCGAGCGTGTTGAGCGCGATCACGACCTCGAGGACCGTGTTCTGGTCGACGGTCACCGCGGGCGTCGTGGTCGGGCGAGAGAAGTCCATGTTTAGCCCGCCCTGGCCCTTGATCCCGAACGAGATCCCGACCCGGTTCGGGGTGGCATAGCACTGCCCACCAGGAACTTGACCGGCTGCGCAGAGGTTGATCGGGGAGACCGCCGCGGCGACATCACCGTCGGCGCGGGCACCGTAGGCGGCGTTGACGTCGCCGCTGAACTGAGCCACGACACTGCCGCCGTTGACGACCTTGAGCGACTTGACGAACGGCCGCGCCGCGACGCCGCCGGCGAGATTCGACCAGTTGCCGCCCGTCATCGTCGTCGGCACCGTCCCGTCGAGCTCACCCTGCCCGGGTGAGAACATCGAGACATCGGCCGAGGCGGCGGGGGCTGCGAGCAGCAGCGCGGCGCAGCAGGCGAGGGTGGCGG
>CAZYMM010000113.1:0-6859 GCA_964648515.1 uncultured Conexibacter sp.
GCCTGTGTGCGCCTGGCTGGCGGCGACGCCCGGCTGGCGCTGCGGCTGGCGACCGCGGAGGGGGCCGAGCTG
Organism: uncultured Conexibacter sp.; assembly: GCA_964648515.1. Taxonomy (GTDB): domain Bacteria; phylum Actinomycetota; class Thermoleophilia; order Solirubrobacterales; family Solirubrobacteraceae; genus Baekduia. Next base: position 73 of record CAZYMM010000113.1, read on the forward strand.
CGCCGGGCGGCCGAGGACTACGTCCGCACCGCGTTTGCCGGCGGCCCGGTCGGTGCGGTGGTCGAGGCGATCTTCACTCGTGCCGACGAGGCCGGAAAGGCGGCGGGTGCGGAAGCGCAGGCTGCGGCGCAGGAGCTGGCGGCAGCGCTGCCGAAGGCCGAACGGCGCCGGGCGCTGCGCGAGGGTGATGTCGCCGAACGCCGTGTCGAGCGGCGCGAGAAGTCCGGAACGATCGATCTCGTGCTGCGGCTGACGGCGCTCTGGTTGCGTGACCTCGCCGCGCTGGCCGATGGGGCGGCCGACGCGGTCCGGGCGGTCGACCGTCCCGGTGCACTGGCCGAGGACGCCGAGCGCTGCCGTGACGGTGCGGCGCTGCGCGAGGCGGTCCTCGACGTCGAGCAGGCGCGGACGACGCTGGCCCTGAACCCCAATGAGCGGTTGATGCTGACCGCGCTCGGGCTGCGCTTGGCCGGGCGGCTCAGTGGATGACGCTGGCGCCGGCGAGGACCAGCACCAGCGTGCCGAGCAGGACGCGGTAGGCGACGAACAGACGCAGCGTGTGGTGGCCGAGGTAGCGCAGGAACCAGGCGATCACCGCGTAGCCGACGACGAACGAGATCACGGTCGCGAGCGCGATCCCCCACCAGGGGTCCGAGCCCGGTGACTCGCCGCCGGCGAGCTTGACGAGCTCGAACAGGCCGCTGGCGAGCACGGCCGGGATCGCCAGCAGGAACGAGAACCGTGCCGCCGCCTCGCGCGTCAGGCCGAGCAGCAGGCCGGCGCTGATCGTCGCGCCCGAGCGCGAGACGCCCGGGATCAGCGCCAGCGACTGGGCGAGGCCGATCAGGATGCCCGAGCGGTTGTCGAGCTCGTCGGTCGTGCGCTTCTGCGTCGCGTTGGCATCCGCTGTGCCCATCACGAGGCCGAACACCAGCAGCGTGCCGCCGATCAGCAGCAGGTTGCGGGCGCCGGTCTCGATCTGGTGCTTGAACACGTAGCCGAGAATCCCGATCGGGATCGTCGCGACGATGATGAACCAGCCCATCCGCGCATCAGCGGTGCGCCGCAGCGCGGGGTTGCGCAGCGCTGCGAGCCAGCCGCGGGCGATCCGCCAGAGGTCGTGGCGGAAGTAGACGAGGACCGCGAGCTCGGTGCCGATCTGGGTGATCGCGGTGAAGGCCGCGCCCGGGTCCTTCCAGCCGAGCAGCGAGGCGACGATCCGCTGGTGCGCGGAGGACGAGATCGGCAGGAACTCGGTCGTGCCCTGGACGAGGCCCAGCACGATCGCCCGGAGCAGGTCGAGCATCGCGCGGGCACGCTAGCGGGTCGTCCTGCGGGCAACCTGAACGACCGCCGATCGCGATGTTCGGCCGGTAGACTGCGCCGCCCACGCCGACGTAGCTCAGCTGGTAGAGCACTTCACTCGTAATGAAGGGGTCGGGAGTTCGAGTCTCCCCGTCGGCTTGAGCCCTTGGGGTGACTTCGGCAGTAGGCGGTCGAGTCACAACCTGGCCGGTTCCGAGCATCCCGGACTCTTCCTGCGGGTGGCGATGTGGAGGATTTCGCCGTGGGGTCTCTTCGCCGTCCTCTCCACCTGCTGAAATCGCCTCTCGGTGCGGACCGCTCACCACCACGCGCTCGGCCGTCTGGCCGCCGGCGTCGCCGTCGGGATCGTGGTCTTCCTGCTCGCGCCGGGCCCGCTGCAGAACCGCTTGATGCTGGGTTGGGTGGCGACCTGTGCGGTCAAGGTCGCGTTCGCGCTCGCGGTGCTCGGCGTTGCGCCGAAGCGTGCGCGTGAGATCGCGCTGCGTGACGATGACACCCGTGCGGTCGCCGCGGCCCTGATCACCGCGGCCGTGATCGGCAGCTTTGTCGCGATCGGCTTCGCGCTCAAGGACGCGCAGACCGCACACGGCGCCGCGCGGATCTGGGACACCGCGCTCGGCGTGCTGACGGTCTTCGCGTCCTGGCTCGTCGTCCAGAGTGAGTTCCTGCGCCGCTACGCGAGCCGCTTCTACCTCGACGGCGGCGGCGTGCTCTTCCCCGAGGGCTCGGCCGGAGCGCTGGCCGACCCCGACTTCCGTGATTTCGCCTACCTGGCGCTGACCGTCGGCATGACCTTCCAGGTCTCCGACACGAACCTCAACACGCGCTCGACGCGCCGCCTGGCGACCGCGCACGGGCTCATCTCCTATCTCTTCGGGGTCGTGATCATCGCCGTGATGATCAACGCCGTCGCATCGATCGTCAGCGCCTGAGTTCAGCGACCGGCGCAACCTCTCGCCACGGGCACCGTTACAGCACCCGACAGCATCGGCATCGTCATCTGAAAGGCTCGCTCACATGTCCACAACGTTCCGATCACTTCTCACCCGCGGGGCCGTGCTCGCAGTCGGCGCCGCGGCGCTCTGCGCCTCGCCGGCTGCGGCCGGGGTCGCGCTGCCGACCTCCGGCTGGCAGTGGAGCGACCCGATCCCGCAGGGCTATGACCTCAACGCGATCAGCTATCAGGGCCAGGTCGGCTACGCGGCCGGTGCCGGCGGCACGGTGCTGAAGACCACCGACGGCGGCGACAGCTGGAGCGGGCTCTTCACCGGCACCAGCCTCGACGTCGCCTCGATCGACATGGTCTCGCCAGGCGTGGTCGTGGCCGCGACCCGTGCCCAGAGCGGCAGCACGGTCTGCGCGCTGCGCATCTCCAAGGACGGCGGCACGACCTTCCAGCCGGTGTTCGTCGGGGCCAGCGATCAGTCCTGCTACTCGTCGAGCGCGATCGCCGGCTACGACTTCGTCAGCGCCGATCTCGGCTACATCCTCCGTGCCGGCGGTGCTGTGCTGAAGACGACCGACGGCGGCGCGACGCTGAGCAACGTCTCGACCGTGTCGGGCGGCAGCGACATCGCGTTCGTCAGCGACACGCACGGCTTTGTCGTCGACGGCATCGGCGTGTATGAGACCACCGACGGTGCCGCTACCTGGCATCCGCTGGCGATGACGGCCGCCAGCCGGATCGAGGCACTCGACGACACCCACCTGATCGCCTGGGGCCCCGGCGCGATGATCCGCTCGGATGACGGTGGCGTCACCTGGAAGTCGCTGCTCACCACCGACAACCCGGCGGCGATCAGCGCTGCCGACCCTCAGCATCTGGCCTACGTCGTCGGCGGCAGGCTGGCGGTCTCCAGCGACGGCGGCACGACCTTCAACCAGGTCAGCGTCGGCAACGGTGATGCGCTCGCCGTCGCCTATGTCACGCCCTCGCGGCTCGTGGTCGTCGGCAGCGCCGGCGTCAGCTACGTGTCCAACGACGGCGGCGCCACGTTCACACGGACCTCGAGCCAGCCGGTCGCCGGGCAGATCAACACGCTGCTGCCGAGCGCCGGCGGTCCGGTCGGCACCGCCCAGGGCTCGATCGTGCGCCTGATCGGCGGCCAGTGGCAGACGCGCTCGCTGATCAACGGCGCACCGGTGATCAGCGCGGACTTCTCGAGCGCCAACAACGGCTACGCGCTGCAGTCCGACGGGACGCTGGTGCAGACCAAGGACGGCGGCACGAGCTGGAGCAGTGTCGACTCAGGGACACCGTCGAGCCCGCGGGTCGTGCTGACACCGGACGCATCCTCGGCGCTCCTGTTCGGCCGCTTCGGCGTCTACCGCGCCGTCGACGGCAGCCGCTTCACGCCGGTCGCCAAGGCGCCGTCGGGCAAGGGCCAGTGGAGCGTCGGCCATCTCGGGCGCCGCATCGCCTACGTCAACAGCAGCGGCCTGAAGTCGACCGGTGGGATCGCGTTGTCGACCGACGGCGGCGTCAGGTGGCGACGGCTCGGGATGCCGAAGGCGATGCGGCTGCCGGTCAGCTCGGTCTCGGTGCTGCCGACCCGCGGCGTGATCGCGATCGCACGCGGGCGTGTCTGGCGTGCGCTCGACGACGCCGGCAGGCGCTGGAGCGAGCTGTCGCTCGGCACGAGCTACCTCGGTGCTGTTCAGGTCGCCGGCCAGAGCGAGTACTTCGCGGTCGACAACAACGACTGGCCGTCACCCGTTGTGCTGCACACGAGCGACGCCGGCAAGACCTGGCAGCCCGAGGCGGTCGGTGCGGTCAACTCGCAGATCGGGCAGCTCGTCACGAACGGCGCCGGGACCGCCTACGCGTTGTCGATGCTCCCGCGCAGCTCCGGTCGGGTCGTCTCCCTCTTCCAGACGACGACCGGTGGCAGCCTCGGTGAGAAGTCGACGCTGTCGCTGAGCGACACGAAGTCGACGGTCAAGCGGATCGGCACCAGGGTCCAGATCCTCGGCCGGCTCGTCGGCGGCACCGGCGGCGAGACCGTGCGCGTGGCGATCCGCCCGGTCGGCATGGCGCAATGGAAGACGCAGCTCGTGACCGCCGGGCAGAACGGCGGCGGCTCGTTCACCGCAACCTTCGCGAACATCAAGAAGGGCAAGTATCAGGTGCTTGCACAGTGGACCGGAGACTCCGGCCGTGCCGGCTCCGGGACCGGCGTGCGCACGATTACGGTCAAGTAGCCGGCCCGCAGGCTCTCGCGCCCGTCACGGGGGATCCCGTGGCGGGCGCGACCGCGTTCGGGCTCAGCAGCGGCCGGTCAGAGTCCACCAGCGGCCACGCACCTGCGGCGACCCGGTCGGCGGCGGCGGCAGGTACGTCGTCGCATCGGACCTGTTGAGGATGAACTGCTTGGCGATCTGCGGCGAGGCCGGTGAGAACGCAGGCAGCGTGTAGCGCCGGTCGGCCTGGGCCGAGCGGATGCTCGCCGCCGGCCGGCCGGTCCAGAGCGCGAGCTGCGGCACCGGGCGGCGGTTCGGGACGCTGACCGGGCAGCCGCTGCCGGCCAGCGGCGCGAGCGTGCGCAGCTCGGTCAGGATCGCCCGCTGGGTGACGAGCGCGTGACGGGTGCCGGTCAGCCGCTGCCACTGGTTCGGTCCCAGCACGGCGAACGCGAGCACGCAGAGCGCGGCGAACGCCTGCCAGGGACGACGCCGGCGGTCAGCGGGCAAGAGGCGGCTCCAGCCGCAGATCGCGGCGCCGGCGAAGATCGCGAGGATCGCGGCCGGGCCGAGCAGGTAGCGGGTCAGGATCGGCAGCCCGGCAGCCGCCAGCACCACGAACGCCAGCACGGCGAGGACACCGGCGGCAGCCAGGAAGCGGGCGCGCTCGCGCAGCCAGTAGAGCGCGAGCAGGCCGCCGCCGGCTGCGGCCAGCAGCCCCGGCACGCGCAGGATCTCGCCGAGCCGCCGCGGCAGCGTCGCCGGCACGTTCGTGATCCCGGTCACGCGCCCGAGCTCCTCGGCGTTGCTCTGGGTCGCGGTGAACGAATAGATCGGGTTGCCGGTCTGGATCAGGTCGCTGGCGGCCCAGAGCAGCGGCGCGCTGGCCGCCCAGAGCAGGTGCTCGCGGCGCAGCGCGCCGCCGTGCCAGAGCCAGATCAGGTAGATGAACGAGAACAGCCAGGCCTCCGGCCGCAGCAGCCCGGCGAGCGCCAGCAGCGCCAGCACCGGCCGCCCGGCCCGCGCCCGGCGCGACTCGACAAGTAGCGCGCCCAGCAGCAGGCAGATGTAGGGGATGTCGATGTAGGCGCGGATGCCGTAGCTGAGCACCGGCTCGCGCGTCAACAGGATTGCGGCCGCGACTGCGCCGGCGCCGGCGCCGAACCAGTGGCGGCCGAGCGCGAACGTCAGGTAGCCGAGCGCGCCGAGGAAGATGATTGCCAGCAGCTCCCAGGCCGCGGTCGCCGCGCCGCCGTGCGGCACCGGGCCGGTGCCCGGCAGGGTCAGCAGCGCACCGAGCAGCGTCGCCAGCGGGTGCTGGGTCGGCGCGAACGGGATCGTGATGTCGGGGATCTGCCCGCGCGCGAGCTCCGATCCCCAGAGCAGCGAGTAGCTCGTGTCGTAGTTCAGCAGCCGGCCGCGGCCGTAGACGAGCGCGACCAGCACCGACAGCAGGGCCGTGCCGAGCAGGGCGGGGAGCAGGCGTCGGGCGACGGCCATCCGGGCCGCAAGCCTACGCGGCTCAGCGGAGCTGCTTCTTGAGCATCCCGAAGACGCCGCGGATCACCTGGCTCTGCAGCTGGCGGCCTTCGCGTGACTTGAGGAAGTCGCCGATCGCCTCCGCGGTGCCGCCACCGGCCGCCTTCGCCGCCTCCTTGTGCTCGGCCTTGACCGGCGGCGGCGCGGCGACCGGCGTCGGCTGGGCCTGCGCCGCGGCCTCGGTGCGGGCGGCCAGCTTCTCGCGGGCCGAGATGTTGTCGACCCGCGTCCCGTACTTGGCCCACAGCGGCGAGGCCTTGGCGGCGCCGTCGACATCGTCGGCCGGGCCCATCCGCGACAGCGGTGCGACCAGCTTGGTGTGGGCGACCGGTGTCGGCACGCCCGAGTCGCTGAGCGTCGTCACCGCGGCCTCGCCGATCCCGAGCGACGGCAGCAGCTCGGTGAGGTCGTAGAAATCCGACTTGGGGAAGGTCGAGACCGTCGCCTTCAGCGCCTTGGCGTCCTCGGGCGTGAACGCCCGCAGCGCGTGCTGGATCCGGTTGCCGAGCTGCGCGAGCACGGCTGACGGCACGTCTTTCGGCGTCTGCGTCACGAAGAAGACGCCGACGCCCTTGGAGCGGATCAGCCGCACCGTCTGCTCGATCGCGGCCAGGAAGGCGTCCGAGGCGTCGTTGAACAGCAGGTGGGCCTCGTCGAAGAAGAAGACGAGCTTCGGCTGCGGCAGGTCACCGGCCTCCGGCAGCGTCTCGAACAGCTCGGCGATCATCCACATCAGCGCGGT
>CAZYMM010000114.1:0-6793 GCA_964648515.1 uncultured Conexibacter sp.
CCGGCCACGACGATGACGGCCTGGCCGTCGCCGGCTACCGGCTCTCGGCCGAGACGATGGCCTCGCTGCAGCAGGTCGACCTGCGCACGCTGGCCGCCGGCACGCTCGCCGGCCGCAGCGTGCTGCTGCTCGAGAGCGACGGCCGCCGCACCGATCCCGACCTAGCCGCGGCGCTGAGCCGAGCAGGCGCGCTGGTTGGCGATGCGCAGGCCGGATCGTTCTCGCGGCTGATCGCCGAGCCGCAGCTCGCCGCGCTGCCGGCCGAGGCCGAGCGGGCCGTCGGTGACTGGCTCGACCGCCTCCCCGCCGCCGCCGCACGCACGCCGGTCGCGCCGCCGGCGACCGCCGCCGAGCTGCCGCTTCCGGGTGGCGGCAGCGAGCGGCCGGTCCGGATCGGCTCGCTGTTCGGCGTCCTCGCGAGCCCGGACGGCGCCGCCGGCGAGCTCTGCCTGGTCTTCCTCAACGCCGGCGTGATCGACCACTGCGGGCCGAACCGGCTCTGGGTGCGCGCCGCGCGCGCCTGGGCCGGACGCGGCGTCACCTCGCTGCGAGTCGATCTCGAGGGCATCGGCGAGAGCGACGGCGACGCTTCTGTCTACCGCGAGAACGACGGGCTGCACACAGAGCGGCTCGTCGGCCAGGTCCTGACGGTGATCGACGAGCTGGCGGCGCGCGGGACCGGCAAGCGGTTCGCCGTGGTCGGGCTCTGCTCGGGCGCCTACTGGGGCTTTCACGCGGCCTGCGCCGATCCCCGGATCGTGGCGGCGGTGATGATCAACCCGCGCGCGCTGATCTGGAACGAGCACCTCGATGCGGACCGCGAGGCGCGGCGGGCCGGGCAGATGGTCCGCTCGGTCAGCTGGGAGAAGCTGCGCCACTCCGGCCGCGACGCGGTGCGGCTCGCGCCCTGGGCGGTCCGTGCGCTGGGCCGCAGGGCGTTCGCTCGCCGCGGCAGCCGCACCGCCGGCGGCGACCCGCTGCAGAGCGAGGCACTGAGCGGCCGGTTCGAGCGGCTGCGCGAGAACCGTACGCGGCTGCTGGCGCTGTTCACAGGCGAGGAGCCGCTCTACGAGGAGCTCGAGAGCGGCGGCTTCCTCGCCGGCGAGCACGGCGGCGACGTGCTGCGGGTGCGGGTGCTGAGCGACGTGCCGGCCCACACGCTGCGCCCGTCGTGGCTTCAGCGTCGTGCGCTCGAGGAGCTCGACCGCGAGATCACGAGCCTGACCGGCGGTACGGCGGCGTTCTGACCGGCACTCCGACTGCGGTTCGGGCCGCGATCGTCCGATACCGTGGTCAGAAGCCCATGCGCCGCTCTCCCTCTCGCATCGTGCTGCTCGTCGTGTTGCTCGTCGTCCTGCCGGCCGCGTCCGCGTCCGCGCTGGCTGCGGTCAGCAAGCCGCGCTGGCTGACCAAGGTCGTGACCACCGAGTACTTCCCGGCACCCGAGAAGTGGTTCGTCGGTGCCCGTGTCGACGCGCCGGGCCTCGCCCGTCAGGCGCGCGTCGACTGGCTCTACTCGGCGCGCGGGCTGTCGATGGAGGGCGACGGCATCGGCACCGACGGCAAGATGTACCACATCGCTGACGTCGGCTCGGGCGGCTGGGTGACCGAGCGCGGCAAGCGCGCGCGGTTCGGCGTCGGCGGCCCGTGGTCACCGTTCTGGCGCTCGTCGGGGCTGTGGAAGTCAGGGGGCGGCAAGGTCACCTTCCCGCTGCTGGGCGGCGGCTGGTTCGCCGGCGAGGGCAAGCGCTACGTCCCGCCCAGCGGGATCACGTTCGCGCCCGGGCCTTCGCGCCCGCTCGCCTTCTACCGCAGCGTCGCGGTCGACCCGCGGCTGATCCCGCTCGGCTCGCTCGTCTACCTGCCCGACTACGTCGGCGCCAACGGCGACGGCTGGTTCCGTGCCGACGACACCGGCGGCGCGATCAAGGGCCGCCACATCGACGTCTATCGCCGGCCGCCGGCGACAAGCGACGATCAGGGCCTGTACGCGAAGGACCGCAGGATCTTCGTCGTGCCGAAGAAGGACGTCGCCCGCTACGCCGCGACCCACGGCGGCGCCAAGGCCTCCGCAGCCGGCGGTCCGCCGCCGGTGCCGCGCGCGCTGCTGCGCGCTCCAGCACCGCGTTAGGGCCTCAGCGCACCAGCGCCAGCTTCTGGCGGTAGCCGAGCAGCTCGGAGACCGTCACGAACGTGTAGCCGCGCCGCTTCAGCGCGGTCACGATCGGCGCGATCGCGGCCAGGGTCTGCTCGCGCGGGCCGCCGCCGTCGTGGCTGAGCAGGATCCCGCCGTTGCCGGCCTCCGCCAGTACGCGGGCGACGATCGCATCCGTTCCCGGCCGCAGATAGTCCTTCGGATCGGCGGACCAGAGCACCGCCGTCATCCCCAGCGCGCGGGTCCGGGCGACGAGGTCGGCGCCGGTCGAGCCGTAGGGCGGGCGGAACAGGCACGGCGTGAAGCCGGTCGCGCGGCGGATCGCGGCGTTGGTCCGAGCGATCTGATCGCTCGCGGCCGGGCCGCCGCGGCCGAGGTTGGCGTGGTTCCAGGAGTGGTTGGCGAGCTCGAAGCCGGCGGCGATCATCTGCCGCAGCAGCGGCGCGCGCGCCGACACCGCCTGGCCGAGCTGGAAGAACGTCGCCGGCACGCCGAGCTGCTCGAGCTTGCTGACGAACCGGCTCGTGATCGGCGCTGGCCCGTCGTCATAGGTCAGCGCGACGCGCTTGACGTTCGGGCCGTGCGAGACCTGCGCCGGGCCGCGCACGACGCAGCCGCTGGAGACCACGCGCCAGACCCGGCCCGGGTAGGTCGCGCCGGCCGTCCGTGGCGCGCGCGAGACGCAGACGCCCGGCGCCGTGCAGCTGCCGCCTGCGGTCAGCTCGACCGACCAGCGCAGCGCGCCGGTCAGCAGGCCGGCATCGGCCGGTGTGATCCGTACCTGCAGCTTGCCGGCCAGCGGCTGGCCGATCCGCGCGGCCGCAACCGGCTGTTCGCCGCGCAGGATCCGCCAGTCCGGGCCGTCGTGGTCGATGCAGAGCTGGTTGTTGCGGGCGCCCTGGGTGGCGGTCAGGCAGATGTCGCCGCCGTCGCGTCCGAAGTCGGCAGGGCGGATCGCGCCGCGCGCCTGGACGGTGAAGACGAGGTCGCGGTCGATCTGGCCGAGCGCGACCATCCGCAGCGACAGCGCGGCGTTGTCGGGGGCCAGCCGGTAGGGGTTGCCGCCCTTCGCCGCCGCGTGAGCGGGGGCGGCCGGAACGCAGAGCAGGGCGGCGATCACGGCGGCGGCCAGGGTGGTGCGCATCGCATCCAAGCTAGCGGCAGTGTGTGACCGCTGCGCCACTTCGGTTTGCGGCGCCCGGTACGCTCGCCGCATGGGGACTATCACCGGCGAGCGGACGGTCGAGATCGACGCTCCGATCGAGCGCGTCTTCGCGATCGCGGCCGATGTCGCGAACTCGCCGCGCTGGCAGGGCTCGCTGACCCGGGCCGACGTGATCTCCAGCGACGCGGACGGCCGGGCCGAGGTCGTTGAGACGACCAGCGACGCCAAGGTCAAGTCGGTGCGGGCGAAGATGCGGTTCGCCTACGACGAGCCCGCCGGGATGAGCTGGGATCAGATCGAGGGAGACACGAAGTCGGCTCGCGGCTGGTGGCGGTTCGAGGCGCTCGACGGAGACCGCACCCGTGCCACGTACGGGCTCGAGGTCGACCCGGGCCGGGTGCTCGGCCTGCTCGTCCGCGGGCCGGTGCAGGATCAGGTCAAGAACATGCTGCTCGGCCACGCCGCCGAGGGCCTGAAGCGAGAGGCAGAACAGGCCGGCTGACCGGCCGGCGACCAGGACCGAGGGGGTTGGAAGATGGCGCAGGACGCGTTCATCGTCCCGGATGCGATCACCGCGCTGGGACCTAAGGTCACAGAGGAGGTGTCGCGGCTGGTCGCCGCCGCCGAGCGCCGTCACGGCCGTGAGGCCGCGCAGGCTGCGGAGTCGGCGCTGCGGATCGTGCCGCGCCCGCTGCGCCCGCTGGCCCGGAAGGTGCTGGGGCTGTGAGCCCGCGTGCGACGAACGGCAAGGGCGGCTCGCCGGCGGCCGGGTCGGTGGCGAAAAAGCTGCGTCGCGACGCCGAGCTGGCGCGGCTGGCACGGGTGCTGGGCACCGAGGAGGACGCGCTCGCCGTGCTCGACGCCGCCGACGAGGCGGCGCTGCGCGAGCTGCGGTTCGCGGTCGGCGACCACTTCTACCGCCGCTTCAGCGTCGGGCTGCGGCCTGCCGCGAACCTGGCCTCGAAGCTGCCCGCGCCGCTCGCGGCGAAGATCGCCGAGCATGCGCTCGGACCGGTGCTGTCGGGCGCGATCGTGCCGCTGCTCGACGTCGGGATGCTGCCGGAGATCACGCGGCGGATGTCGCCGGCATTCCTCGCCGACACGGCCCAGCATCTCGACCTGCGCCGCGCCGGGCCGCTGATCGGCGGCATCCCGGCCGACCAGCTGACGGCGGCCGGCGCCGAGCTCGCCCAGCGCCGCGAGTGGGCGGTGCTGGCGGCCTTCGTCGGCCACATCGATGCCGGCGTGTTGACCTCGCTGCTCGGCGTCTTCGACGCCGAGACGCTGCTGCGCGCGGCGTTCCTGGTCGAGGAGCCGGAGCGGATCGACGCGCTCGTCGCCACGCTCGGCGACGGGCGGATCGACGACATCCATCGCGCCGCCCACGAGCACGAGCTCTGGGAGGAGTCGCTGACCGTCTTCGCCGATCTCGGCGCCGTGCAACGCAAGCGGTTCGCGGCCGCGTTGGGCCGCGTCGGCGACGAGCACCTCGACGCACTGGTCGGCGTGCTGGCTGCCGAGCCGGCGCTGCGCGCAGCCGCCGAGCCGATGCTGAAGGTCGCCCCGGCGGCGGTCAAGCGCCGGTTCGCCTGAGGCAGGCGCCGGGCGGCGGCGCGTTCAGTCGTGGTCCGAAAGGCTGCCGGTCCGCTCCGACGCGGAGCGGCCGAGCTTCTTCAGATGCGCCTCCATCAGCGGCACCTGGCGCGCGGCCTCACGCCCCATCACGGTGCTGATCGGCGGCACCGTCAGCGCCGGCTTCAGCCAGCGCATCACGCCGACCCAGCCGGGCACGTTGACGCGGGTGCTGCGGCGCTCGATCCCGTCCACGAACGCCTCCGCACACTCGCGCACCGTGCTCGTCGCGCCGAGCGGCCCGGGCATCCGGCGGATAGGGTCGCCGTCAAACGCCAGGTCGCTGCGCGATTCCTGTACGAGCGGGGTGTCGATCCACGACATGTGGGCCGAGCCGACGGCGACGCCGCGATGGCCGACCTCGAGCCGGAACGCGTTCGCCAGGTGCTCGACCCCGGCCTTCGAGGCGTTGTACGGCGCGAGCCCGGGGGCGTGCGCGTACGCCGCCAGCGAGGAGACGATCAGCACGTAGCCGCGCTGGGCGGCGATCTGATCGAGCGTTGCGCGGACGGTGTGGAAGACGCCGTTGAGGTTGACGTCGATCACGCGCCGGAACATCTGCGGGTCGACGGTCGCGACCGTGCCGTAACTGGCGATGCCGGCGTTGGCAAGGCAGACGTCGATCCGGCCGAACGCCTCGACCGCCGCGGCGGCGGCGCGCTCCATCGCCTCGAAGTCGACGACGTCGGCGACGATCGCGACCGCGCTGTCGCCGAGCTCGGCCGCCAGCGCGGCGAGCGGCTCCTCGTCGATGTCGACGAGCGCGATCCGGGCGCCGCGGGCGGCCAGCAGCCGCGCGGTCTCGGCGCCGATCCCGCGCGCCGCGCCGGTGATGAACACGACCTTGCCTGCGACCGGATGCATCCGCGGGAAGCTACGGGTGCGCCCGGCGGCGCAATGTGCGGCTCGGCACTCGCAGCCGGGCGGTTCTCAGGCGGCCTTGGTGCTGCGCTGCACGTGGTCGCGGATCATCGCGCCGACGAGCTCGGGCGCGTCCCACATCGGGATGTGACCGAGGCCGTGCAGCGTGCGGTACTGGAGCCCGGGGATCTCGAGCGCGAGCCGCCGTGCGTGCTTGTGCGCGGGCAGGATCCGGTCCTTGCTGCCCCAGGCCACGAGCGTCGGGCAGCTGATCCGGTCGAGCTCGGTCAGCCACGGGGCGCCGGACTCGAGCACCTCGTAGACGTCGTCGACTGCCTCGCAGCGGATCGAGGCGCGGGTCATGCGGATCGCGGCCTCGGCCGGCACCTGGTTGCCCATCTGGACGATGTCGCGCAGCGCGATCCGGCGGCGGTTCGACGAGCGCATGATCCGCTCGACGTAGGGCGCCGCCGCGCGGCTGCTGGCCTGCAGCCGCTTGAACTGGCGCTTGATCCGCAGCGCCTCGGCGCGGTCGCCGACCTCCATCCCGCCGGCCGGCGCCAGGCCGACGACGCTGCGCGCGCGGCCGCGCTTGGCGAGCTGCAGCGCGATGCCGCCGCCGAGCGAGTTGCCGGCGATGTGCGCGGTGCCGATTCCGAGCTCGTCCATCCGCTGCTCGAAGATGTCGGTGAAGCGCTCCATCGCGTCCGGCTTCTGGACGTCGATCTCGGGCATCGGCGGTCCGCCGAAGTGGCCGTGCAGCGTCGGCGCGATCACCTCGAAGAACGGGACGAGCTCACCGAGCACGGCCGTCCAGGCGCGCCAGGTGTCGGTGAACCCGTGGATCAGCAGCAGCGGCTCGCCGCTGCCGGCGCGATAGAGATCCGGTGTCATCTGCGAGGTCATGGCAGCAGGGAGCGTAACCACGGGGCCCGGCGCGACCGTGCGATCGTTCACGCCCGCGAGCTCGTCAGGTCGCC
>CAZYMM010000115.1:0-6657 GCA_964648515.1 uncultured Conexibacter sp.
GGAGGTGCCCCGCGCGGATCCGGTGCGCCCCGGTGACGATCCGGCTCGCGGCCGGGCCGATGCTGCGCCTCGGCGGGCCGGAGCGACTGCGCGCCAAGTGGATCGCGATCGCCACCGTGCTCGCCGATCCCGGAGCGATGGCCGCCACCTACATCGACGTGCGCTCGCCCGAGCGCCCGGCGGCGGGCGGGCTCGAGCCGGTTGCGCCCGAGGCGGGGTCGCCCGGTGATTCCGCGGCCGCGGCCGCTGCGGGTGATGGTGCGACGCCCGCTGCGACCGGCCAGCCGCCGGCGACCTCTACCCAACCCTAGACCCGAGGGCGAGGGTCCTGCCGGCGTGAACCCTTGACTTGTCCTTGACCGTTTGGTTGTCTGCAACCGATCTTGCGGTCTAGACTGCCTGTTCTCACCGATGATGGTGAAAGCCGGAGCCATTTGGGTCCAGTCTCACAAGGCCGACGGCAACACCTGAACGCTATCTCGAGGGTCAGACGGGAAACTCATGGATACCAGCGGCAGCTACCTGGCGGTCATCAAGGTCGTCGGCGTCGGCGGTGGCGGCACGAACGCCGTCAACCGGATGGTCGACGCCGGACTTCGCGGCGTCGAGTTCATCGCGGCCAACACCGACGCCCAGGCGCTCGCGATGTGCGACGCCGACGTCAAGCTCAACATCGGTCACGAGCTGACCAAGGGGCTCGGCGCCGGCGCCAACCCGGAGGTCGGCTTCGGTGCGGCCGCCGAATCGCGTGACGAGATCAAGGAGGCGCTGAAGGGCGCGGACATGGTCTTCGTCACGGCCGGCGAGGGCGGCGGCACCGGCACCGGCGCCGCTCCGGTGATCGCCGAGATCGCCAAGAACGAGATCGGCGCGCTGACCGTCGGCGTCGTGACCAAGCCGTTCGAGTTCGAGGGCTCGCAGCGGATGCGTCAGGCGGAGGAGGGCGTCACGCGGCTGCGCGACGTCGTCGACACGCTGATCGTGATCCCGAACGAGAAGCTGCTCGGGATCGTCGAGCGGCGGACGACGATCTTGGAGGCCTTTCGTGAGGCCGACAACGTGCTGCGCCAGGGTGTCCAGGGGATCACCGACCTGATCACGATCCCAGGGCTGATCAACCTCGACTTCGCCGACGTCCGCACGATCATGCAGGACGCCGGCTCGGCGCTGATGGGGATCGGCCAGTCCGGCGGCGAGAACCGCGCCGCCGACGCCGCCAAGGCCGCGATCACGAGCCCGCTGCTCGAAGGGTCGGTCGATGGGGCGACGGGAATCCTGCTCAACATCACCGGCGGGTCGGAGATCGGCCTGTTCGAGATCAACGAGGCGGCCGAGATCGTCCAGGGCGCGGCCGACCCGGCGGCGAACATCATCTTCGGCTCGGTGATCGACGACGCGATCGGCGACGAGGTCCGCGTCACGGTGATCGCCACCGGCTTCGAGTCCGGCCGCACCCGCCCGTCGCGGGCCCGTGCCGAGACCCGCACGCGGGCCCGCGAGCGCGACCGCTCGCCCCGCGTCGAGCGCGACTCGCTCGAGATCCGCGACGAAGACATCGACGTCCCTCCGTTCCTGCGGTAGGCCACCGCCAACCCCGGCCGAACAGGCGGTTTGCGACGCCATGGCGTCGCAAACCGCCTGTTCGGCGCGCGGGGTGCGGTCGGGTCGGCGGTAGCTTCTAACGCCATGACCGCGACCGAGCTGCGCCGGACCCCGCTCTACGACGCCCACGTCGCGGCCGGGGCGAAGATCGTGCCGTTCGCGGGCTGGGAGATGCCGGTCCAGTACCAGGGCGTCAAGGAGGAGCACCTCGCCGTCCGCCAGGGCTGCGGGATCTTCGACGTCTCCCACATGGGCGAGATCCGCACCGCCGGACCCGACGCCGGGCGGCTGCTCCAGCATCTGCTCTCCAACGACGTCGAGCGGATCGCGGTCGGCGGTGCGCAGTACTCGCTGCTCTGCCGCGAGGACGGCGGCGTGCTCGACGATCTCTTCACCTACCGGCTCGGCGCCGACGAGTACCTGACGATCACCAACGCCGCCAACCACGAGCAGGACGTCTCCTGGTTCCGCGCCCACGTCGGCGGCTACGACGCCGAGATCGACGACGCCACCGAGCGCTTCGCGATGATCGCCGTACAGGGACCGCTGGCCCGTGAGACGGCGGGCACGATCGCCGAGGCGCCGCTACCGCCGCGCTTCCAGTGCGGCCAGCAGCGGATCCTCGGCCGGATCGTGCTCGTCTGCGGCACCGGCTACACCGGCGAGGACGGGGTTGAGGTGCTGTGCGCGCCTGAGGACGCGCCCGCGATCTGGGCCGAGCTCGTCCGGCGCGGGGCTGTGCCGGCCGGTCTCGCCGCGCGCGACACGCTGCGACTCGAGGCCTGCTACCACCTCTACGGCAACGACCTGATGGCAACCCGTGGGCCGATCGAGGCGGGGCTCGGATGGGCCTGCAAGGAGGACACCGGGTTCATCGGCGCCGAGGCTGTCCGCGCGGTCCGCGACGCCGGCCCCGCCGAACGGCTGGTCGCGTTCACGATGGACGAGGGCATTGCGCGCCAAGGCAACCCGATATCCGGCGGTGGCGAGGTCACGAGCGGCACGATGTCGCCGTCGCTGGGCGTCGGCATCGGCATGGCCTACGTGCCGGCCGCGCAGGCCGAGCCGGGGACCAAGCTTCAGATCGACGTGCGCGGCCGGACGCGGGCGGCCACGGTCCGCGAGAAGCCGCTTTACAGCAGCAGGTAGAGTGGCCGGATGGCCGCAGCGAGCTATCCCGAAGATCTGCTCTACCACCCCGAGCACGACTGGGCCCGGATCGAGGGCGACACCGCGACCCTGGGGATCACCTGGTACGCCCAGGACGCCCTCGGCGAGGTCGTGTTCTTCGATCCGCCGCATGTCGGCGCGTCCGTGACAGCCGGCGAGGCCTACACCGAGATCGAGTCGGTCAAGGCGGTCTCCGACGTCGTCTCGCCGCTGTCGGGCGAGATCATCGAGGTCAATGACGCGCTCGCCGCCGCCCCCGACGCGATTAACAACGACCCGTACGGCGACGGCTGGATGGTTCGTGTCCGGGTTGCCGACCCAGGCGAGCAGGATGCGCTGCTCGACGCCGCCGCCTATGAGGCGACGCTCTAGCCTGGCGCGTCGATGAGCACCTACACGGCGGTAACCGGTGCCGATCGCGCCGCGATGCTGGACGCGATCGGCGTCAGCTCGGTCGACGAGCTGTTCGAGCGCCAGATTCCCGCGGCCGTCCGGCTGAAAGGCGGCCTCGGCCTGCCCGCCGGGATGGCCGAGCAGGACGTCTACGACCATCTGCGCGAGCTCGCCTCGCGCAACACCAACGCCGAGGACGAGATCACCTTCCTCGGTGCCGGTATGTACGACCACTACGTCCCGTCGCTGATCGACATGCTGCTCGGCCGCAGCGAGTACCTGACTCCGTACACGCCTTACCAGCCGGAGGTCTCGCAGGGGACGCTGCAGGTGATGTTCGAGTACCAGACCGCGATCAGCGAGCTGACCGGGCTGCCGGTCTCCAACGCCTCGGTCTACGAGGGCCCCAGCGCGGTCGCCGCCGCCGCCTACCTCGCGCGGCTGGCCAACGGCCGCTCGAAGCTCGTCGTCTCGCGCGGCCTACACCCGCACTCGCGCCAGACGCTCAGGACATACGCCCACGGCTACGGCTGCGAGGTCGTCGAGGTCGGCCTCGACGGCGCACTCACCGATCCGGCCGCATGGTCTGAAGCGATCGACCAGGACACCTGCGCGGTCTTCGCCGGCCAGCCGAACTTCCTCGGCGGCATCGAGGACGTCGCCGCGCTGTCGGCCGCCGCCAAGGAGCGCGGAGGCGATCAGGTCGTCGTCTGCGGCCAGTACGACCCGATCCCGCTCGGCCTGCTGCGGACGCCGGCCGAGTGCGGCGTCGACGTCGCCGTCGGCGAGGGCCAGACGCTCGGCAACCGGCTCGACTTCGGCGGCCCGTCGTTCGCCTTCTTCGCCGCCACGCAGGAGCACATCCGGCGGACGCCGGGCCGGATCGCGGGGGAGACCACCGACGCCGACGGCCGCCGCGGCTTCGTGCTGACGCTGCAGACGCGCGAGCAGCACATCCGTCGCGAGAAGGCGACCTCCAACATCTGCACGAGCCAGCAGCTCAACGCGCTCGCCGGCGTCGTCTACCTGACCTGGCTGGGCCGCGAGGGCCTCGTCGAACTCGGCGAGCTGCTGGTCGCGCGGACCGCCTACTGCCGTGACGCGCTCGCTGCGCTGGACGGCGTCAGCGCGCTTCACGACGGGCCGGTCGTGCGCGAGTTCGGCGTTCGCCTCAAGGGCCTCGACACGGCCGCCGTCAGGCGCGTGATCGCGCGCTGCCAGGAGCAGGGTGTCAACCCGGGCTACGCGCTCGGCCGCGACTACGACGAGTTCTCAGACGGCCTGCTCGTCGCGCTGACCGAGCAGCGGACCAGGGAGCAGATCGACCGATTGGCCGCCGTCCTTGCCGGTGCGCTGGCGGAGGAACGGGCATGACGATGACCGAGACAGAGCTTGCGGTGAGCGAGGCCCGCACGGTCTTCCAGAAGGGCGCGCCGGGCCGCCGCGCGTTCAGCTGTCCGGAAGCGGACGTTCCAGCCGCCCCCGATGCGCTTCCCGCCGGGCTGAGGCGGTCGGCCCCGGCCGCGCTGCCCGAGCTCTCCGAGCCCGAGATCGTCCGCCACTACGTGACGCTGTCACGCAAGAACTTCGATCTCGACAGCGGCTTCTACCCGCTCGGCTCGTGCACGATGAAGCACAACCCTCGCCTGCACGAGCGGGTCTGCGCGCTGCCCGGCTTCGCGCGGCTGCATCCGCTTCAGGATCCGGCCCACGCGCAGGGCGCGCTCGAGCTGATCTGGAACCTCGAGCGCTCGCTCGGCGCGATCTCGGGCATGCCGCACGTCTCACTGCAGCCGTCGGCCGGCTCGCACGGCGAGCTCGCCGGTGTGCTGCTGACCCGTGCCTACCACGAGGATCGCGGCGAGCGTCGCCACAAGGTGCTGACGCCGGACACCGCCCACGGCACGAACCCGGCGACGGTCACGATGGCCGGCTACGAGGTCGTCAAGGTCGGCACCAACGCCGACGGCGGCGTCGACGTCGAAGACCTGCGCGCGAAGGCCGACACCGACGTCGCCTGCCTGATGCTGACGAACCCGAACACGCTCGGGATCTTCGACGGCAACATCGAGGAGATCGCGAGCATCGTCCACGCGGTCGGGGCGACGCTCTACTACGACGGCGCGAACCTCAACGCGATCATGGGCAAGGCGCGCCCCGGCGACATGGGCTTCGACATCGTCCACTTCAACCTGCACAAGTCGTTCACCCAGCCGCACGGCGGCGGCGGACCGGGCTCGGGGCCGATCGCGGTCTCCGAGCGGATCGCGCCGTTCCTGATGAACCCGCGCGTCGTCAAGGGCGCCGACGGCAGCTTCGATCTCGACGAGCAGGGCTACGAGCGCTCGATCGGGCGGCTGCGCGGCTTCCAGGGCAACTTCGGCGCGTTCGTGCGCTCCTACGCATACATCCGCTCGCTCGGCGCCGAGGGACTGACCGACGCATCGGAGACCGCGGTCCTGAACGCCAACTACCTGCTCGCGCGGCTGCGGCAGCTCGGCGTGCTCGAGCAGCTGCCGCTCGCGTTCGGCGAGCTCTGCATGCACGAGTTCGTGCTCTCCGGCACGCCGATGAAGCGCGAGCTCGGGATCAAGACGCTCGATCTGGCCAAGCGCCTGCTCGATCACGGGTTCCACCCGCCGACCGTCTACTTCCCGCTGCTCGTCGACGAGGCGCTGCTGGCCGAGCCGACCGAGACCGAGACGCGCGAGACGCTCGACGCGTTCGCCGCCGCGGTCGCCGCGATCCTGACCGAGGCGGCCGGCGATCCCGACGTCGCCCGCGAGGCGCCGCACACGACGCCGGTACGCAGGCTCGACGAGGCGGCGGCGGCCAGGCACCCCGTGATCCGCGAGACGCTCACCGAGCAGCGCTAGATTTCGCAGGCGATGGCCGACGATCTCGACGCCCGCTCAGACCGTGAGCTCCACGACGAGGCGATCGGCCGCGCCGTCCGCCATCTCGACATCGGCTACTTCCGGCGGCTGCTGGCGGTCGTGCCTGCGGCCCGCGCCGGCAGCGGCGACATCGACGAGGCCGAGATCGACATGATCAAGCCGACGAAGCTGCTCGCCGAGGCCGTCAGCGACGATCCCGAGCTGTTCGCGGCGCTGCGTCCGCTGCACCTCGAGTACCTGCGCGCCCACGGCGGGCGCTGAGCCGGATGCGGATCTTCAGCGGCATCCAGCCGACCGGGCAGAAGCATCTCGGCAACTACCTGGGAGCGATCGTCCAGTACGTCGAGGGCCAGCAGCGGGCCGCCGATCACGGCGACGTCGCGATCTACTGCGTCGTCGATCTGCATTCGATGACGGTCCCATTCGAGGCCGCCGAGATGCGCACCCGGGTCTACGACACGGCGGCGATTCTGCTCGCCGCCGGGCTCGACCCCGAGCGCTGCATCTTCATCCGCCAGTCCGACATGCCCGAGCACACCGAGCTCGCCTGGCACCTCGGCGCGGTCTGCTCGCACGGCGATCTGAACCGCATGAC
>CAZYMM010000116.1:0-2746 GCA_964648515.1 uncultured Conexibacter sp.
ACGGTGCCGTCGGAGAAGAACTTCTCGCCCTCGCGCGAGGCGCCCTCGAAGGCGTCCTTGAGCTTGTCCTCGGTCAGCGCGACGCGGAAGCCCTTGCCGCCGCCGCCCGACGCGGCCTTGACGGCGACCGGGAAGCCGATCTCATCGCCGGCGATCCGCAGCGCGTCCTCGTAGGTCGCGACGGCCTCGGTCGTGCCCGGCACGATCGGCACGCCCGCCTTCTGCATCGTCTCGCGGGCGGCGGTCTTCGAGCCCATTGCGGTGATCGCCGAGGCGGGCGGGCCGATGAACTCGATCCCGTTGTCGGCGCAGGCCTGGGCGAAGTCCGCGTTCTCGGCGAGGAACCCGTAGCCGGGGTGGATCGCCTGCGCGCCGCAGTCCTTGGCGACCTCGATGATCTTGTCGATCTTGAGGTAGCTCTCGGCGGCCGGACCGGGACCGATCAGGTACGCCTCGTCGGCGCGCTTGACGTGCAGCGCGTCACGATCGAGCTCGGAGTAGACGGCGACCGAGGCGATCCCCATCTCCTCGAGCGTCCGCATCACGCGGATCGCGATCTCACCGCGGTTGGCGACCAGAACCTTCGTGAACATACGGCGGGGGAGGGTACTTAGCGCAAAGCCCGGTTGCCGCCCGGAAGTAGGACCGGACGGGAGTCAGCCCGCCGGGCACTGGTTGACGCGGTACTTGATGAACCGCCCGAGCGCGACGGCGCCGTCGGCGCTGGGGTGGACGCGGTCCGCGATCGTGTAGGCGGTGGAAGCCCGTGCGAGCGCGCCCCAATCGACGGTGCGCAGCATGCCCCTTTGTCCGTTGGCGACGATCACGGCGCCGTCACCATTGCCGCTCTTGGCCTGTAGCCAGGTGTTGAACCCATTCATGTAGGTGGTGTAGAGGTTGGCGGCCGCCTTGCCCGATCTGATGCCCTTGACGCCAGGCGGAGCCTTGTAGGTGGCCGTGTCGTAACGCGTCGGGTTGCCGAGGATCCAGACCACGCACTTGCTGCCGTCAGCGAACGCCTGGCCGATCCAATTCAGCGCCAGGGCTTTGGCCTGGTCGAGGCTGTGGCTCTTGGCCACACCCCAGGCGTAGTAGTTGGCGTCGTTGGTGCCGAACGAGAAGACGGTCGTGGTGCGACCGGGCTTGTTCAGGGCTGGGGTTGATCGGCTCCCGATCGCCGGGTGCGCGTAGGCGTCACCGAGCGTGGTGCCCGGTGCTGCCTGCCAGACCTGGACCTGGATTCCGGCGGGCTGATCGTCGATTTCGGCTTTGGCGCGATCACCGTAGAGCGTGATCGGCCGGCCGTTGGCGTCGCTGAACGACCCGCCCGCGAGGATCGAATCGCTGTAGGCGGCGACGCTGGCGCAGCTGGTGACGAGCAGTGCCACGGCTGCGGGAAGCAGCAGACGGACCAGTCGCTTCATCGTGTCGCCCCCTACTGGCCGCATTTGTCCTTGCCCCTGATCAGGTCGTGGATCTGCCGGCCGATCACCGTGCCGCCGTTCTGGTTCGGATGCAGCCCGTCGAAGCTGCGACCGGTGGGTACCACCGGGTCCTCGCTGAGTAGTGCTGGCCAGTCGATCAGCTCAAGCTTGAACGCCGGCGACTCGTTGGCGTCCGATCGCCGCTGCAGCTGTGAGTTGAAGTCGTCGATCCAGTCCTTGTAGGCACGCCTCTCGGCGTCGTTGCTCAGGTAGACGTGCTTGTCGAGTGGTTTGATCCAGATCACGCACCTGGCACCCTGGTCCCGCGCCCGCTGGATCCACGTGTCCGCCTGGCCGAGGGCCTGCGCCGGCACAGTGAAGTGGGAGCCCGGTACCCGGTTGCGCGTGGCGTAGGCCCATGCGTCGTTGGTGCCGAACGAGTAGACGACGACCTGCGGCTTGGCCGTCTTCTTGTCGAGCCCGGTGGCCCAGTTCGGATGGTTGTACATCGTGCTTCCGGGAACCGAGAACCAGCCGTAGGACGAGATCCGGAACTCGCCGTCTGCGCTCGTATAGGTGAACGCGTTGATCAACGCGTCACCTGCGGCCTGTGCCGCGGCGGTCTTGTTGTTGACCTTGAGCCAGTCGGCCTTGCGGGCGATCAGAGAGTCCCCGTAGCCGCTGACGCCGACGACCGTACAGCCCGAGCCGGCCACCATCACGAGTGCGGCCAGCACTGCGAGCAATAGACGTTTCATCCTCGTCGTTCCCCCATGTCGATGCTGCTTCCCGGCGCTGCCCAGGCGCCGACGCAACGGCGGAACCCTACCGCCAGAAGACTGTTCTGTCACCTCCGCGCCACGCATCACGTACCGCGCGTTGCGATACTGCCGTGTGTGAACCAAGAGATCGACCCGGCGCAGCCGCTGCAGCCGCTGCGCCCCGACGTGATCGACGAGGAGTTCGAGGGCGAGGCGGTGCTGGTGCAGCTGCGGACCGGCTGCTACTACGCGCTCAACGATGCCGGCACCGCGACCTGGCGGGCGCTCTCAGGCGGTCGCAGCGCCGCCGCGGTCGCTGCGGGGCTCGCACTCGACCCGGAGCCGGTCGCCGCGTTCCTCTCTGAGATGGTCGCCGAGCAGTTGGTCGAGCCGGCCGTAGACGATCTTGGCTCCGCAGGACTCGAAGCTGTCGCAACGCGCACCGCGGCCCCGGAGCTGCAGCGTTTCACCGACATGCAGGAGCTGCTGCTGCTCGATCCGATCCACGACATCGACCTCAACGGCGACGGCTGGCCGGTCGCGCCCGACCCCGCGTGAGGG
>CAZYMM010000116.1:2846-6618 GCA_964648515.1 uncultured Conexibacter sp.
GCGCCGCTGCGCTACCTGCTGCGCTGGTTGCTGGCGCCGCACGGGCTGCATCTCGTCCACGGCGCGGTAGTCGGTGATGAGCACGGCGGCGTGCTGCTCGTCGGCCGGGGCGGGGCCGGCAAGTCGACGGCCGCGCTGGCCTGCGCGGACGCCGGCATGGGTCTCGTCGCCGACGACTACTTCCTGCTCGGCGCTGGGTCCGAGCTGGTCGCCCACCCGCTGTTCGCGGTCGCCAAGGCAGACGACGCCGCGATCGAGCTGCTCGGGCCGATCGCGGCGCGCGCCCCGTGGGCGCCGCGCGACTGGCGTGGCAAGTACCGGTTGCCGGTCGGCGATCTGATCACCGGCTCGATGGTGATCCGGGCGATCGTCTGTCCGCGCCGTGCCGGCCGGACCGGCACGCCGGTCGTTGGCGGGGCACGGTCAGCAGCGAGGGAGGTTGTCACGTCGAGCCTGTCGCAGCTGCCGGGCGCGTCGGCAACGACGCTGGCGGCGCTGCGCCCGCTGTTCGATCGGCTGCCCTGCTTCGAGCTCGAGACCGGCCCCGATGTCGAGCGGATTCCGCTCGTGCTGACCGCGCTGCTCTCAGAACTGGCGGCGGAGCGGTCGTGAGCAGACCCGATCTCAGCGTCGTGATGCCGCTCTACAACGCCGGTCCGTGGGTCACGGAGGCGATTGAGAGCGTGCTCGCGCGCGCCGACGGCCTGCTCGAGCTGATCGTCGTCGACGACGGTTCGACCGATGACGGCCCGGCGATCGCAAGCAGCTATGGCGAGCCGGTGAGGGTTCTGAGTCAGGCCAACACCGGACCTTCAGCGGCCCGCAATGCTGCGATCGCGATCGCACGCGGCGAGCTGATCGCATTCCTTGATGCCGACGACATCTGGGTTGCGGGCAGCCCCGACCCGCGCCGCGGCCCGCTTGGGGACCCGGGTGTCGATCTCGTGATGGGCTGGCTGCAGCCTGTGACCGGTGATCCGCTACGGCCATGTCACGTCCCGATCGCCTCTTCGTTGAGTGCCTGGCTGATCCGCTCGCACGTCTTCGCGCGCCACGGCCTGCTCGATGAGTCACTGCGACGCGGCGAGGATCTCGACTGGCTGGCGCGCGTGCGCGGCGCCGGTGCGCGGATGGAGGCCGTCGAAGACATCGTCGTCCATTACCGCCGGCGCCCCGGGTCGCAGACCTATGAGATGGACGACTGGCGGCAGGGTGTGCTGCACGCAGCGCGTGCCGCGCTGCTGAGGGGCAGGGGCGAGAAGCCGTGATCGCGGCGATCGTGCCGGTCCGTGATCAGGCACGGTTTCTCGGCGAGGCGCTCGCCAGCATCGCCGGACAGTCGCTGCCGGCCACCGAGCTGATCGTCGTCGACGACGGTTCGAGCGACGGCAGCGGCGCCGTCGCCGCTGCGGCCGGCGCGACCGTGATCACGCTCGCCGGCGAGGGGCCCGCGGCAGCACGGATCGCCGGCGCGCAGGCTGCCGCCTGCGACTGGCTGGCGTTCGTCGACGGCGACGACCGGATCCTGCCGCGCCATCACGAGCTGCTGCTCGCGGCCGCACGGCAGGCCGGCACCGACTTCGCGTTCGGCCGGGTGCGTGAGTTCGCCGACCCCGGCAGTGGCGCCGAGCACCGCTACGAGGTCAGGACCGAGCCGCGGCTCGTGCCGCTGGCCGGCGCCTGTCTGATTCGCCGCGACGTCTACCTGGCGGCTGCCCGGCCGGCCGAGCAGGAGGGCCAGCACGACTGGATCGGGCCGCTGATGAGTACCGGCGAGGCCGCGAAGGTCGGGCAGGTCGTGCTCGAGCGCCGCATCCACGGCGCCAATCGCTCGATCGTCGAACGCGAGCAGGTCCACGCCACGTACCTGGCGAGCGCCCGTGCGGCGATCCTGCGCCGAAGGGAGTCGCGATGAGCGCGGGCGGCACGTTCCGCCCGCGCAGGCTCCAGCACCTGCTGCTCGTCGCCGGACTCTGTCCCGATCGCGAACGGGCACTGGCGGCCAGGACCGAGTGGGAGCGGCGCGTCGACCTCGACAAGCTCGACCTCGGCTCGCTGCAGCTGCTGACGCTGCTCGGCGACGGCGGGGACGAGGCCGGCGTGATCCGCCACCAGCTTCGCAACATCACCCGCTTCAGCTGGGTCAAGAGCCAGTTGTTGATGCGTGCGGCGGTGCCGGTGATCGAGCGGCTGGAGCAGGAGGGCCTCGAGCCGGTGCTCTCCAAGGGCGCGGCGGTGGTGCACGCGCACGGTGTGCCGGCGCGGCTGCGGCCGATGTTCGACATCGACATCTGGGTCGCGCCGGAGCGGCTGGCGCAGGCCGCGCGGCTGCTGGCCGAACTGGGCTTCAGCTCGCCGGTCGACGATGCACTGCGCAGCGATCCGGCGCGGCTTGCGGGCGCGCTGCACGCGGCCCCGTTCACCGATCGCACAGGCGCGGCGATCGACCTGCACTGGCATCTGCTGCACTCGGCACGCAGCACCGCGCTCGGCCGGCTGATCGCCGCCGACACCGTCCCGGCCGCCTACGGCGGCGTCGGCTGCCGCGCCACCGGTCTCGAGGACACGCTCCTGATCTCGATCGCCCACGGCTCGCGTTGGGCGCGGGGAGCGGCGATCCGCTGGGCCGGTGATGTTGCGCTGCTGCTCGGTCTGCACGCCGATCGCGTCGACTGGGAGCGGCTCTGTCTGCGGGCAGCTCAGATGCGGATCGGTCTGGCAGTCGCTGATGCGCTCGAGTACGTCCAGGAGATCGCCTGCGTCGGGGCGCCGCCGCAGGCGATCGAGCGGCTGCGACGCACCCCGCAGCCGCTCGCAGTTCGGATGCGCCGCCGCCGGCCTGTGCTCGCCGCCGACGGCGGTCCGGCGGCACCGGGCCGGGTGGCGGCGCTCACCGAGGCCTACGAGGACGACGCCGCGCAGTACGCAGAGCCCGGCGCACGTACCGGTCCGGCCGACGCGGCGCGATTCCTGGCCCGTCGCTGGGGGCTGCGCAGCGCGCGACGCGTCCCCGCGCACGCGCTCTGGGTGGCGGCCGGCAGGCCGCTCTGGCCGCGGCGGCTCGCGCGCACGGGGTTCACGGCGGACATGCGCGGTTGGCTCACCGGGCAGCCGCACTATGAGCTGGGCGACGAGCTGTTCTTCGACGGCGACGGCGAGGGGCCACGGCGGCTCGGGCCCGGCTGGTGGTATCCCGAGTCGCACGGCATCTGGTCGCGCACGCATTGTGCCTGGCTGCTGTTGCCGCTGGCCGCCCAGCCGCCGGTCGACCGCCTGTCGCTGGAGGTCGACCTGATCGCTTCGATCGCCCCGCAGCGTCCGCGTCAACGCGTTGACGTGGTCTTCTGTGATCACGCGGTCGCGTCGGTCGAGCTCGATGCGCAGGCGCACACCCACGCGCTCGTCGTCGATGTTCCGGCGATCGCGTTGGGCCGGGAGGTTGTCGCCACCATCGCAATCCGCAGCGATCCGGTGATGACGCCGGCTGACTCACGCCTCAACAGCGACCTGCGTCAGATCGGCGCCGGTGTCACGCGGTTGCGGCTTGCTGCTCGCAGCTGAGCCGCGGCGACCGTCAGCTGCCCCAGGGCGAAGGCGCGTCGGGCGCGTAGCCTGCGCCCTCGAGCAGCGCGGCGCGCAGCCATGGTGACTGCCGTGGCGACGCAGCGGCCGGCAGCGGCGCGTGATCGTCACGGAAGCGCCGGATCGCAGCGGCGATCGCGGCCGCCTCGGCCGTGCTGACCTGTCCGCCACGCGTCAGTTCGTACACGGC
>CAZYMM010000117.1:0-6598 GCA_964648515.1 uncultured Conexibacter sp.
CCTCGACCGCGGGCAGCAGCGCGTCCTGCTGGGCCTTGTTGAAGCGGTGGATCTCGTCGAGGAAGAGGACGGTCGGCTGCGGTACGGCGGCCCCGAGCCGGGCTCGCGCGCGGCCGAGCACGGCGACGACCTCGGCCTTGCCGGCGGCGACCGCGCTCAGCTCCTCGAACGCGGCCCCGGAGCTGCGGGCGGCGATCCGGGCCAGCGTCGTCTTGCCGGTGCCGGGCGGCCCGTGCAGCAGCATCGAGAACGGTCGGCCGGACTCGACCGCGACCCGCAGCGGCGACCCCGGCGCCACAGCCGCCTGCTGGCCGACGACCTCGTCGAGCCGCTCCGGCCGCATCCGCGCCGCCAGCGGCCGGCCGGCCGGCGGCTCGGGCGCCGGGTCCTTGCCCGCGTCGGGTACGAAGAGCTGGCCGGACACCGGCCCAGCATCGCAGACACCCCGGTGCCGAACAGGCTGTTTGCAACGTCAGAACGTTGCAAACAGCCTGTTCGGCGGGGAGGGGCAGGAGCCGACTAGGGTCTGGCCGAGATGACCAGCGGCTACGTGACCGACCTGCTTCAGCGGATCATCCGGATCGACACGACCAATCCGCCCGGCAACGAGCGGCCGCTGCAGGAGCTGCTGGCGCGCGAGCTCGAGCAGGCGGGGTTCGCGGTCGAGCTGGCCGGCGCCCACGCCGACCGTCCGAACCTCGTCGCGACGCTCGCGGGCGCCGCGCCGGGGCCGGTGCTCGGCCTGCTCTCGCACGTCGACACCGTCCCCGCCGACGCGTCGGCCTGGAGCCACGGCCCCTGGTCGGGCGACCTCGAAGGCGGCGAGATCTGGGGTCGCGGCACGCAGGACATGAAGGGCCAGACGGCGGCCGAGGTCGCCGCCGCGGTCGCCCTGGCCCGCGGCGGCTGGCGGCCGGCTCGCGGCGCGCTCAAGGTGATCGTCGTCGTCGACGAGGAGTGCGGCAGCAGCGCGGGCGCCGCCTGGCTCTGCGCCGAGCGTCCCGACCTCGCGCGCTGCGACTTCCTGATCAACGAGGGCGCCGGTCCGGTCGTCGCGTTCGAGGGCCGGCGGCTGGTCACGGTCTGTGTCGCCGAGAAGGGCGTCGCGCGCTTCTCGGTGGGCGTAGACGGACGTCCTGGTCACGCCTCGATGCCGAACGTCGCCGACAACCCGCTGCCGCGGCTGGCGCAGGCGATCATCGCCCTCAGCGAGGCGCCGGCGGCAGAGCTGCCGACCGCGGCCAGCGACGGGATGTTCGCCGCGCTCGGCGTCGTCGGGATCGACGAGCTGCGCGCCCGCGACCGGCAGCTCGCCGCGTTCGCCGAGCCGATGCTGACCGCCACGCTGGCGCCGACGATGGTCTCGGGTTCGCAGTCGCTGAACGTGATCCCGGCGCGGGCGGTCGTCAACGTCGACTGCCGCGTCCCGCCCGGGTATGGCGAGCAGGCCGCCCGCGACCGCGCCGAAGCCGCACTCGCCGGTCTGCCGTTCCCGGCCGAGCTCAAGTTCGACAAGGTCATCGCCGGCAACGGATCGCCGCCCGACTCGCCGCTGATGGACGCGATCGGCCGCTGGCTCGCCGTCGAGGAGCCGCAGGCCGCGACGCTGCCGTTCATGCTGCCCGCCTACACAGACTCCCGCAGCTGGCGCGACACCTTTCCGGGCTGCGTCGCCTACGGCTTCTTCCCTCAGCGCGAGCGCAGCTTCTACGAGGTCTGGCCGCTCCTGCACGGCATCGATGAGCGGATCGCAGTCGCCGACCTGCAGTGGGCGCAGGGTGCCTACGAGGCGATCGCGCGCGATCTGCTCGGCTGACACAAAGGGGGGAGTGACTCCCCTTGACTCATCTGACAGACTTCTGGTGTGTCAGCAACCGCCGCTGATAGCTCCGCTGCGCAGCAGAGCGGCCAGGCCGCGCCCCGTCCGGTGCTGATCCAGGAGCTGCCACCCACCGACAAGCACACGTCGTTCTCGCAGGACCTGCAGAAGTTCGGCAACAGCTGGGCCGGCTTCGCCGGCATCCTGTTCTCGATCGTCTTCATCGCCGTCTTCTGGCGGCTGCTGCGGACGATGCCGCGCACCAAGCCGACCGAGATCCGGCCCGACGCCGGCACCGAGGTGAAGTGGGGCGAGATCGAGGGGGCGGGCGAGGCCAAGCGCGAGCTGCAGGAGGTCGTCGACCTGCTGCGCAACCCGAAGACGTTCGAGCGCTTCGGTGCGACCGTGCCGAGCGGCGTGCTGCTGCACGGCCCGCCCGGCACCGGCAAGACGATGCTCGCCAAGGCCGTTGCGCACGAGTCCGGCGCGATGTTCTTCAGCCAGTCGGCGTCGTCGTTCGTCGAGATGTTCGCCGGTCTCGGCGCGGCGCGGATCCGGCGGCTCTTCCGCGAGGCGCGCAAGGCCGCGCCGGCGATCATCTTCATCGACGAGCTCGACGCGATCGGTGCCCGGCGCGGCAGCGACATCAACTCCGAGCGCGAACAGACGCTGAACCAGCTCCTGGTCGAGATGGATGGCTTTGAGTCCGATGGGCGGGTCGTCGTGATGGCGGCCTCGAACCTGCTCGAGAAGCTCGATCCCGCGCTGCTGCGCCCGGGTCGCTTCGACCGTCAGGTCTTCGTATCACCCCCGGATGTGCGCGGGCGCGAGCGGATCCTCGCCGTCCACACGCGCACCAAGCCGCTCGGCGAGGACGTCGACCTCGCGCTGGTCGCCCAGCAGACGAGCGGGCTGACCGGCGCCGAGCTTGCGAACATCGCCAACGAGTCTGCGATTCTCGCCGCCCGCCGCGGCGCCGAGTCGATCGCCGCCGCCGACTTCGACGGCGCGATCGAGCGGGTCGTCGCCGGGGTGCAGTCGAACGCGACGCTGACACCGCGCGAGCGGCGGATCGTCGCCTTCCACGAGGCCGGCCACGCACTCTGTCGTGAGCTGCTCGAGAGCCCCGAGCGCGTCCACAAGATCTCGATCGTGCCGCGCGGGCAGGCGCTCGGCTACGTGCTCAACCTGCCCGACGAGGACAGCTACCTGAAGACCCGCGAACAGCTGATCGACCAGATGGCGGTGCTGATGGGCGGACGTGTCGCTGAGGCCGTCGTCTTCGGCGAGGTGACGACCGGCGCCGCCAGCGACCTGCAGCGCGTCGCGGAGATCACCCACGCGATGGTCAGCGAGTACGGGATGGGCACGACCGGCTCGTCGGTGCGTCAGCTCGCGGGCGCCGACCTGGTCTCGGACCTGACGCGCCGGATCCGCGACGAGGAGCAGCAGGAGCTCGCGTTCGAGGCCCAGCGCCGCGCCTACGACCTGATCAGCGCCAACCGCGCGACCTTGGATGCGCTCGCCGAGGCGCTGCTCGCAGGCGAGGTGCTCGAACGGCGCGAGATCGACGCGATCATGGCCGGCCGGAGCCCGGCCGCCGACGAACGGATCGCCGCCAGCGTGCCCACGGGTACGCTGCGCTGATGTTCGAGCGCATCGACCACATCGGCGTCGCCGTCACCGACCTCGACGCCGCAATCGACCTCTACGCCGGGAAGTACTCGATGGCGCTCGTCTACCGCGAGACGGTCGTCGAGCAGGGCGTCGAGGCGGTCCTGCTCGATGTCGGCGAGAACCATGTCGAGCTGCTCGCGCCGCTCGGTCCGGACACGCCGGTCGGCAAGTACCTCGAGAAGAACGGCCCCGGCATCCACCATGTCGCCTACCAGGTGCGGGCGATCGAGCCGGTGCTCGCGGCGCTCAAGGATTCGGGCATGGAGCTGATCGACGAGACGCCGCGGGTCGGCATCCGCGGCAGCCGCGTCGCGTTCGTGCACCCGAAGGCCGCGGGCGGCGTGCTGACCGAGATCGTCGAGCCTGCCGCGCACTGAGAGGCCCGCGGGCGCGGCCCGCTCCAGCGGGCCGGTACGCTCCCGGCCATGGCTCAGCGCATCTCGATCGGCTTCCACGCCAGCCCGCCGCTCGGCGCGCGGGTCTCCGACGACGAGCTCAAGAAGCTCCACGACGCGCTCGGCGGCGACGGCTGGCATGAGCTCGACTCCGAGGACGGCGCGATCACGCTCAAGCTCGAGCACGTCCTCTGGGTTCGCGTCGAGCGTGATGAGCAGCGGCTCGGCTTCGGCGCCTGACCGGGGTCCTCGGCTGGACCCGCTTGCGCGGCTCGAGTGGCCGCTGCTGGCCGCAACCGGCCGCGGCCGATCCGCGGCCGATCCGCGGCTGACCGCCGCCGTCGTCACGCTCTCGCGCGCCGGTGAGTACGGCGCGCTCTGGTTCGCGATCGGGAGTGCCGGCGCGCTCGCCGACCGCGATGATCGCGGTGCCTGGCTGCGGGCGATCATCACGACCGGCGGCGCGTTCGCCGCCAACGTCGCGATCAAGCACGTCATCCGCCGGCCGCGGCCGCCATCGCCGGGGCTGCTCGCGCCGCCGACCGCGCTCAGCTTTCCCTCCTCACATGCGGCGACCTCGTTCGCTGCGGCGCGCTCCTTCCGCAGGATCCTGCGTGCCCGCGGGCGCCGGCGGACGGCCCAGGCCATGCTGCCGCTCGCGGCGCTGATGGCCGCGACGAGGATCTATGCCGGCGTCCACTATCCGTCCGACATCGCCGCAGGCGCGCTCTTGGGAGCCGTCGCGGCCGGACTGGGCCATCCGTCCGACGGCCGCCGCAGCGGCTGAAGCCGGTTGCCGCGGCGGACGATCCCAATCCTGTGCTGCGTGTCGCTGCCCGCGCCCTCCTGTTCGCCCTGCTGACGGGCCTGCTCGTGCTGCCCGCGTTCGCAGGCGGCGACCCGGGTGCACGGC
Organism: uncultured Conexibacter sp.; assembly: GCA_964648515.1. GTDB lineage: Bacteria > Actinomycetota > Thermoleophilia > Solirubrobacterales > Solirubrobacteraceae > Baekduia. Next base: position 4,805 of record CAZYMM010000117.1, read on the forward strand.
TCGGAACCGCCGAGGGCCGCCTGATCGACATGCACGGCGACGTTCCGGCCCGCGACCCGGTCCCCGGCTTCGGGCTCCAGACCGGCACGCGCAGCCTCGTCCTGCAGCCCGACCAGCCGCGCGAGCTGGTCGGCCAGCAGGTCCGCATCGAGGACAGCTCGAACCTGGCCGGGCTTCAAGGTGAGGTGACGCCCGTCGACGGAGTCCGTGTCGCAGCCGCCCCGCCCGCCGGGCCGCGCACCGTCGCCGTCGTGCTGGTCAACTTCTCCGACGACACGAGCCAGCCGCTCAGCGTGGCGACGATCCGCAGCCGCGTCTTCACCGGTGCCGGGTCGGTCAACCAGTTCTACGGGGAGCAGTCTGGCGGCCAGAGCTCGCTGACCGGCATCGCCGACCCCGCGGCCGGTGACGTCTTCGGCTGGTGGACGCTGGCGATGGCCCGGCCCACGAGCTGCACCAACCAGGCGATGTTCAACATCGCCGCCGGCGCCGCCGCCCAGGCGACCGCGCACGGCGTCGACCTCTCGGCCTACCAGTCGGTCGTCTTCTACTTCGCCCGCAACACGGCCTGCGCCTGGGCCGGGCTGGCCGAGCAGCCGGGCAGCCGGGCGTGGATCAACGGCTCCAACACGACCAGCGTGATCGCGCACGAGATCGGCCACAACATGGGCGTCGCACACGCCGCCTCGCTGAGCTGCGGCTCCGTCGCGCTGAAGGCCGACGAGAGCCAGTGCACGTTCTCGGACTACGGCGATCCGAACGACGTGATGGGTCTGTCGCAGAACCTGATGGGCGCCTGGCATCGTGCCCAGCTCGGTCAGATCCCGGCCGCTGCGCGGCAGACCGCGACCGTCACCGGGCAGTACACGATCGCCGATGTCAACGACACCGGCGCGCCGGGCGCGCGCCTGCTGCTCATCCCGCGCCAGGCTCAGGGCGGCGCCGCGAGCGAGTACTTCGCCGTCGATCTGCGCTCACGGTCGGGGGCCTTCGACACGTTCTCGCCGGCCGCCCCACAGGTGACGGGCGTGACGATCCGGCTCGTGCCGCTGCTCAGCACGATCAGCGAGTCGATGTTGATCGACAACCATCCGGCGACCTCGACGATGTCCGATGCGCCGCTGCAGCCGGGCGAGACCTTCAGCGATCCGGCCTCCGGCGTGACGATCCGCAACGTCGTGACCGCGCCGGGCAGTGCGACTGTGGCGGTCTCCTTCCCGGCCGGATCGGACAGCGAGCCGCCGAGCGCCCCGGTGCTCAACGCGGCGGTCGGGCCGGGCGCGGACCGCGTCGACCTGGCCTGGTCGGCGGCCGTCGACAACGTCGGCGTCGACCACTATGAGGTCCGTCGCGACGGGGTCGCGATCGCGACCACTCCGGCCGCGGTGCGCACGTTCAACGACAGCGATCTGGCCGGCCGCCGGAGCGCGACCTACACGGTCGCGGCCTTCGACGCGGCCGGAAACAGCCGCGCGAGCGGTCCGGTGACGGTGCAGATCCCCGACGTGACGGCGCCGCAGATCGTCACCGTCAGCGCAACACGGCTCGCCTCCGGCGCGGCCAGGCTCGACTTCAGCGCCACCGATGATCGCGGTGTGACCGGCTACACGGTCGCCTGGGACGGCGGCAGCATCACGACGACCGCGACCAGCTTCACCCACGCCGCGGCGCCGCTTTCGGCGATCACCTACACGATCACCGCGCAGGACGCGGCCGGCAACGTCAGCACGCCGGTCGCCGTGCTCGTCCCGGCCGGTGGCGGCCTGGGGCAGCCCGGCGGTCCGGCCCAGCCCG
>CAZYMM010000118.1:0-6498 GCA_964648515.1 uncultured Conexibacter sp.
TGCGAGCAGTGCGGGTCGATGATGCAGCGCACCGGCGCGTGCTACACGTGCCCGTCCTGCGGCAACAACACCGGCTGCGGTTAGTGGCTGTTGCGCTGCGCATCTCGCGTACATGCTTCGCTCGCGTCGGCGGTCACGTGCATGAGCACGCTCCCTTGCCGCTCGCTCGCCTGCCCGCGACCTGCTTTGCGCAACAGCCGCTAACGGCGCTGGTGGATCTTCGGGAGCAGCAGCGGTCGGCCCCGCGCGGGCCCACCGGCGCCGCAACTCGGCACGAAATGTCGCTATACGCGACATGACACGCCGAGAACGGTGCGCGCCGCGCGCTACCTGACCGGGCAGCCGAGCTGCTCGAACGCACGCTTGGACGGGTAGTAGCGGCCGGCTGGCAGGTAGCTGCCCATCACACGCTGTTCGTCGCCCGGAGCCTTCGTGTCCTGGATCGAGTGGTGAAACGAAGACGAGGGAAGCATCGTGCGCATCTGCAGCGAACCGAAGTCGTGGTCACGACCACCGTCGCCGCGCGGTGACCAGTTCAGCCACGTCACACCGCACCGCGCGGTGGCGTTGCGGGGCCGGTCGGCGCGGCGGCTGGCCACGACGACGAACCGCCGTCCGGCCCGCAGCGGTATCTGCTCATCGAAAGCGCAGTCGGTCACCCGCGTGGTCAGCATCGACTCCTGGGTGCAGAACGACTCGTAGCGGACCTGAGCGCTCTGCAGGTAGCGCTCACCGGCCAGCGTGCGCGGCGTCGTCGCCAGCTTCCCGCGGAACGCGACGACCTTGCCGAGTTTGCGGTTGGTGACGACGCGCGCATACTGGACGAACAGGTTCGGGAAGAAGCTGGACTGCCCGAGCCGTGTCGGATTGCTGTCATCGGAGTGAAAGTCCGGCCCGTTGTAGAGGGCCATCAGATACGGGCGGTTGTACTGGATGCGCCAAGCCGGCGGGCTCTTGGCCGGGAACCAGGCCGGCACGCCGGGCTGGTAGCGCATCGCGTCGTACTGATCCTTCGGCAGCTGCAGCGCGGCGGGGTCGAGCGTCGGCATCTGCGGCGGCAGCAGCGCCGCGCAAGCCGCCTTGCCCGTCAGCACCGTGCCGTCGGCAAGGGTCAGCCGCGGTTGGGGAAGCTGCACGCCGCCTCGCAGGTCGCGCCCGCGGTCGGGAACGAAGACCCGGTACATCAAGAGCCGCACCGGCGAGTCCCCGATCATCGGCAGCGTGTGCAGCGCGTTGCGTGCCGGCATATCCGAGCGCTGGTTCATGCTCGGCCATTCGCCCAGCGATGTGTCGAGCAACTCGAGCGTGTAGGACCGCCGTGCCGCCGTGCGAGGCACCCGCGGACGGAACGGGTTGACCGACCCCGGATCGGGGTTGATCTGGTAGTCGGCCAGCGCGTCGACGGGGCTGCCCATCAGGTTGTAGGACTGAATCGCCGCGAAGCGCGAGTGCGGGTAGCGGCCTTCGAGCTGAAGCTTGCCCCCGGCCGGCAGGACGTAGTAGGCGGCCCAGTAGCTCGCGTCCGCGTCGGGGAAGGCGACGTTCATCGCGGTCGCGTTGGCCGCACCGACCGTCCAGAAGCAGTCGGCGAACTTGCCCGGCCCGAGCGGGACCGCCTGGGCGGGGCCAGTCGTTACGCCCAACAGCGCGGCGCCGGCCGCCAGCACCGCCAACCCGGCCCGGCGGACCTTGACCGTCGTCATCGCCCCCGGCTCTTGTTGGCGCGGTCGAAGGCGGCAGCGTTCTTCACGTACCTGAGAGTCGGCAGGTACGGCCCCATCACCGCACGCTCGTCACCGGCTGTGCGCGTCCGCTGGATCGAGCGCTTGAACGACGGCAGCGGCAGCATGTTGCGAATGACGATCCGGCCGAAATCGTGGTCGAGGTCGCCGTCGCCGGTCGCCGACCACTGCAGCCAGGCGATGCCGTGGGCCGCATCGGCCGTCTTCGGTCGGTCGGCCTTGCGGCTGATCACGATCGTGTAGTTGCCGCGACGATCCGTCGGGACCTGCTCGTCGAACACGCACCCGGTGGTCGCTCCGGTGACGAGCGCCTGTGTCATGCAGACCGACCAGAAGCGCATCTGCCCGGTGCCCATGCGCCGCTCGCCCGCGAAGGTCTTCGGCGTGGTCGGAGCACGTCCGCGCACGACCACGACCTTGCCGAGCCTGCGGTTGAGCGCGCCCTCCAGGTAGGCGTTGTGGATGTTGCCGAAGAAGCCGCGGGTCGGGTTGTTAATCAGGTCGCGGACCGGGTGCGGGTTGGCGCCCGGTGCGTTGTCGCCGGTGTACATCTGCAGCTGGTATCGGCGGTCATACGCGGCGCGCAGCACGGGCGGGCTTTGAGCCGGGAAGTAGCTGGGCACCGGGCGCGGCACCTGCACGAGCGCATCCGGCAGCGTGTAGTCGGTCGGGCAGCCCTGGTTGCGCGTGAGCACGTTGCAGGGCGCCTTGAGCAGATTCGGGTAGCGCAGAGCGCGGTAGGTGGGCACATCGAGATGCAGACCGGCCGGGTCCGGGGCCCGCGGCGCGCCGGCCTTCTTGGCCTGAGCGTCGAGCGCATCGCACGCCGCCTGTCCCGTCAGCTTGGTGCCGTCGCTCAGGGTCAGCTCGGGCGTCGGCAGGCTCACACCACCCGTGATGCTGCGCCCGCGGTCGGGCGTGTAGACCCTGATCACGATCCCCTCGAGGGTGCCCGGCGGCACGTCCACGGCCGTGGGCGTGACGTCCTCCGCATAGATGTCGTTGCGCCGCCGCTGGCCGGCGTCAGGCATCAGCGGGAAACCCGGGTTCTTCTGGGCGAGCACGTTGAGGGTGAACGACCGCTTGGCGAGGTCGCGCCGCGCGCCGGCGATGAACGGATTCGTCGAGCCGGCATCGGGGGCGATCTGATAGTCGGCGATCCCGTCGAGCGGGGTACCGGCCGGCCGGTAGGTGATGAACGACATGTACCGCGAGTGGGGGTACGTGCCGCGCAACTTCAGGGTCGAGCCCGCGGGCCGCGAGTAGATCGCCGCCCAGTAGTTGGCTCCCGACTCAGGGAATGCCACGTTCTCCTTGCCCGGACCGACACCGAAAGGCCCGTAGTAGAACATGCAGTTGGAGCCGGAGCCGCCGACCAGAATCGGCTCGGCGCGAGCCGCGGGTGCGACGAGCACAGACAGCACGACCGCCGTCGCGGCCAGAGCGACGGTGGTTCGCAGCAGCGACAGGGTTGTGCATGGACGGCTGGGGAGGGACATGTTCAACTTGATCACCTGATCGATGGCGGGCCGGCCGAACAGGCCGGATGCGACGCTATGGCGTCGCATCCGGCCTGTTCGGCGAGGAGTGGGGCATGTGAGGGTTCGGCGGGTTCAGGAGAGACAGGGTCAGCGGCGGCAGCCGAGCTTTTCGAACCCGGCCTTCGACCAGTACCGCGACTTCGGCATGTACGGGCCCATCACGCGCGCCTCGGTCCCGGGCGTCTTGACGCTGTTCGGGGCCTGCTTGAAGGACGGGCTCGGCAGCAGGAAGCGGACGTAGAGGGTGTCGATCCAGTCGCGGGCGGCCGGGTCCGGGTAGGACTCCCCCTTGCCGAATGCCAGCCAGCGATAGCCGCACGACGGCTTGGCGTTGCGCGGGCGGTCCTGCGGACGGCTGACCACGAGCGTGTAGGAGCGGTTGCCGCGCAGCGGCACCTGCTGGTCGAAGACGCAGTCGTAGCCGAGGCCCGAGACAGGCGATGACCCGGTGCACAGCGACCAGTAGCGCAGCTGCGAGTGGGCCGGCCTCAGCTTCGTGGCGTTGGGGAGGGTCAGCGGGAACGTCGGCAGCCTGCCGCTGACGGTGATGACCTTGCCGAAGTTCAGGCTGACCGGCAGGATCATGTAGCGGGTGTCCGGGTTGGACTGGAAGCCACCCTCGTCCTTGGGCGGGAACTCCTTGACGCGCTCGGCCGGGTTCGTGACGAACATGCCGGCGACGCTGTAGGCCGCGTTCCAGAAGCGCTCCCAGACCGGCTTGCGGACGGCCGGGAAGTTGACCGGGTCCGGTGAGGCGGCGACAAGGTCCTTCCACTGGCCCGCCGGGAACGTGGACGTGCTCTTGTCCTTGATCGGGTCGAGCTGGGCGCAGGCGGCCTGGCCCTGCAGCCGGGTGCCGTCGGCCAGCGTCAGGGTCAGCTTCGGCAGGCCGACACCGCCGGTCCCGTCGAGGCCCTTGTCGGCCAGATAGTTGCGGATGCTCATCCCGACACGGGCGGTCGGGTCGGTCGAGCCGGTGTAGACGGTGTTGAGCGCGCGCCGGGCCGGGACAGGCCCCGAGACGACGTGGAGCGTGTAGTTGCGCCGCTTGGCGTTGCGGGGATTCGGCGGCACGAACGGGTTGACCGAGCCCTTGTCGGCGACGATGTCCTGGTCGGTCAGATGGTCGCCCGGCCCGATCTGCCCGCCGCTCAGCGACTTGAAGATCGTGTAGGAGAAGTAGCGCTCGTGCGGGAACTGGCCCTGGAACGTGAGCGTCGCGCCGGCGGGCAGCAGGTACTGGCCGACGAAGTAGGTCGAGCCGACGTCGGGATAGAGGTTCGGCGTCTGGATCGGCAGCGTGTTCGGCAGCCGCGCGTAATCCATGCCCTTCGGCGGCGCCCAGAAGCAGTCGTGGCCGTAGCGCTCGTTAGTGAGCTTCGCGAGCTTGAGCGGCAGGTAGGTGGTCCCGGCCTGCGCGGATGCTGCACCGGCCGCCATCATGGCGACCGCACCGCCGAGCGCGGCGATCGTCCGGAGTCTGATCGGGTGAGCCATCATCTCGTCCTTGGTTGGTAGGCGGGGCATCGCTCAGCGCACCGGGCAGCCGAGCTTCTCGAACGCGCGCTTGGACGCGTAGTAGGCGCCGGTCGGCAGGTACGCGCCGAGCACGCGCCGCTCGTCACCGGGCCTGCGCGTGTCCTGAATCGCGCGGTGGAAGGAGGGCGACGGCAGCATGTTGCGCAGCTGCATCCAGCCGAAGTCGTGGTCGCGCCCACCGTCACCACGTGGCGACCACTTGACCCAGGCGACACCGCAGCGCGGGGTCGCGTTGCGCGGCCGGTCGGTCGCGCGGCTGGTGACGACGACGTAGCGGCGCCCGGCGCTCAGCGGGATCTGCTCGTCGTAGAGGCAGCTCATGACGCGGGTGGTCAGCGGCGACTCGTTCATGCAGAACGATGCGTAGCGAAGCTGCGTGACCGGCATCGGGCCGCCGCTGCCGCTGCTCGTTCGCGGCGTGGTCGGCAGCTTGCCGCGGAATGCGACGATCGGCCCGAGCTTGCGGTTGACCGCCGCCCGCACGTACTGGTTGAAGATGTTGGGGTAGAAGCCCGCCTGCCCGCCCTTGACGGGGTCGGCGATCGTCTCGCCGGTCCACAGCGAGAGCAGGTAGGCGCGGTTGTACTGCACGCGCCACACGGGCCGGCGCGCCGCCGGGAAATACGGCGGGACGCCGGGGCGGTAGCGCATCGCGTCGTATTGCTGGTTGGAGATCAGCAGGGCCGAGAGATCGGGCAGCCGGTGCTCTTGCGAGGTCACGGCGTCGCAGAGCGCCTGCCCGGTGAGGACGCGGCCGTCGGCGAGCGTGAGCTCGGGCACGGGCAGCGGGACACCACCGCGCAGTCCGCGTCCGCGGTCGGGCACGTAGACGCGCCAGAGCACGGTGTGCAGGCCGGTCGTGTCACCCACAGGCTTGGTCGCGAGGACGTTGCGCGACGGCTGCCCGGCGCGCTGGTCGGGATTGAGCGGAGCGACCGGCGAGGAGTCGGTGAGCGCCACGGTGAAGGAGCGACGCTTGACATCGCGCCGGACGCCGGGACGGAAGGGGTTGGCCGAGCCGGGATCCGGCGCGATCATGCTGTCGTTGAGCGCGTCGACGCCCGCGCCGAGCAGGTCGTAGGACTGCACGGAGGCGAACCGCGCGTGGGGGTACTGGCCGTGGATCCGCAGCGTGGCGCCCTCCGGCAGCGTGTAGCCGGCCGCCCAGTAGTTCGCACCCGCGTCCGGGTAGGCGATGTTGATCGTGCCGCCGTTGATGACGCCGACGTTCCAGAAGCAGGTCGAGTCCTTGCCGCCATAGAGGTCGGGCATCGTGTACGCGTTCGCGGAGGCGGCGCAGGCGAGCAGGGCGATGGCGGCGGCCGGCACCGTGATCGCACACCATCGTCGGGATACGGCGGAGCGGAGGGAACGCATCGATCGCCGAAGCTAGAACGTTGTTTACGAAATGTCAAGCTGACGCGGATTAAATTCGCTGATAGCCTCGGGCGATGGCACGGCCCCGGCCTCCAGCAGCGCCCGTCCGTCCGCCGCGGCGGCTCTCACGCGATGCGCGGCGCGCACAGCTGATCGTGGCCGCCACGCCGATCGTCGCCGCCCAGGGATTGAGCGAGTTCTCCCTCGACGAGGTTGCGCAGCAGGCCGACGTGACGCGCAACCTGATCTACCACTACTTCCCGCGTGGCCGTCCCGACCTGACGCTGGCCGTCGTCGAG
>CAZYMM010000119.1:0-6471 GCA_964648515.1 uncultured Conexibacter sp.
GCCCTCCGGCGGGCGGACAGGCTGACGGCGGCCCTCCGGCGGGCGCACCGGCTGGCGACGACCGGCAGGCGCCGCCGGGGCGGCCTTAGCCGGCTGCTCGCGCTTGACGCCGAGCGCGCGCAGCGCGTCGGCCTCCTCGACCGCCGACGAGACCGCCGTCACGTCGAGGCCGGCCGCCTGAAGCCGCTCCAACACCTCCTTCGAGGCGAGGTCCTGCTCCTTGGCGATTTCATGGATGCGCTTCTTTGCCATGCGGTCCTTGTGAGTCTACGAAGTCATCGGTGACGGTCACCGCGCGGCGGAACGCCCTCGCCGGAGCACCGCACGCGAGCGCGGCGGCCAGACAGGGCCGGCCGCAGACGTAGGCGCCCCGCCCCTCCAGGCGCCGCTCCGGATCGGCCGTGAGCATGCCGCCCGGTGCGACAAGCCGCAGGAGCCGGCGCTGCGGGCGACGGGCGCCGCAGCCGATGCAGCGTCGTTGTGGATCGGCTACGAGCCCGCCTCCGGCCCCGCTGCGGCCTCGTCGGCCTCTTCCGCGCCGGTGTTCTCCGGTGCAGCCGTGGCCTCGGAGGGGTCGTCCTCTGCGTCCTCTGCCCCGGTCTCGGTGGCCGCATCGCTGCCGGCTGCCTGCTGATCGCCGTCCGGATCCTCTGCCGCCTCATCGTCGGGTTCGACGAACTGCTCCTCGGCGCGGGTGACGATGTCGACGACGTCGTCCCAGGTCTTGTCCGGATCGGCCAGGTCCGTAATCTCGGCGTCGGTCAGCGGGTCGAGCACGGCGACGAGCACGGTCTCGAAGCGCGACAGCGCCTGGTGCTTGGGCAAGCCGCAGAACGGCGAACCCGGCAGCGCCTCGTTCGGGCAGCGGCGCCCGCTCTGGCCGACGGCCTGACAGCGCCCACCGAGCTCCTGGTCGTACTCGTCCTCGTCCTGGGCCGGCGCAGTGGCGAAGTCGGTCTCGGACTTGATGTCGATCCGCCATCCGGTCAAGCGCGCCGCGAGCCGGGCGTTCTGACCCTCGCGCCCGATCGCCAGCGAGAGCTGGTCGTCGGGGACGATCACCGTCGCCTGACGCGATTCGTCGTCGACCAGCACCTCGCGCACCCGCGCCGGCGACAGCGCCTTGGCTACGTACCGCGCGGGCTCATCGTTGTAGGGGATGATGTCGATCTTCTCGCCGCGAAGCTCGGAGACGACCATTCGCACGCGCGAGCCGCGCGGGCCGACACAGGCGCCGACCGGATCGACGCCGTCGGCGTAGGAGACGACGGCGATCTTCGAACGGTAGCCCGGCTCGCGTGCCACGTCGACGACCTCGACGAGCCCATCGGCGATCTCCGGAACCTCGAGCTCGAACAGCTGCTTGATCAAGTCGCCCTCGCGGCGGCTGACGATGATCGACGGACCCTTGGCCTGCGGCGAGACCTCCTTGATCACCGCGCGGATGCGCGACCCGTGGTCGTAGCGCTCACCCTCGACCTGCTCGGCCTTCGGCAGCAGCGCCTCGACCCGCTCGCGCAGCTGCACGAGCGTGTAGCGCGAGTCGTTCTGCTGGACGATCCCGGTGATCAGCTCGCCGACCCGCCCCTTGTACTCCTCGTACATGATGTCGCGCTCGGCCTCGCGGATCCGCTGCAGGATCACCTGCTTGGCGGTCTGCGCGGCGATCCGGCCGAAGTCCTCCGGCGTGTCATCGATCTCCTCGATCTGGTCGCGGTACAGCTCGAACTTGGCCGGGTCGATCTCGGGATCCTGAGGTTCGACCTGCTCGCCGGTCTCGGGGTCGATGTAGGTCTCCTCGGCGATCGTCTCGCCGATCAGCTCGGCCTCGAGGTCCTTCGGGATGCGGAAGCGGAAGACGAGGAACTCGCCGGTCTCGTGGTCGATCTCGACGCGCGCGTAGCGGGCGGCGCCGGGAAGCTTCTTGTAGGCCGACAGCAGCGCATCCGCGAGCGCGTCGAACAGGGTGTCGGCAGCAAGGTTCTTCTCGCGCGCCAGCGCGGCCATCGCTTCGAGCATCTCGCGGGACATCAGGCTCTCCTCCTCTTAGGACTCGACGAGGTTGGACGCGCGGATCGCGTCGTAGGGGATTGAGACAAGGCCGGTGACGGTCGCCAGCGTGACGCCGCTGTCATCGGCACCGACGATCTCGCCGGTGAACGTGCTGCGGCCGTCACGCGGCTCGCGGGTGCGGACCTTCGCGCCCGCACCGACGAAACGACGAAAGTGCTCGGGCCGCACGAGCGGACGCTGAGCGCCGGGTGACGAGACGGTCAGCGCGTGTTGCTCACGGATCTCGGGCAGCGCGTGCGTGACACGCTCGCAGAGGTCGAGCGAAACGCCGTCGGGGTGATCGATGTAGAGCTCGACCGTCTCGCCGCGCAGCCTGCAGGTCAGCACCTCGACGTCGGGCGCGCGCTCTGCGAGCCGGTCCCGGACTGTGCGATCGATCTGCTCTGGCTGCATTGTTCTTGTTCCGAAACGCAAGAGAGCGGGCCTCTGCCCGCTCCCTGTACCGCACCCCGCTGGCGGGGCCCTGGAAGTTGTGCGCTCAGCGTAGCAGCGGCCCTCGGTCCGCCAGCACGGATGAATGCGCTCATGCGCCGGCGTGGCGAAGGGTTCGTTCCAGGTAGCGCCGGTAGTCCTCACGTGCCGGCGCCAGCCGCGCCGCCTGGGTCAGCGGCGCCCGTGCATCACGGTGCCGGCCGAGCTGCTGCAGCGCCCGCCCGCAGCAGAACAGCGCGTAGTGGTTGGTCGGGTCGTGCGCGGCGACGGCGGCGAACTCCTCGGCGGCCTCGCCGAAGCGCCGCGCGCCGAACAGCGCTCGCCCGTAGGCCTCACGAACCGAGTCCTTGGCGGGCTCACGCTCGCGCACCTTGGCGAGCTGGATGACCGCCGCGTGATGGTCGCCGCGCTCGAGCAGGTCGGTGCCGCGGCGGAACAGCTCGTAGGTGTCGGGCCGCTCGTCGGCCATCTGCGTGAGTCTAGGAGGCGCAGCGTCGCCGTTCAGCGGTCGAGCAGATCCGCGCAGAGCTCGAGGATCGCCCGCGCGATCTGCTCCTTGGGTGCGCGCTCGAGCACCTGCTCAGCACCTGCAGTCAGGATCGTGACCGCATTGTCGGCGCTGTCGAAGCCGATCCCGGGCTGAGCGACATCGTTGACGACGATCGCATCGAGGCCCTTGCGCTCCAGCTTGCCGCGCCCGTAGGCGACCGCTTCGGGCCCGTGCTCGGCGGCGAACCCGACCAGCACCTGTCCGGGAGCACGCCGCGCCGACAGCGCGGCGAGCACGTCCTCGGTCGGCTCGAGCTCGAGCACGAGGCGGTCGCGACCGTCCTTCTTGATCTTGCCGCCGGCCGGATCGACCGGGCGGAAGTCGGCGACCGCCGCCGCCATCACGAGCAGCTCGCAGCCCGGGAACGCCTGCAGGCAGGCGTCGCGCAGATCGGCGGCACTCGTGACGTCGACGTAGCGGACCGCGGCGCTGCGCGGCAGCGAGACGTTGGCGGCGATCACGGTCACGTCCGCGCCGAGCACGGCCGCAGCCTCGGCGATCGCGAAGCCCATGCGGCCGCTGGAGCGGTTGCCGACGTAGCGGACGGCATCGATCGGCTCGCGCGTGCCGCCGGCGGTCACGAGGACACGGCGACCGGCGAGCGCCCCGGGCGTGGCCGGCTCGGTCCGGCAGCTCACGCCGGCGGCCGCGAGCGCGGCGGCCAACAGATCGGGCGGCTCGGCAAGCCGACCGGCCCCCCATTCGCCCTTGGTCGCAAGCGAGCCGGTCTCCGGCGGCACCACGACCGCCCCACGCTCTTCGAGCAAGACGAGGTTCGCCTGCGTCGCGGGGTGCTCCCACATGTGGTTGTTCATCGCCGGGGCGACGACGAGCGGACAGCGGGCGGCAAGCGCGGCGCTGGTCAGCAGGTTGTCGGCGAGTCCGTGCGCGAGCTTGGCGATCGTGTTCGCGCTCGCCGGAGCGATCAGCAGGACGTCGGCGTTGCGGACGAGCTCGAGATGGCTCGCCGGATCGTGCTCCGGGATCGCCTGACCGGGGAACGCGCCGCGGGCCGGGTCGCGCTCGAACTCGCTCGTCAGGACCGGGGCGCCGGTCAGCGCTGCGAACGACGCGGCACCGACGAAACGCTGTGCGGCGGGCGTCTGGACGACGCGGACGGCGTGACCGGCCGCCGTGGCCAGTCTGACCACCTCAAGCGCCTTGTAGGCCGCGATACCGCCGCTGACGCCGAGCAGCAGACGGGCCATGGAGCGGCTACCGGTAGTGGTACTTCAGCTTGCCCGAAGCGACCTCTTCGAGCGCGATCGTGAGGTAGTTCGAGCTGGCGCTGTCGACCATCGGCGGCGGGTACTCGTCGAACGTCCCCTCACCGAGGTTGTGGTAGTAGGAGTTGATCTGCCGGGCCCGCTTGGCGGCGACGATCACCGACGCGTAGTCGGAGTCGACGTGCTCGAGCAGGTGGTCGATGCGCGGATTGATCACCCAGCGAGTGTACCCGCCACGATCTGCTCGAGCTCGTCGGCGGCACGCGAGAGATCGTCGTTGACGATGCGGTGGGTGAACTCGCCGGCGCAATCGAGCTCGCGCCGGGCGACCTCAAGGCGGCGTTCGACGTCCTCGCTGGAGTCGGTCCCGCGCCCGACGAGGCGCGAGCGCAGCGCCTCTCCGGCCGGCGGCAGCACGAAGATCTGGACAGCGCCGGGGACCGCGTCACGCACCTGGCGCGCGCCCTGCACCTCGATCTCCAGCACCACCGGACGACCGGCGGTGCTGTGGCGCTCGAGCTCGGAGCGCAGCGTTCCGTAGCGGCGCCCCGAGTACTCGGCCCATTCGACAAACTCGCCGGCGGCCGCCCTGCGCTCGAACTCGGTGTCGGTGAGGAACCAGTAGTCGACCCCGTTCTCCTCGCCGGGACGGGCCGGTCGCGTCGTCGCCGAGACCGACAGCGCAAGTTGCGGCAGGCGCTCGCGCAAGAGGCGGATCAGCGTCCCCTTGCCGACACCGGACGGTCCGGTGATGACGAAGACGCGACCGGGCGCGGGCACTACCGGCGCAGCAGCGAGACGAGCTCGCTGCGCTGCCGCTCTGACAGTCCGCCGATCGTCTTCGACGGCGAGATCCGGCAGGTCTGCAGCACGCGATGGACCTTGACGCGCCCGTACTTGGGCACCGCCAGCAGCATGTCGACGAGCTTCGCGGTCTCGAGGTACTCGGGCGGATCCTGCAGCAGCGCGTGAATCGAGACCCTGCCGGCCTTGAGATCCTTCTTCAGCGTCGCCCGCTGGGTGCGGATCACGTTCGCCTTCTGCAACGCGTCCATCCGCTGGTTGAGGGTCCGCTCGGGGGCTACTGATGGCTTGGCGGACGAGTCGGCGAACGGTGGCATGGCGAGGGCCGATCTTACACATCGAACGCCGCCGGGCGAGGAAACGGCACGAACTCGCCTAAGCCTCGACATGAACGTTATGGTTCTTCAGCGAACTTCACTGTCTGCCGGTACTTTGCAGGCGATTTCGCGGTTGTGCAGGAGCCGTGAGCCGCGCGGTGCCCCTCAACCTGGTTCAACGCCATCAGGAACCGAGCCTACGGGGCCTGCTGCGCGGCCAGCGCGGCGATCAGCGCGCGCGGCCAGCGCGGGCCGCCGTACACGAAGCCGGTGTATGCCTGAAGCAGGTTCGCGCCGGCCGCCAGACGCGTACGGGCCGCACCCGCGCCGTCGATCCCGCCGGCGCCCACGATCGCCAGCCGGCCGTCGGCCCGCATGACGATGCGCTCGAGAACGGCAAGCGCGGCGGACGCGAGCGGACGCCCGGAGAGCCCCCCTGCACCGGCGGCTTCGACGACCGCCGCGTCGCTCGACAGCCCGTCACGCGCAACCGTCGTGTTGGTCGCGATGATCCCGGCCAAGCTGGTCTGAAGCGCCAGGTCGGTGATCGCATCGACGTCCTCGGCTGCCAGATCGGGCGCGATCTTGACCAGCAGCGGCAGCTCCTGGCGACCCGCGTCGGCTGCGGCGGCCTGTACCGACTCGAGCACCGGGCGCAGCGCCGCGGTCGCCTGGAGATCACGCAGCCCCGGGGTGTTCGGCGAGCTGACATTGACGACCAGGTAGTCGGCGTACGGGGCCAGCAGCCGTGTCGAGGCCGCGTAGTCGGCCGCCGCAAGCGCTGCCGCCGCGGCCTTCGACCTGCCGATGTTGACCCCGACGATCGCATCGCGGAAGCGACCGTGCAGGCGCCAGTCCGCAAGCCGCGCGGCGACGACGTCGGCGCCGTCGTTGTTGAATCCCATCCGGTTGACGAGCGCTCGGTCGGCGGGCAGTCGGAACAGGCGTGGTCGCGGGTTGCCCGGCTGTGGCCGCGCGGTCACCGACCCAATCTCGACCGCGCCGAAGCCAAGCGCGAACAGGCCGTCGAGATGCTCGGCGCTCTTGTCGAAGCCGGCAGCGAGGATCA
>CAZYMM010000120.1:0-6461 GCA_964648515.1 uncultured Conexibacter sp.
AACGGCGCCGCAGAACGTGTCGGCCACGACGCCAGGTCATTGTGAAAGCGGTTCTAAGGGGTTCATGCAGCGGAAAGCCGGTGCCGGTCGCCGTCTGCCACCATGCCGCCCGTGTCGAGCTTCACCATCACCCTGCTGATCCACCTGCTCTGCGTGATCGTCTTCGTCGGCGGTCAGGCGGCGATGGTGCTCGTGGTCTCGCCGATCATGCGCGCCGCCGGTGACGAGGCGAGCGCCGCGCGGATGCGCACGATGGCGATGCGGTTCGGCATCGTCACCGCGGTCGCGCTGACGGTCATGATCGTCACCGGGATCATCATGGCCGTCGACAAGGATCTGATGAGCAACGCGCTCTTGAGCGCGAAGATGGGGATCCTGGTGCTGATCTTTCTGCTGACCGGGCTGCACTTCCGGCTGCCCTATGCGCGGCTGCTCTCGTTCGTGATCTTCGCGCTGTCGATCGTCGCGGTCGCGCTCGGCGTGCAGCTCACCGCGACGAGCTGACCGGCGACGCGCGGGCGGGTGCGAGCTGCGCCGCGATCATGCCGCGCAGCGCGTTGGCGACGTGGATCGCATCTGCTGCACGCAGATCCTCGAGCGTCAACCGCGCGGGCTCGGCGTCGCCCGCGGCGATCAGCGCACGGACGGCGATCGACGGCAGGATGCGGCCGTCCGCCGGCGGTGTCAGCAGCCGTCCGCCGATCTTCGCCAGCAGCGCGAAGCGGCCGGTCTCCAGCACCTCGCCGTCGAGATCGCAGATCAGCGGCTCGGCCGGGTGGGTGGCGGCGGTGAGGCCGTCGATCAGGCGGCGATCGCAGAGCTTGTGCGCGCCGAGGCCGCCGGGCACGCAGACCGGCACCAGCACGAGCGGCATCTGTACGCCGGCCAGCGGCCCGGTCTCGATCTCGAACTCGCCGTCCGGCGTCAGCCGCGCTCGCAGCCGGGCCACGCCCGTCGTCGCGGCGGCGTGTCCGGCGATTGCGCGCTCGATGCCGTCCGGCAGCGCAATGTCGTAGAGCGCGTCGGCCGACTCCGCGAGGCGGGCGAGATGGTCGCCTGGCGCCAGCGCCACACCGTCCTCGCAGCGGATCGTGGTGAACACCCCGGCGGCCGCGCCGGGGCGGGGCAGCGGCCGTGCGGCGAGCCGCGACGGCAGCACCACGTCGCCGGTCGAAGCGGTGGGCGCGTCGCCGGCGTGAGCTCCGATCGCGGCCAGCAGCGGCTCGGCCTTGACCAGGCACTCGGCGGCCTCGGCGGCGGGGTCAGAGCCGCTCGTGACGGCGCCGCCGGCGTCGAGCCAGCCGACGCGGCGGCCGCTGTCCTGGCCTGCGAACTCGAGTGTCCTGATCACGACGCTGAGCTCGAGACCGCACGCGGAGGCGAGCACGACCGAGCCGCAGAACGCCTGCCTGGCCACCGACTCGAGCTCGGCGATGACCGCGGCCGCCGCCTGCTTGGGCGCTCCGGTCACCGATCCGGCCGGCAGCAGCGCCGCGCAGATCTCGCTGTCCGGGACGCCGGGCCGGACACGGCCGCGGACCTCCGAGACGAGCTGCCAGACGCCCGCCATCGGCCGCACCTCGCAGATCGGGCCCGCGACGACCGATCCGGGGACACAGACACGACCGAGGTCGTTGCGCATCAGGTCGACGATCATCACGTTCTCGGCCCGGTCCTTCTCCGAGCCGGCGAGCTCGTCGTGCAGCCTTGTCGCGCTTGCCGGGTCGCCGGCCGGGTTGGGACGCGTGCCCTTGATCGGCTCGCTCGTCAGCAGCTCGCCCCGACGGCTTGCAAGCAGCTCCGGCGAGAGGCTGACGACGGCACCCCAGTCGCCTTCCAGAAACGCGCCGCGGTCCGGTGAGAGCGCGGCGACGCCGGCCGTGAACAGCGCCGCAGGATCGACATTCCAGCCGGTCGTGGCGCGGAAGCGCAGCGCGAGGTTGGCCTCGTAGAGGTCGCCGGCCGCGATCCGCTCGACGCACGCCTGGACCGCACGGGCGTGTCCGTCCGGTGACGGCTGCTGCGTCCACCGCCCAGCGGCCGTGGCCGGTCTGATGGCAGCGCGCGCCGCTGCGGCGGCGAGCCGCTGGCGGAGCACGGCCTCCCGTTCCCGCAGGGCATCCGCGCGCTCGGGGCGCCAGAGCAGCTCGAGCCACCAGCGGCCCTCCTGATCACGCACTAGGACGTTGTCGTAGTAGGCGAGGACGTGCTGTGGCAGGCGCTCTCGCGCCGGCGGCTGGGCGATGGCGATGCCGCCGGCCCGCAGGCAGGCCCCGTAGGAGAGCAGCCCGATCCAGCCGCCGCCGACCGCGATCTCGTCGTCTGCGGCGTCGAGCGCACGGCCGCTGTCGAGCGCGGCCAGCGGGTCATCGCTCTCGGGCACGATGCAGAGCGGATCAGAGGCGACGATCGCGCTGAGCTGCGCCCAACGCCCGGTCAGCACCGCCGGCGCGCTGTCGCCGCAGACCAGCTCGACCGCACGCTCGGGCGGCAGCGTGCCGCTGAGGGCGATGCGGCGGGCGCGGGCGGGGGAGAGCGGAGGCTGCATCGGCCGCCGAGTCTCGCGCATCGGTCGAGTCCGGCGCGGACCCGTGCGAGGATTCAGCGATGCGCACCCCGACCGCTCTCGCGACCGTCTCGACCCTGCTCGTCTTCGTGGCATGTGGTGACGCCGGTGCACGCGACAGCCATCTGGACGGCCAAGCCGCATCGCCGCAGGCGCCGCGGGCCGCCGCCGTCCCCACCGCACGGCTCGTCCCGATCGGCCGCTTCTCGTCGCCGGTGGCGCTTGCCGCTCCGCCCGGCGACCGCACACGGGTCTTCGTCGTCGAGCAGGACGGCCGGATCCGTGTCGTCCGCAACGGACGAGTTCTGACGCGCCCGTTCCTCGACATCGCGGACCGTGTCCAGGCGGGCGGCGAGCAGGGGCTGCTCGGCCTTGCGTTTGCGCCCGACTACGCGCAGAGCGGCCGCTTCTACGTCTACTTCACCCGCCGTGACGAGCGTCAGACGCTGGTCGAGTACCGCCGCAGCGCGGCGAGCGCCGACCGCGCCGACCCCGGCAGCGCGCGTGTCCTGTTCGTCCACGACGACCCGGAGCCCAACCACAACGGCGGCCAGCTGCAGTTCGGTCCCGACGGCCTGCTCTACATCGGCACCGGCGACGGTGGCGGCGGCTACGACCAGCACGGCAGGTACGGCAACGCGCAGAGCCTCGCCTCGCCGCTCGGCAAGATCCTGCGGATCGATCCGACCCCGAGTGGCGGGCGGCCGTACACGATCCCGCCCGGCAACCCGTTCGTCGGTCGCAGCGGCGCGCTGCCAGAGATCTACGCCTACGGGCTGCGCAACCCGTGGCGCTTCTCGTTCGACCGCGCCACCGGTGCGCTCGTGATCGGTGACGTCGGCCAGGACAAGATCGAGGAGGTCGACTTCATGCCGGCCGGTCGCGCGCGCGGCGCCAACTTCGGCTGGCGCGTGTTCGAGGGCAACGCCAGGCAGACGAACGAGCGCGCCCCCGGCGCCGTACCGCCGGTCTACACCTACCGCCACAGCGGCGGCAACTGCTCGATCACCGGCGGCTATGTGGTGCGCGACCGCGCCCTGCGCTCGCTCTACGGCCGCTATCTGTTCGCCGACTTCTGTGTCGCCGGCGTCCGTTCGATCCGGCTCGCCCGGCCCCGCGCCCGCGGTCTTGCCCGGGTGCGCGGCACGAGCTCGGTCGGCCAGATCTCAGCCTTCGGCGAGGATGCGGCCGGTCGCCTCTACGTGCTCTCGCTCGCCGGGCCCGTCTACCGGCTGGCCGCGCCGTGAGCGTGCTCGAAGAGCACGACGTCACGCTCGTCCGCGCCGGCAATCCCGGGCCGCTGACGCTCAGCGGCACCAACTCCTGGGTCGTCGGGCGCGACCCCTGCTGGATCGTCGATCCGGGACCGGCGCTCGACGAGCATCGTGACGCGCTGCTCAGCGAGGTGTCAGCCCGCGGCGGCCTCGGCGGCATCGCGATCACCCATGACCACGGCGACCACGGCGAGCTGGCGGCGGCGCTGGCAGCAGCCGCCGGCGGTGCGCCGATCGCGGCCGCGCGCCACCACGATGCGACGCTGATGATCGGCGATCGCGACCGGTTCGGGCCGCTGCGGGCGCTTGCGCTGCCCGGTCACGCCCCCGACCATCTCTGCTTCGGACACGGCGCGGTCTGCTTCACCGGCGACGCGATCCTCGGCGAGGGCAGCGTCTTCATCTGGCCCGACCGCGGCGCGATGGCGGGCTACCTGGCCGGCCTCGAGCGGCTGCTTGGCGAGAACTTCGCGCTGCTCGCGCCCGGGCACGGCCCGCCGGTCGACGACCCGCAGGCCAAGATCAACGGCTACCTCGAGCATCGCCGTGACCGCGAGCGGCGCGTCGTCGCCGCGCTCGACGGCGGGGCGCGCACGGTCGACGGGCTGCTCGACGAGGTCTGGAGCGAGGTTCCGGCGGTGCTGCGCCCGGCGGCGGCACTGACGCTCGCCGCCCACCTCGACAAGCTCGACGACGAGGGCCGGCTGCCGCCCGGGGTACAGCGGCCGGCGGTGCCGACCCTCTAACCTCGCCGCCATGGACGTCGCAACGATCTTCACGTCGATCATCGCCGTGATGGGCATCAGCTTCATCCTCTACAAGGTCCGGTTCCTGAACCGCTACCGGCGCGAGGAGATCGCCGCGCGCGAGTACTTCGATCGCAACGGCCACTTTCCCGACGAGGATGCGGCCAGCGCCGCGAGCGAGCGCGGTGAGATGGCGGGTGAGTACTCGCGCTACCTGGCCGGGCTCGAGGACGGCTCGAGCTTCGCTACGCGCAACCGGCCGCGCCGCCGCCGCTGACGCTGACGAGCAGCGCGCGGGCGCGCTGCATCGCCGCCGACAGCGTCGTGACCTGCCGTGCCTTGGCGTCGTCGAGGATCGTCGTGAGCGTGTCGCCGATCCTCAGGACGCGCTGCCGGGCGACCGAACGGTCGTAGCCGCCGCGCCGCAGCTCGACGCCGATGTTGATGACGCCGCCGGCGTTGACGACGAAGTCCGGCGCCCAGAGGATTCCGGCCCGCTCGAGCAGACCGGCGACGGACGGATCGGCGAGCTGGTTGTTGGCCGCCCCGGCGATCGCGCCGGCCTGCAGCCCGGCGACCGAACCGGCGTCGAGCACACCGCCGAGCGCGCATGGCGCGACCACGTCGACCGGGGCGGCCAGCGCCTTGGCCGGTGTCAGCCAGCGCGCACCCAGCGCTGTAGTGTGCTCGCGTTTGGCGCGGTCGATGTCGCTGACGATGAGGCGGGCGCCGGCGGAGCTCAACATCCGGGCCAGCGGCAGGCCGACGTGTCCGAGGCCGATCACCGCGACGCTGCGGCCGCGCAGCTCGCGGCTGCCGTGGAGTCGCTCGCAGACGGTCTCGATCGCCGTCAGCAGGCCGAGCGCCGTCCACGGGCTCGGGTCACCGGAACCGCCGGCGCGGGTCGAGCGGCCGCAGACGTGGCCCGTGCGCTCGGCGATCACGGCCATGTCGCGCTCGGCCATGCCGACATCCTCGGCGGTCAGGTAGCTGCCGCCGCACTCCTTGACGAGGTCACCGAAGTCGCGCAGCGCTGCGTTGCGGACACGGCCGCTCGGTGCCGGTCCCGGTGGCCGCACGATCACGCCCTTGCCTCCGCCGCACGCGAGTCCGGCCACCGCATTCTTGTAGGACATGCCTTCGGACAGGCGCAGCGCGTCGTAGATCGCCGACTCGGGCCGGTCGTAGTGCCACATCCTGCAGCCGCCCATCGCCGGACCGCGAGCGGTCGAATGGATCGCGACGATGCAGTGCCAGCCGCTGCGCGTGCCGCGGCGGATGAGCAGGCGCTCGTGGTCGAAGGGGGTTCCGAGGAGCTCGATCGGCGGACCGTATCGTGGACGGGCTCCGGCGTCAGTGCGGCGCCGGGGTCGTCGGGGTGACCGCGAGCTGCTGCGAGGACGCTGCCGGAGCGTTCGCGGCGACCGCGGTCGCCGTCGGGTTGGTCGCCGTCGTGCTCGTTGTCGGTGTGGTCGCGGTTGTGGCCGTCGTCGCCGTTGTGGTGGTTGCCGTGGTCGCCGTGGTCGCCGTTGTGGTCGTGCTGACCGCGGTCTCGCTCTCGGCGGTCGCCGACTCAGGCGCCACGATGAAGCCGACGGCGCGGTGAGGTGCGCTCTTCCAGCGCCGGGCACCGGCCTTGTGCGGTGAGCTGCCCGAGCTCGCGGCTTGCGGTTCGGACACAGCGGCGACCGGGAGCACGACGGCGGCGGCGATCGCCGCCTGTGGGGCGCGCTTGGTGCCGGCGTGTGCTGCCTTCTGCGCCGCTGCCGGCGCCGGAGACGGACGGCAGGGCGCGGCGGGGGCGCCGAGGACCGCGGCCGCCGACAGCACCGCAAGACCCTTGCCTGAGATCACGGCGAACGTGCCGATGCCGCA
>CAZYMM010000121.1:0-6430 GCA_964648515.1 uncultured Conexibacter sp.
ATCATCGCGATCAAGATCCGCGACGACGACGAGCTGATCGCCGTCCGCAAGGTCGACGAGGGCGACGAGATCATCATGGTCTCGAAGGCGGGGCTGACGGTGCGCTTCGAAGAGTCCCAGGCGCGGGCGATGGGCCGTGACACCGGCGGCGTCCGCGGAATGGACGTCGGCGACGGTGAGCTGATCGCGATGGACATCGCCCGCGACGACATGGATCTGCTCGTGGTCACCGAGGCCGGCTACGGCAAGCGGACCAAGATCGACCAGTACCGCAAGACCTCGCGCGGCGCCAAGGGCGTGATCACGATCAAGCTGACCGACGCCAAGGGCGGCCTCGCGGGCGCACTGGTCGTGCGTCCGCACCACGAGCTCGTCTTCATCTCCCAGGAGGGGATGGTGCAGCGGACGAGCGCGCGCGGGATCTCGCAGCAGGGCCGGTCGGCGACCGGCGTGCGGCTGATGAAGCCGCGCGAGGGCGACATCGTGACCGCGGTCGCGCTGATCGCCGAAGGCGAGGCCGACGACGAGCAGCCCGAGCTCGAGGTCGGCGATCAGGACGTGCAGCCCGAGCTCGGGACCGACGGGCCGGACACGCAGTCCTGATACCCGCACAGCCCTCAAAGTCGTGCTGTAGGGTTCCGCGCCATGACGGCAGAGACGGCGGCACCCGGGCACAACGATCTCGACGGTAGCGCGGCACCGCCCTGGTGGCTGCTGGTCGTCATCGGTGTGCTGTCGATCGCGGTCGGCATCCTCGCCGTCGCCTGGCCCGGCAAGACCCTGTTGTTGATCGGCTGGGCGTTCGGGATCTTCCTGCTGCTCAACGGCATCGCCGAACTCTTCGCTGCCCGCGACGCCGGCCTGTCACCGGGGCTGCGCGTGCTGCGGATCCTGCTCGGGATGATCGCGCTGGCAGCCGGAATCCTGCTCGTGATCCATCCGGCCCACTCGGTGCTGACCGCGGCCTGGGTGCTGGGGCTGTGGTTCGTGCTGCACGGCGCCGGCGAGCTCGCGCGCGGCTTCGTCTACTCCGAGAGCCGC
Source organism: uncultured Conexibacter sp. (assembly GCA_964648515.1). Taxonomy (GTDB): domain Bacteria; phylum Actinomycetota; class Thermoleophilia; order Solirubrobacterales; family Solirubrobacteraceae; genus Baekduia. Next base: position 1,042 of record CAZYMM010000121.1, read on the forward strand.
GTCTGGAACATCATCTTCGGGCTGATCGGGATCGCCGCCGGCATCATCATCCTCGTCAACCCGAAGGTCGGGGCCGTCACCCTCGTCTGGATCGTCTCGATCAGCCTGATCCTGCGCGGGATCGTCGCGATCGCGCTCGGGGCCGCCGTGCGCAGGCTGCAGCAGGGCTGAGCGGGCCGGCTAGCGGCTGATGCCGTTGAGGCTGTCGACGACCTTGAACAGGTCGCCGCGGCGGTAGAAGTTGACCGCGATGATGTTCGGCAGCCGGTGGCGCTGCTGCTGGCAGGCTCGCGCCCGGCCGAGCAGCCGCTCGTAGGCGTTGACCTGCGCGGCGTTCGACGGCAGCGGGATCGGGTCGTTGGTGATCCAGTGGTTGAGCAGGAAGAGCGGCGCCTGATCGCCGCCGCGGTGCGCCACGCAACTCGCCGGCCAGCGCGCCGGCTCGGTCAGCTCGGCGACCCTGGCGAACGCGAACGGCGTCTCCTGGATGCCGCCGTCGTAGCCGACGCGGTACCAGGGCGCGCCGCCGCCCTCGTGTTCGGAGAAGATCACGAGCCGTTTGCCGGAGTCGATCATCTGGCGTAGCGTCGGCCAGGTCCCGGTGACCGGCCCGTCGTAGGCGAACGGCTCGAGCCCGGCCTTGCGGACCTCCTGCACGAATGCGGCCGGCGGCACATCGTCCTGGTTGATGATCAGCAGCACCTCATCGGGGTTGGCGACGAGGAAGTCGCGGATCTGGCCGAGCACCTCGCCGACCGGGGTCGCGCCGAGCTCGCAGAAGCCGTGGCAGAGGAACATGCCGCGCTTGCCCTTGCCCTTGAAGCCGAGCCGGTCGCGGATCCGCAGCGCCGCCGCCGTCGCCTCCGGACCGAGCGACTCGGCGCCGTTGGCCTCGAGCGGGTTCTTGCCGAACACGGTCCGGTGTCTGCCGTTCGGCAGCAGGTCGGCGAAGTAGGTGTCGATCAGCAGGCCGTGGATTCCGTCCTCCAGCTGGTTCGGGATCGGCCGCTCCTGCTCGGCGGCAAACCATCCCGGCAGCGGCACCGACATCGAGTTGTGGGTGGCGGCGAGCGCGACCTCGTTGAAGGGGCGGTCGCAGAGCTCGACCGAGCCGTTGCAGCCACCGAGCGGGAGGCCGGGGACCGTCAGCACGCCGCTGCTCGCCGCACCGGCCGTTGCGATCAGGATCGCCGCGACGGCCACGAGCGCCGCGATCCACGGACGGCGGCGTCTCGCTCCGCGGCGGGCGCGGCGCTCGGCAGAGCGCTCTGCCGCCTGCTCCGGCGAGTAGATCATCGCCAGCAGCGCTGCGGCGCCGCCGTAGACGAGATAGATCCCGGCGGCTGTGACGAGCGCCCGCACCGCGGCGCCGGGGTCGAGTGCGATCAACAGTCCGAGCACGATCGCGGTCGCGCCGCGCAGCGCACGCCAGGCCGGTCGCCGCGGCTCATGCCTGATCAGCGCGACGAACCGGCGCAGCGGCTCGTCGAGGGCGGGCGGGCGGATCATCGATGCCGCCGCTGCCGCCAGAACGGCACCGAGCGCGGCCAGCAGCCAGGCGAGCGTGTACAGGCCGCCGAAGAACGCGTCCCAGACGGCACGGCCCGCGGCCTGGGCATCGGCACCGCCCAGTGATCCGGTCGCGGCGTCGGCGGCGATCCTCAGGCCGATCAGCACGATCAGCCCGCCAGCGGCGATCGCGACGCTGAAGCGGATCGCGCTGCGGCGCCGGTCGGGCGCGAGCCAGAGGCCGCCGGTCAGAAGCGCCAGGTACAGCAGTGCGAGCACGATCCATGTCGTCTGTACGACGGTCGCCAGGTGGGCGCCGTCGGCGACCAGGCCGCCGATGTCCCGGCGCAGCAGTACGACGTTGCCGCTGTCGATCCGGCGTGCCAGATCGGGCCGGAACTGATCGAGCGCAGCACGTACGACGGTGCCGAGATCGGCGAGCGTCAGCGTCAGCGTGTTCTGCGACCCCTGAAGCACGGCCCTGTGGACGTCGCGCACGCCGGCGGCGAACAGGCCGCTGAACGCGCGCCCGCCGATCACCGAGGAGACGGTCGACTGGATCAGTGGCCGGGCCGCGAGCAGATCGCTCCTGCGCTGCAGGATGATCTCGTCGGTGATGCGCTGCGCCAGCAGATCGCGGACGCTCGGATCGCGCAGCGCGGTGACAGAGCGGTTGGCGAACTGGTCGGCGTTTCCGCCCGCGCGTTCGGCATAGCCGACGGCCAGCGCCAGCGCCAGCACGAGCGCGGAGAGCACGGCCAGCAGCGTCGCGAGGCGGTCGCGGTGGTGAGCGTTCACGCGCGGACCTTACTGCGCCGCTGTCGGCAGATGAGGAGGGGCAAGAAAGAGCTCGGGCGCCGCGACCGTTCGTCGCGACGCCCGAGGAGTGGATTTCGGACCCGGTTGCGGCCCTCTCAGGCCGGTGGGACGAGGCCGGCGGGCCGGTCCGGGGGTGATCCGGGGGGTTTTCGCTGAGTCGGTACCGACTCAGACCGACCTCAGCGGCCGGTCACCTCCAGGGTCCCGATAAAACTCGAACTGTCGATACGGACCACCTCCTTTCTCTGGTCCACGGACCATACCGGGGAACCCGGCCGTCGTCCAATCCTGCAGCATCGGTCCCGGTCCGCAGCGAGACAGCGTTCGGAAAGCGGTCTCATGCCGCTTCGGCCGGCAGCCAGGACCGCCACGCCGGCGGTGTCACCGGTGCCGCCATCGTCAGGAAGACGTGCGGCGCGGGCCGTTGCGGGCGGTGGCGCGGACGCATGCCGATCTGCTCGGGCAACTGGTTGCCCTTGCGGCGGTTGCACGGTGCGCACGAGGTGACGACGTTCTCCCACTCCGAGCTGCCGCCCTTTGAGCGCGGGATCACGTGGTCGACCGTCAGCGTCGTGCGCGATCCGCAGTATTGACAGGTCCAGGCGTCGCGTGCGAAAACAGCGCGACGGGTGATCCGCCGCGCGTGCCGGTCGTGGGGGACGCGGACGTAGGCGACGAGGCGGATCACCGCGGGCCGTGCGATCTCACCGCGCTCGGATCGCAGTGTCCTCCCGCCGCGCTCGACGATCTCGGCCTTGGCCTTCAGCACCAGCACGACGGCGCGGCGCACGCTGCAGACGTGAAGCGGCTCGTAGGACGCGTTGAGGACGAGCACCCTGCCACCCTCAGGTCCGCGCCGCCGGTGCTCACCGTGCGCCGCGGACCGGCCTGGGTGTGGTGGTGCGCTCTGCATGACGCCGCCCGTGGCGGCGAACGCTATCAGTGGCCGTGGCCGGGCTGCGCAGGCCGGTAGGACCCGAGCACGCGCACGCCGCCACTGCGGGAGCGCAGCTCGGCGAGCGCGGCGGCGAGCGGAGCGGAGCGGTGATGGGCCTGCACGTCGATCACGAACACGTAGTGGCCGAGCCGCTGCAGCGACGGGCGCGACTCGATCCGCGTCAGGTTGAGGTCCCGGTCGGCGAACAGCCGCAGGCAGGCCAGCAGCCAGCCGGGCTCGGTGTCGCCGTCGCCGTCCCAGACGATCGAGCACTTCCATGGTCCCGGGTCGCTCGGCTCGCGACCGTCATCGGGGTCGCCGCGCGAGAGCCACCAGAAGCGCGTGATGTTGCCGGGCTCGTCCTCGAGTGCCTTGGCGATCACGGTCGCGCCGTAGCGCGGCGCGGCGCCTGCCGCGCCGACAGCGGCCTCCGGCTCGGCCGCCGCCATCACCGCCTCGATCGCCGCCGCTGTCGACGTGTCGGCGTGGAGCGGGATGCCGGGCAGCAGTCGCGCCAGCGTCGCGCGGCATTGGGCCAGTGGCTGGGGGTGCGAGCGCACGCGCCGGACCTGCTCGAGCGTAACGCCGGGGCGAACGAGCAGCGCGTTGGAGATCGGCTCCAGATGCTCGCCGCAGACGATCACGTCCGGCGCCTCGCGGACGAGCGTGTCGATCGTCGCCGTGATGCCGCCTTCGATCGCGTTCTCGACTGGCACGAGCGCCCGGTCGAGCGTCCCATCCTGAACGCCGAGCACCGCGTCACGGACCGTCTCGACCGGCACCTGCTCGCCCTCGGCCCCGGTCGCCTCCAGCGCGCCGTGGCTGAACGTGCCCGCCGGCCCGAGGTAGCCGATCCGCAACAGCGCCATCTAATTGAAGAACACGTTGTACGTCGCGGTGTTGTTCTCGAGGTTGACCTCGCCCGGCACCTTGGCGATCGTGACCGTGATCTTCGCGGTGCTGCCGTTCGCAGGCTGATGGGTGAACGGCAGGGTCGCGGTCGCCTCGGCGCCCTTGGTCGTCTTCGGCACGACGGTCGTGAGCGTGTACGCCGCGCCGGTCGCGGGCTCGACCTTGGCGCTGACCTTGACGTTGGCCTCGTCCCAGTCGCCCTGATTGGCGAACTTGACGGTCAGCGCCATCCCCGACGCGACCGCCACCTTCGCGTCGCCGTCCGGTGTCAGCGTGGTGCCGCCGATCGTCGTCGCGACGAGGCCGTGGCCGTGGCGGCCCGGCCGCGCCTGACCGGTTGGCGTCGACCCGGCGCCGCCGGCGTCGGGGTTGATCCGCTCGGCCGCCTGGGAGAAGTCGAGCCAGCCGAGCGCCGGCAGGAACTGCGACCCGGACGCGCGCGTGCCCTGCAGGCCGCCGTTGTCGAGCGCCTGCTGGATGAGCGGTTGGACGCGCTGGCTGTAGATCACGTCCGAGGCAAGGAAGGCCTGCATCTGGCCGGCGATCTGCTTGATCGCCGCGACCGCCGCGCGGCCCTGAGTCTGCGAGGTGCCGAGGTCGGCGGCGATCCGCCGCACGCCGTTGTCGCGCAGGTTGAGGACCAGCTCGAGGTTGCGCTGGGCGTCGGCCATCTCGTCGGGGACGTCGAGCTTGCGGGCGCGGGCGACGTCGTCGTCGGCGCGCTGGCGGATCTGGTTGGCGCGGGTGACGGCGTCGGCACCGCCGGCGCCGCCGGAGAGCAGCGTGAACAGCTCCTTGGAGACGCGCTGGTCGGAGTCGGCCGCGATCTCGGTCACCGAAGTGTTGTACGACGTCAGCGCGTTCCTGCGGCTGTTGTCGGCGCAGGACTTGACCATCAGGATCAGCACGATCAGGACGACCGCTCCGATCGCGAACAGGATCAGCCGCCGGCGCCGGATCACGTCCGGGTCGGCCGGGCCGGTATGACCGCCTACGGCGGCACGGCGCGGCCGCGCCGGGCGCGTACGGGTGGGCTCGTCGTCGGGGTCGTCGTCGAAGAAGGACACGGGGGCTCCCTGCGCACAAGGTGCGAGTCACGCAGTATGACCGCACGATGCGACGTCTAGGTGATTGATTCCGAATCGCTCGTGTCTGCGGTCGTGCGCAGGGTGGATGCCGGGCGCCGCGCGATCCTGCGGCCGATCCTGGTTG
>CAZYMM010000122.1:0-6370 GCA_964648515.1 uncultured Conexibacter sp.
GACTGCTGCTCGGCGGTGTGCCCGGCGTCGCGGCCGGCAAGGTGATGGTGATCGGCGGCGGCGTCGTCGGCCTGCGCGCCGCTCAGATCGCGATCGGGATGGGCGCCGAGACCTACATCTTCGACAACTCCGTCGACCGCCTGCGCGAGCTCGACGCGCTGATCGGCCACCAGTGCTCGACCGTCTTCTCGACGACGCTCAGCATCGAGCAGCTGCTGCCGCAGGCCGACCTCGTGATCGGCGCGGTGCTGGTCCACGGCGCTAAGGCCCCGCACGTGATCAAGCGCGGTCAGCTCGCGCTGATGAAGCGGCACTCGGTGATCGTCGATGTCGCGATCGACCAGGGCGGCTGCTTCGAGACCTCGCGGCCGACGACCCACACCGATCCGACCTTCGAGGTCGACGGCGTCACGCACTACTGCGTCGCCAACATGCCGGGCGCAGTGCCGATCACCTCCACCCAGGCGCTGACGAACGCGACGATGCCGTACGTCGTCAAGCTCGCCGACCACGGTGTCAAGGGCGCGCTCTCGGGCGACCAGGGCTTCCTCACCGGCCTCAACGTCTGCGGCGGCCAGGTCACATATGGGCCGGTCGCCACCGACCAGGGGCTGACGGCGGTCGATCCGGCGACCGTCGTCGCCGCCCTGTAGCGCCGCAGCCGCCGGCCGGTCGCTCAGCGCAGCCCCGGGCGTCCCGAGGCGGACGGCCGTCCGCTGGTAACCTGCGCGCGTTTCTCACGTGCCCCACGGACCGAACGGGACACTCCATGACGAATCGACCACTGCCGCCAGCCGACGGTCTCTACGACCCCAGCAACGAACACGACGCCTGTGGTGTCGCGATGGTGGCCCGGCTCGACAACCGGCCCGTCCACGACGTGATCGTCAAGGCGCTGACGGCGCTCGACAACCTCGAGCATCGCGGCGCCGAGGGCGCCGACGTCGAGACCGGTGACGGCGCCGGGATCCTGACCCAGATCCCAGATCGGTTCCTGCGCGCCGTCTGCGATTTCGAGCTGCCGGCCGCCGGCGGCTACGGCGTCGGGATGTGCTTCCTGCCCCACGACCCCGACAGCAGGCGCAAGCTCGAGGAGCTGATCGAGCTCAACATCCGGATCGAGGGTCAGCGGCTGCTCGGCTGGCGCGACGTGCCGGTCGACGAGAATCACGTCGGCGCCACGGCCAATCGCAGCCGCCCCTACATCAAGCAGGTCTTCATCGGCGCCGGCCCCGATCACGAGGGCGATCAGGACGCCTTCGAGCGCAAGCTCTACGTGATCAGGCGGATTGTCGAGCTTGCTGCCGGCCCCGGTTTCTACGCACCGAGCTTCAGCTCGCGCACGATCGTCTACAAGGGCATGCTGATGAGCCCGCAGCTCGGGCGCTTCTTCCCCGACATCAGGGACGAGCGGTTCGCGTCGGCGCTCGCGCTCGTGCACAGCCGCTTCAGCACCAACACGTTCCCGAGCTGGGATCTCGCGCACCCGTTCCGGGTGATCGCGCACAACGGCGAGATCAACACTCTGCGCGGGAACGCGAACTGGATGCAGGCGCGCGAGTCCCAGCTCGCCTCCGAGCTGTTCGGGATCGACCTGCAGAAGGTGATGCCGGTCGTGCGGCCGTCGGGCTCGGACTCGGCGACCTTCGACAACGTGCTCGAGCTCCTGATGCTCGCCGGGCGCTCGCTGCCGCACGCGGCGATGATGATGATCCCCGAGGCCTATGCAGGCCGCGACGATCTGCCCGACGAGCTCAAGGGCTTCTACGCCTTCCACAGCTGCCTGATGGAGCCGTGGGACGGCCCCGCCGCGGTCTGCTTCACCGACGGCCGCGTCGTCGGCGCGACGCTGGACCGCAACGGCCTGCGGCCCGGTCGCTGGCTTCAGACGACCGACGGTTACGTGGTGCTCGGCTCGGAGGCCGGGATGCTGCCGGTCGCGCCGCACGAGATCGTCCGCCTCGGCCGGCTCGCGCCGGGCAAGCTCTTCCTCGTCGATCTCGAGCAGGGCCGCGTCGTCGCCGACTCCGAGGTCAAGGCAGAGGTCGCCGGCCGGCAGCCGTACGGGAGCTGGTTCGAAGAGAACGTCCTGCGACTCGAGGATCTGCCGCGGTCTGAGCCGAGGGCGCTGGATCAGCCGCTGCGCGAACTCCAGCGGGCGTTCGGGTACTCCCAGGAGGACTTGAGGATCCTGCTCGAGCCGATGGTCAGCGGCGGCGAGGAGCAGATCGGCTCGATGGGCAACGACACGGCGCTGGCCGTCCTGTCCGATCGCGACCCGTCGCTCTTCTCCTACTTCAAGCAGCTGTTCGCGCAGGTCACCAACCCCCCGATCGACCCGATCCGTGAGGCGCTCGTGATGTCGCTCGCGACCGGGGTCGGTGCCGAGGGCAATCTGCTCTCCGAGCGCCCCGAGGACGCGCGCCAGCTCATGATGCACCAGCCGATCCTGCGCAGCGCCGAGCTCGAGACGATCCGCTCGGTCGAGCACCCGCACTTCCGCGCGCACACGCTCGACATCACCTGGCCGCGCTCGGGCGGCGTCGCCGGGCTGCGGGCGCGGATCGCAAACCTCTGCGACGAGGCCTTCGACGGGATCGGTGCCGGCGCGAACATTCTGATCCTGTCTGACCGTGAGACAGGGCCCGGCCGCGTGCCGATCCCGTCGCTCCTGGCGGTCGCGGCCGTCCACCACCATCTCGTCCGGACCGGCACGCGCCTGCGCGCCGGGCTCGTGATCGAGTCCGGGGAGCCTCGCGAGGTCCACCACTTCGCGACGCTGATCGGGTTCGGCGCCTCGGCAGTCAACCCCTACCTCCTGCTGGAGTCGGCGGGGCAGGCCGCCAAGCACGGCCGGGGCGGCGCGGTCACCGGCATCGAGCAGGCCGAGGAGAACGTCGTCAAGGCGATCGGCAAGGGGCTGCTCAAGACGATCTCCAAGATGGGGATCTCGACGATCCAGTCCTACAACGGCGCGCAGGTCTTCGAGGCGGTCGGGCTCGATCGCGACCTCATCGACCGGTACTTCTGCGGCACGGCATCGCGGATCGGCGGTGCCTCGCTCGACACGCTCGCCGAGCAGGCGATCGGACGCCACGAGCGCGGCTTCCGCTACGAGCAGAGCGGCGACCACGGCGAGCTGCTGCCGGTCGGCGGCATTCACCAGTGGCGCCGCGACGGCGAGCACCACATGTGGAATCCGGAGACGATCGCCGCGCTCCAGCACGCCGTCCGCGACGAGGGTGCCTCGGCTCAGGAGCGCTACGACCACTTCGCCGAACTGGTCAACACCGATGCGACACGACGCGCGACGCTGCGCGGGCTGCTTGCGTTTGACACCAACGGTGTGCAGCCGGTCCCGCTCGACGAGGTCGAGCCCGCAGTGGAGATCGTCAAGCGCTTCGCGACCGGCGCTATGTCGCTCGGCTCGATCTCCAGTGAGGCGCACGAGAACCTCGCAATCGCGATGAACCGTCTCGGCGGTCGCTCGAACACCGGCGAGGGCGGGGAGGACCCGCGTCGCTTCACGCCCGATCCGAACGGCGATCTGCGCCGCTCGGCGATCAAGCAGGTCGCATCCGGCCGCTTCGGGGTCACGACGCACTATCTCGTCAACGCCGACCAGCTGCAGATCAAGATGGCGCAGGGAGCCAAGCCCGGAGAGGGCGGCCAACTTCCCGGCCACAAGGTCGACGAGTACATCGGCTCGGTCCGGCACACGACGCCGGGTGTCGGCCTGATCTCACCGCCGCCGCATCACGACATCTACTCGATCGAGGATCTCAAGCAGCTGATCTACGACCTGCGCTGCGCCAACCCCAGGGCGCAGGTGTCGGTCAAGCTGGTCGCCGAGGTCGGCGTCGGCACGGTCGCGGCCGGCGTCGCCAAGGCCAACGCCGATCATGTCGTGATCGCCGGCCACGACGGCGGCACCGGCGCCTCGCCGCTCTCCTCGATCGTCTCCGCCGGCGTGCCGTGGGAGATCGGCCTCGCCGAGACCCAGCAGACGCTGCTCAAGAACGAGCTGCGCACAAGGATCGTCGTTCAGACCGACGGCCAGCTCAAGACCGGCCGCGACGTGGTGATCGCGGCACTGCTCGGCGCCGACGAGATGGGTTTTGCGACGGCGCCGCTGATTGCGACCGGCTGCATCATGATGCGGGCCTGCCATCTGAACACCTGCCCGGTCGGAATCGCGACCCAGGATCCGGTCCTGCGTGAACGCTTCACAGGGACGCCCGAGCACGTCGTCAACTACTTCTTCTTCGTCGCCGAGGAGGCGCGGAGGATCATGGCCGGGCTCGGGATCCGCCGCTTCGAAGAGATGATCGGGCGCGTCGAGCTGCTGCGCGCCGACGAGGCGATCAGCCACTACCGCGAGCGCGGGATCGATCTGACCCAGATGCTCGCGTTCCCCGGAGACGTCGATCCGCAGGCGCAGCGCCGCCGCATCGAGCCGCCGCCGCCGGTCCTCGCGGGCGCGCTCGACCACGAGCTGATCGAACGGTCGCGGCCGGCGGTCGAGGGGGGGCAGACCGGCGTGCTGATCGAGACCACGGTCCGCAACACCAACCGCTGTGTCGGCGGCATGCTCTCCAGCCGGATCACCGAGCTGCACGGCCCGCAGGGGCTGCCCGACGGCGCGATCGACATCCAGCTGCACGGGTCGGCCGGCCAGTCGTTCGGCGCCTGGCTCGTACCGGGCGTGACGCTGACCCTCCACGGCGAGGCCAACGACTACACAGGCAAGGGCCTTTCGGGCGGCACGATCGCGGTCACGCCACCGGACGGCGTCACGTTCGCCGCGCAGGACAACGTCATCGTCGGCAACACCTGCCTCTACGGCGCGACCTCCGGCCGCGCGTTCATTCGCGGTCAGGCCGGCGAGCGCTTCGCGGTCCGCAACTCGGGTGCAGAGGCCGTGATCGAGGGCGTCGGCGACCACGGCTGCGAGTACATGACCGGCGGGACAGTTGTCGTGCTCGGCCCGACCGGCCGCAACTTCGCGGCCGGGATGAGCGGCGGGCTGGCGTTCGTGCACGACCCTGACGGTACGTTCGGTCAGCGGGTCAACCCGGCGCTGCTCGATCAGCTCGAGGCGCCGGCCGAAGCCGACGCGGCGCTCGTCCACGACCTCGTCGCCGAGCACCGGGCACGGACCGGCTCGTCGCTGGCGGCAGAGCTGCTCGACGACTGGGACGCCGCGATCGGTCGGTTCGTCAAGATCTTCCCGGCCGACTACAGGCGGGTGCTGGCCGAGCGGGCCGCTGCCGCTGAACTCGCGGGTGCCGGTGTCGCGGCGGAGGAGGTCTGATGGGTCAGCTGGGTGGGTTCCTGCGGATCGAGCGGCACGGCATCGTCTACGACGATCCGGCCGAGCGCGCACAGCGGTTCACCGAGTTCGTCGTTCGCCGTGATGACGCCGAGCTCGCCGCGCAGGGCGCTCGCTGCATGGACTGCGGCGTGCCGTTCTGCCACAACGGCTGCCCGCTCGGCAACCTGATCCCCGACTGGAACGATCTCGTCTACCGCGACCGCTGGCGTGATGCGATCACCCAGCTCCACGCGACCAACAACTTCCCGGACTTCACCGGCCGGCTCTGTCCCGCGCCCTGCGAGGCCGCCTGCGTGCTGGAGATCAACGAGGGCCAGTCGGTCACGATCAAGCAGATCGAGCACGCGATCGTCGAGCGCGCCTGGGATGAGGGCTGGATCGTGCCCGAGCCGCCCGAGACCGAGACCGGCCGCTCAGTCGCCGTCGTCGGTGCCGGACCGGCCGGCATGGCGGCGGCGCAGCAGCTGCGGCGGGCGGGCCATTCGGTCGTGCTGCTGGAGCGCGACGAGGCGCCCGGCGGCCTCGTCCGCTTCGGCGTCCCGGACTTCAAGATCGAGAAGCGCGTGATCGCGCGGCGGATGGAGCAGCTGATCGCCGAGGGCGTCGAGCTGCGCTGCGGTGTCGACGCCGGCCGCGACATCACCGGCGCCGAGCTGCGCGACCAGTTCGACGCGGTCGTGCTGACGATCGGCTCGCGTGTGCCCCGCGACCTTCCCGTCCCGGGCCGGGAGCTGCCGGGCGTCCACTTCGCGATGGACTACCTCTACTCGCGGACGCGCGAGATTCAGGCCGCCGGGGAGCCGGGAACGTCGGCGCCGCCGGCTGTCGTGCCCGGCTTCGAGCCGATCAACGCGGCCGGCAAGCACGTCGTCGTGATCGGCGGCGGCGATACCGGCGCCGACTGTGTCGGGCACGCGGTGCGTGAGGGCGCCGCCTCGATCGTCCAGCTCGAGCTGCTGCCCGAGCCGCCCGCCCATCGTCCCGACGATCGCACGCCGTGGCCGCTGTGGCCGGCGAAGTTCCGCCTCTCGTATG
>CAZYMM010000123.1:0-6300 GCA_964648515.1 uncultured Conexibacter sp.
CAGCGGCGCCCGCAGCACCTGCGGCCCCGGCTGCGCCCGCAGCACCAGCGGCCCCGGCTGCGCCCGCAGCACCAGTCCCACCCGCACCACCAGCAGCACCAACCTGCACCGGATCGAGCACACGCGCACGGATCCTGTCGCCGAGGTCGGCGACGTAGATCGTGCCGTCGGCCGTCGCCAGCATGCTCGTGGGCAGCACGAGCGACGCCGTCTCCGCAGGCCCGCCGTCACCACAGATCGACACACTACCGCAGCTGACGCCGTTGCCGATCACGGTCGTGATCACACCGGCGGAGTTCACCCGCCGGACCCGGTTGTTGGTGTAGTCGGCGATCAGATAGCCGCCTGCCCCGTCGTGCGCCAGCGAGATCGGGTTGACTACCCCGGCACCGGTGGCGTTTGCGGGACCGCCGTCGCCGCACAGAGAGGTCGGCGCGTTGCAGCCGAGGACCACCGTACGGATGATGCCCGCCGGATCGAGCTCGCGGATCCGAGAGTTGTTGTAGTCGGCGATCAGGACACGCCCGTCGGCCATCGGCAAGACGTCGTACGGGCTGTAGAGCGTCGCCGACGTTCCCGAGCCGAGGTCGCCGGAGAACCCGTTGGTCCCGGTCCCGGCAACGGTCTGAATCGTGCTCGCAGCCGTCACGAGCCCGCCGCTGGCCAGCACGCGGCGCACGCGGTGGTTGTTGGTATCGGCGATGTAGAGGTCGCCGTTGGCGGCCACTCCGAGTCCGCCCGGGCTGTAGAGCCGCGCTGAACCTGCCGGCACGAGATCGCCGTTGTAGCCGGCGACACCGGTGCCGGCGACGGTCGTGATCGTGCCGTCCGCATCGACTCGCCGGACCCTGCTGGCGCTCCACTCAGCGACGTAGTACGTGACGCCGTCCGGTGCGACGGCCACGTCGTGAGGTGTGGAGATCTGCGCGAGCACGGCGGTCCCACCGTCACCGGACGAGCCGCCCCCACCGGTGCCTGCGACGGTAGTGACGATCCCCGACGGCGAGACTCGCCGGACCCGGTTGTTGCCGCCGTCAGCGAACAGGATCGACCCGTCGGCGAGCTGCGCGAGCCCACGCGGGTCGTAGAGGTACGCCGCGGTCGCCGGGACGTTGTCGCCGAAGAACGCCTGTGTTCCCGTACCCGCGAAGGTGACCATCGTGTTGCTTGGCCCCGCCAGCGCCTGCGAAGGCGCGAGCGAGAGACCCGCGGCGACCGCAAGCACGGCGATCCAGTTGTGGCGGCGCGGCATCATCCGCTCCGCTACCGCACGACCAGCGTGAGCCGGTCGGTCGAGCGGACCCCGTCCTGGAGCCCTGAAGCCGTCACCCGGTAAGTACCACGCGCGAGCCTGCCGAGCGACAGCCGCTGGCGACCGAGCTCTGAGTAGGTCGTGGTCAGGACGCGCGCGACCTTCTTGCCACGCATGATCGTCACCGTCAGCCGTCCCGGTCCGCTGATGAACAGGCCGATCCGGACAGCGCGCCCACGCTTCGCCGTCACCCGGGTGCTTGAGAGAGTAACGGTGAACGGCAGCAGTGCGGCGTCGTCGCCGGCAGCTCCGTCGGGGCCGGGGTCACCGGGGGCGCCGCCTGCACCAGCAGAGCCGCTCGCACCGGTCGCGCCTTGGGCGCCTGCGGCTCCCGCGGCACCGGTCGGACCATCGCTACCGGTCGGCCCAGTCGGCCCTGCCGGCCCGGTCGGGCCGGTCGGTCCGGCCGGGCCGGTCGGACCGGTCGGCCCAGTCGGTCCGACCGGTCCAGGGATACCCGGGTCGACGGTCCGCGCGCGGACGCGGTGCGTGCCGTCGCTGACGAAGATCCTGCCGTCGGTGCCGACGACCGCATCCTTCGGTGCGCTCAAGAAGACAGCCGCTGCCGGTCCTCCGTCGCCGCAGGTGTAGGTCGTAGCGCCGCACGCCGTTCCGGTGCCGACGACCGAGCTGATCGTGCCGCCCGCGGTGACCTGGCGGATGCGGTTGTCACCGGTGTCGGCGATCAGATAGCCGTCTGCCGCGTCAGCAGATACAGACAGTGGCCCGTTGAGCCGTCCGCCTGCCGCCGCGCCGCCGTCACCGCAGAGGGTCGTAACCGCTGCACAGGCCACCCCAGCGGCGCCAACGGCGGTCGTGATCGTGCCAGAGTCAACACGGCGCACGGTGTGGTTGCCGGTGTCGGCGATCACCACGGCGCCGCCCGAGAGCACGGCGACGTCGTTGGGACCGTTGAGTCGCGCCGCCGAAGCCGGACCGCTGTCACCGGACGAACCGGAGGTGCCGTCGCCGGCGAAGGTCGAGATGATGCTCGCACCGGTCACCTGACCGCTCACCGCGGCGAGCATCCGCACACGGTGGTTGGTCGCGTCGGCGACGTACACGTTGCCGGCCGCATCGACACCGAGGCCGAACGCGCTCAGCTGCGCGGCGCTACCGGCGCCGCCGTCACCGCTCGCAGTCGCGGTGCCGTTCCCGGCAACGGTCGTGATCACGCCTGCAGAGACCTTGCGTACGCGGTTGCCGCCGGTGTCGGCGACGTAGTAGGTCACGCCGTCGGGAGCGACCTCGATGTCACGCGGGGCGTTGATCGCTGCTGCGTTCGCGAGGCCGCCGTCACCGCCGGACGCGGCAGTGCCGTTGCCGACCACCGACGTGATCGTGCCCGAGGGCGAGACCTTGCGAACCCTGTTGTTGGTCGTGTCGGCGATCAGCAGCGAGCCGTCGGCGAGCAGCGCGATCCCGCGGTTGCCGCTCAGCTGTGCTGCGGTTGCCGGGCCGGTGTCGCCGAGCACTCCGAGCGTGCCGGTACCGGCGATCGTCGTGAACGTGTCGTTGTTTGCCTGTGCGGCGCTCGTGAGCGCGAGCCCGAGGGCCGTGACCGCGATGGCCGCTGTTGTCTGCTTGATCATCATGTTCACCGGACTACGAGGGTTGCTTTGTCGGTTGATTTCCTGGTGCCCTGTTCGAGCGCCACCGTCACGCGGTAGGTGCCGCGCGAGAGCCGCTTGAGGTTGACCTTCTTACGGCCTGCCTTGTCGACCTGAGCGGTCACGGTGCGGGTCTTGCCGCGGCGCGTGATACGGATCGTGAGCGTGCCCGTGCGGCTGACGAACAGCGGCAGCAGCGTCTTGGCGGAGCCTTTGACGCTGACGCGGTCGGAGGTCAGAACGACCATCAGCGGGATCAGCGTCAGGTCAGAGCGGCCTGCAGGACCGGTCTTACCGGGCGCACCTGGCGCACCGTCCGGGCCTGCCGCGCCCTGCGCGCCCTGGTTGCCGGTAGCGCCGCCTGCACCGGTCGGGCCGTTCGGGCCGGTGTTTCCGGTCGCTCCGGTCGCTCCGGTCGCGCCGGCCCCACCGGTCGCGCCGGTCGCGCCGGTCGAGCCGGTCCCGCCGGTGGGCCCGGTCGGTCCCTGCGGTGCGGTGTTCGGGTCGGCGACCCGCGCGCGGATCCGGTTGTTGGCGTCGGTCACAAGCAGCGTGCCGTCCGGCAGCATCAGCGCACCCTTGGCCTGCCCGATCTCGGCCAGCTCGGCCGCCTGGCCGTCGCCGCAGCGGTTGGTCGTCGCGGCACAGGCCGCACCGGTCCCCATCACGGTCGTCAGCTGGCCGCTCGAGGTAACGCGCCGCACGCGGTTGAGCCCGGAGTCAATGATCAGGTAGCCGCCGGCGTTGTCGGAGGCCAGCAGCATCGGACCACTCGCCTGCGCCGTCGGCGCACTGACAAGCCCGCCGTCGCCGCAGAGCCAACTCGCGCTACCGCAGCCAGCGCTGAGTACGTTCTGGATCGTTCCGAAGACGTCGACCTTGCGGATCCGGCCGTTGTTCCAGTCGGCGATCAGGAAGCTACCGTCGGCGAGCACCAGCACATCGTTGGGCAGGTTGAGCGTTGCCGAGACCGCCGGACCGCCATCGCCGCCGTTGCCTCCACCGCCGGTGCCGGCAACCGTGTAGACCGATGTAGTGCCGTCGATCTGCCCGCTGCCGTTCGCCAGCACGCGGCGGACCCGGTAGCCCGACGTCTCGGCGATGTAGAGGTCGCCGTTCGCGGCCACATCGATGCCCGACGGTGCGTTGACTGTCGCCGCTGCCGAAGGCCCGAAGTCACCGGTCGAGCTGGCAGTCCCGTTCCCGGCGACGGTCGTAATCGTTCCACCGCTCACCCGGCGGATCCTGTGGCCGCTGGCCTCGGCTATGTAGTAGGTCGCCCCGTCGGGTGCGACGGCGATGTCGCGCGGCACGTTGATCGTCGCCGCGGTCGCGGCGCCGTTGTCACCGGTCGAGCTGGCAGCACCGGTACCGACGACGGTCGTGACGATCCCGTTCGGCGCGATCGCGCGCACCTTGTTGTTGCCGGTGTCGACGACGAGCACGGTGCCGTCCGCGAGCCGCGCCATCGCGCGCGGCTGATTGAACGTCGCGCCGATCACCGGCGAGCCGTCGCCGGAGCTGCCGGCGACGCCGGTACCGCCGACGGTGACGACCGTGTTCGTGCTCGCCGAGGCCGCCGCCGGAGCGAGCAGCAGCGCGGCGATCAGGGTCGGCAGGGTCTTTGTGACTGTGTTCATCTTGGTTACCTGACGCGCACGCTCGCGCGGTCGATCGATATGGACGTAGAAGTTGTTGCCGTTACCTGCAGGCGGTAGGTGCCGCGGCGCAGCCGGCCGAGGCGGAGCGTGTTGACGCCGGCCCGTGACTTGGCGAGCCTCACGCGCTTGACGAGCCGGCCGTTGCGGATCACGCGAGCGTCGAGAGCCGCCGAGGAGCTGACGAACAGCCGTACCGAGGCGCTGCTTCGAGCCGAAACGCTGATCGAGTCCTCGATCAGCGCCGCGAACAGGGGCACGGCGATGCCGTTGGCACCCTTCGCGCCCGCGGCGCCGCCAGCGCCCTTCGCGCCGGCCCCACCGGCGAGGCCGTCGCTGCCCGCGCTGCCTGCAGCACCGGCGGCGCCTGTGGCACCGGCGCCACCCTGAGCACCTGTGGCCCCGGCCGCACCCGCGGCCCCGGCAGCACCCGCACCGCCTGCGGCGCCAGCTGCACCGGTCCCGCCTGCTGCACCCGCAGCACCAACCTGCACGGGATCGAGCACACGAGCACGGATGCGGTGGAGGTTGTCTGAGTAGTAGATCGTGCCGTTCGCCGTGGCGAGTACGCCGGCGCTGTTGTTGATCGCCGCTGTCTCGCCCGGCCCACCGTCGCCACACACCCAGCGCCCGTCAGCACAGTTGCTGCCGTTGCCGATAACCGATGAGATTGCGCCGGCCGCGTCGACGCGGCGAACGCGGAAGTTGTCGTCGTCGGTGATCAGGTAGCCGCCGGCACCGTCGGATGCCAACGAGGTGGGGTGGTAGACGCCGGCAGACGGGGCGCTCGCAAGCCCGCCGTCGCCGCAGAGCGAGGCAGCGCTGCCGCAGTTGCCGACGACGGTCCGGATCACACCGAACACGTCGATCTCACGGATACGTCCGTTCTGCCGGTCGGCGATCAGGACGCGACCACTAGGCATCGGCAACACGTCATAGACCTGGTTGACCGCCGCCAGCGTCGCCGGGCCGCCGTCGCCGGAGAACCCGTTGCCGCCGGTCCCCGTGATCGTCTGGATCGTGCTCGCACCAGACACAAGCCCGCCACCGGCCAAGATCTGCCGCACGCGAGCGTCACCGACGCTGGCAAGGAAGAGGTCTCCGTTCGCTGCCACGCCCAGTCCCGCAGGAGTGTTGATCTGCGCGGAGCCCGCCGGTCCAAAGTCGCCGCTGAATCCGGCCACGCCGGTGCCTGCGACCTTCGTGATCACACCGCTCGCGTCGACGCGGCGAATCCGGTGGCCGTAGTACTCGGAGATGTAGTAGGTAACGCCGTCCGGAGCGACCGCGACATCCCAAGGCCCGTTGAGCTGCGCAAGCGTCGCCTGCCCACCGTCCCCGCTTGCGCCCGCCACACCGTTGCCGGCGACGGTCGTGATGATCCCGGAAGTCGACAGCTTGCGGATCTTGTGGTTGGTGAGGTCGGCGATAAGGATCGACCCGTCGGCGAGCTGCGCGATCCCGCGCGGCGCGTTCAGATAAGCGGCGGTCGCGGGACCGCCATCGCCGCTGCTGCCAGCCGTGCCGACGCCTGCGACGGTCACCATCGTGTTGCTGGGAGCCGCCGATACAACGGGCACGAGGGCCAGCCAGAGCAGCACGGCAAAGACGGGCACGCCGAGCGCGCGAAACATCCACATGACCGGCTAGTCGGCAGACCCCAGCCAGAATCAAGCAACCGATCTTGCAGCGCACTATCGTTCGCCGCCGGATGTCACAG
>CAZYMM010000124.1:0-6290 GCA_964648515.1 uncultured Conexibacter sp.
TCCGCCGCCGGTCGTCCGGCCAGTCGTACCACCACCGGTCGTCAGACCCGTCGTCCCGTAGTCGGCGACCATCCTGCCCCGATCGCCGGGCCCGGCCAGCACGGGCGCAGGCCCGGTGTCGAGCGGCAGCGCGAGCTGGGTCCCGGTGCCGCCGGGCAGCCGCGGCCCGGGGCTCGCGACACCGAGATCCCAGAAGACGCGCCGCCGGTCACCGCCGGCAAGCGCATCGCAGGCGCCCGACCAGGCGAGCTGCTCGAGCGCGGGCCGCCCCGCCCCCGCCCGCGAGGCCAGATCGACGAGCGAGCTGAACGGGCCGCCGCGCTCGCGCTCTGCGACCAGCGCCGCGATCTCGTCCTCGCGGACGCCGAGGATCCGGCCGAGCCCGAGCCTGATCCCGGGCGGCGGATCACCGGGACCGCGTGGCGGCAGCACCGTGCATTCGACGGCGCTCGCGTTGACGTCGGGGGCGACGACGGTCAGCCCGCGCCGCTGAGCCTCGTGGACGAGCGCGTCGGGCGCGTAGAAGCCCATCGGCTGCTCGTCGATCAGCGCCGCCAGCAGCTCGGGCCCGTAGTGGACGCGCAGCCACGTCGACTGGTAGGCGAGCAGACCGAACGCGGCGCTGTGGGCCTTCGGGAAGCCGAAGCCGGCAAAGCCCCTGACCATCGTCCAGACACGCTCGGCGACCGCGGCGGTCACGTCGTCATGGAAGGCGCGGGCCCGCTCGACGAACTTCGCATGGTGGGCCTCGATCGCGGCCTCCGAGCGCTTGCGGCTCATCGCGCGCCGCAGCCCCTCGGCCTCCCCCGGCGAGAAGCCGGCGAACGCCATCGCGACCTCGATCACCTGGTCCTGGAAGATGATCGTGCCGAGCGTCTCGGCGAGCACCGGCTCGAGCGACGGATGGTCGTAGGGGATCTTGAAGTCCGGGTCACGACGCCGGGCCCGCAGCCGCTCGATGTAGGGGTTGACCGCCCCGCCGACGATCGGGCCGGGCCGCACGATCGCGACCTGGATCGTCAGGTCGGCGAGGTTCTGCGGCCTGGTCCGCAGCAGCGAGCCCATCTGCGCGCGGCTCTCGATCTGAAAGACGCCGGTCGTCTCGGCACGGCCGATCGCGTCGAACGTGGCACGGTCATCCCAGGGGATCCGCGAGAGGTCGATCCGCTCGCCGCGGACCGCGGCGATCATCTCCACGCAGCGCTCGACCGCCGACAGCATCCCGAGCCCGAGCAGGTCGATCTTCAAGAAGCCGGCGTCCGCGCAGGAGTCCTTGTCCCACATCACCATCTGGCGGCCCGCCATCGCCGCGGGCACGACCGGGCAGCAGTCGATCAGCGGGCGCGTGGCGACGATCATCCCGCCCGAGTGCTGGCTCAGATGGCGCGGCAGGCCGTACGCCTCGCCGGCGATCCGCTGCAGCCAGCGCCAGCGGCTGCCGCTCTGCGCATCGTCGAGCCGCCCGGGCCCGAGCACCGACGCGATCTCCTGCGCGAAGGACCCGGCCGAACCGGAGGACGTGCGCGCGACCCGTTCGATCTCCCCCGGCGGCAGGCCGAGCGCCTTGCCGAGCTCACGGATCGCGCCACGGGTGCGGAAGGTCGGGAACGCCGCGACGAGCGCCGAACGGTCACGGCCGAAGCGCTCGTGGATGCGCGGGATCAGGGCGGCGCGGATGTCACGCGGGAAGTCGAGGTCGATGTCCGGAAGCGCGGAGATCTCATCGTTGAGGAAGCGCCCGAGGAAGAGGCCGGCGGCGATCGGATCGATGTGCGAGAGGCCGGTCAGGTAGCAGACGATCGAGGAGACCGAGGAGCCGCGGCCGCGGCCCGGCGGCAGCGTGTGACGGGCCGCGGCGCCGTCGCGGACCTCGGCGGCGACCTCGCGCGCGAGCTCGAGCAGCTCGTGGTGGAGCAGGAAGAAGCCCGACAGCCCGAGCCGCCCGATCAGCGCGAGCTCCTCGTCGAGGCGTGTGCGCGCGGCACGTTCGTGACGGCTGTGCGGCGGGTAGCGCAAGCCGAAGCGGACGTCGCAGATCTGCGCCAGCGCGCGCGCGGCGCCGTCGTCCTCGGCGCCGGGATAGCGGTAGCCGAGGTCCTCTGTGAGCTCGAAGGTCAGCGTCTCGGCGAGCGCGGCCGTCGCGGTGACGGCATCGGGGTGGTCGGGGAAGCGCGCCGCCATCGCCGCCGGCGTCGTCAGGACATGGCTGTGGTTGCCGCGGCGCAGCGGCTCGGAGGCGTCGAGCGTCGTGTGCTCGCGGACGGCGACGAGCGCGTCCTGCAGCAGCGCGCGGGCGTGGTCGTGGGCGTGGACGTTGCCGGTCGCGACCGTGGTCAGGCCGAGACGGCGGGCGATCGCCGCGAGCCGGTGGTTGCGGGCACGGTCGTGGCGCAGGAACGGGCGCTGCAGCTCGACGCGCAGGTCGCCGGGGCCGAACAGCTCGCGCAGCCTGCGGATGCCCGGCTCGTCGTGGACGCCGTGGCTCGCGCAGCCGGTCAGGCAGACGAGCCCGGTGGTGTGTGCGGCGAGCTCGTCCCAGCTCAGCAGTGGTGCGCCGCTGCGGCGGCCCGGCAGCTCGCGGGTCTGCGCGTGCGCACTCGTCAGCAGGCGGCAGAGACTGCGCCAGCCGGCGCCGTCACGGACCAGCAGGGTGATGTGACGGGCAGGCGCCGTGCCCGCGGTGCCGCGGGCCGGCGCGAGGTCGAGCTCGGCGCCGTGGATCGCACGCAGGCCGAGTGACCGCGCCGCCTGCGCGAACTCCATCGATCCCGAGACGGTGTTGTGATCGGTCAGCGCCAGCGCGCTGTGGCCACGCCGCAGCGCGGCCGTCACGAGCTCCTCGGGCAGCGATGCACCGTCCAGGAACGAGAAGGCCGAGTGGCAGTGAAGCTCGGTGTAGACCGCCCTCGACACGAACATATGTTCGCATCGCTGTCAACCCCGCCGAAACTGTCGCCGCGCGAGCGTCTGAACGCCTGTCATGGCGATCCTCAGCTCAGGACTGCGGCCTTCCGTTCGACTACGCGGCACGCGGACCGGCCGCGCGCTCGGTGATCTTCGCGCGAACAGCATTCTCGGTCGGGACCGGCAGACCATCCAAAGCGCACACCTGCTGGAACGCGCCGATCTCCATCGCAAGCTTCTGTTCGGCCGTCTGGCCACGGGTCGCGTACGGGTGGTCGAGCACGTCGTGCCAGTTGGCCATGTGCTCCGCGGTGATCGTGTCGGTCATCGACTGCACAGCTCCTCCAAGTCTACGCCTTGCGGCGCATGACGTAGATGTTTGGCTCACCCCATTCGCGCAGCCAGCCGGCAGGCGCGAACTCCCAGCTCCAATCGAGTACCTCGACAACGACGAACCCGTGACGGGCGTACTTGTCGCGTAGGACGTCACCGACACAGTCGAGTTGGTCGGCGCCCTTGGACACGAGGAAGTCGAGCATCTGCAAACCCCCGCCGCGGGGCCCGCCGGCATTGAACAGCGCCACGAGTTCGGTGGCCTCGACGACGGGTTTGAGTGCCCCACCGACCGTGCCGTCGTGATCGAGGAAGCAGGTCATCTTGTGGAACGCCTCGATGTCGTACGGCGTGAGGCTCGCTGCCTGTTGTGGCGGCATTGCTGTCCGCGCCTCGTTGAAGCGGTCTGCGAAGGTTTCGGCTGACACTTCGGTCGGGCCGCTACCGCTTGGTCCGCCGGTGCTGGTTGGCGGAGTGCCATCCCCGCCGTCATTGCCCTGGCAGATCGCTGCGCTGCACTGCGGCCTGATGGCCCGACTCGAGCACACCGCTGTTACCCCCGGCCGGCGACGCAGTCCTCGCGGGCCAGCCACTGCCCGTCGAGGCCGCGCGAGGCCGCCGCGACCAGCCGGGCGCTGCCGCCGCCGCTGTCGTAGGAGGCTCCGAGCCGCATCCCGGCAGACAGCGTCGCGGCAAGGTGGGTGCCGCCGGAATCGTCGTTGTCGTAGGCCCTGGTCTCGACCGCGGCCTGGCGTTCGATCTGCTCGCGCAGGCGATCGTCGAGGTCGGGCAGCGGCTGCTTCGGCGAGCCCTTCATCGAGGCGATGAAGTCGCGGGCCAGCGCGAGGTTGACGGGATCGGTGAGGTCGAGGTGCGCGGTCGTCAGGTAGCTGCGCCCCCGTGCCTGCCCGCCGCCGCCGAGCCCGGCGGCGAACGGCCGGGCGATCGCGGGGACGGCCGTCGTCAGAGCTGCCACCTGCAGGTCGACCGGGCGGCCGGCCGCATCGAGCTCGATCGCGTAGCTCTCGTCGCCCGATCCTGCCGCGGCGGTGGTGCCGAGCCGCTCGCGTCTGCCGGTCAGCAGACCGGCCTTGGCCTTCACGTTCGCCTTGACGGAGATCATGCGCCGCCCGGTGCGCCGGTCGATCGTGACGGTGTCGGTGCGGTCGAAGCCGAGGCCGCCCGTCACCGTCACGGACGGCTTCGGCCTCTCCCCCTTCATCCTGCCGGCGTAGATCCGGCCGCCGCCGTCGAGCTCGGTCGCGATGCTCGCCGACCGCATGTCCGGCGGGCGCACCGGCCTGTCTGCGAGCATCTCAGCGACGAGCCGGCGCGCCTCGTCGTCACTGCGCACGAGCCAGGTCCGCGCCCCCTGGGGGCGCATCGTCGCCGATGCCGTCAGCTCGGCACCAACCCCCAGCCTGCCGACCCGCAGCGAGCCGCCGACTCCGGCGCTGCCGCCGAGCCGCGCGCCGTCAAGCCGTGTGATCCGTGTCGTCCCGTCGCTGAGCCGCTCGACCAGCGCCTTGCGATCCCCGCCAAGCGTGAGCACGAGCAGGCGCACGACGAGCCCCGACGACGATCTGTAGGAGCGCACGACACACGGCTCGCGGTCGCGCTCGCAGTCGCCGCCGCGCACGACGCAGTAGGCGCGCGCGAGCTGGCGACTGACGGTTGCGCCGAAGGCGCCGGCCTGTGCGAGCGCCGCGCCGGCTGCCAACAGCACCGCGATCGCGGTGACGAGACCGACCCACTCGACGGTCCCCTGCCCGTGCTCGCGACCGAACCCCACCATCGGTTCCAGCCTGCCGCCGGACAGGTGACGAGACCAGACCTGTTCGCAACGACTTCGCCGCGATGCTGTGCCCCGATCACGCGCCGCCGCGCTGGCGGAACCAGCGGCCGGTGTCGATCTCGCGGAACAGGACGACGAGCTCGCCGCGGACCGTCACAAGCTCCCAGTAGCGCCGCCGCAGCGGCGCCCGCGTCCACCAGCGATCCTCGATCAGCCATGATTCGCGGACCCCGTCGATCGCGCGGCCGTCGACGGTCAGCGGCCGGCCCTGTGCGTCGGCCCTGACCGTCGCCGGCTCGGGTCTGTACAGAGGCTGCGGACCGGTCATGGCTCGCGCGGCGCGAGCACGGCGCGACGCTCGGCGACCCGTGAGTCCGGCTCGAGTGCGAGCACGCGCAGCGCGCCCTCCGGCCCGGCGACCGCGCGGACACCGTCGACCGCTGCACCGAGCCGCAGCCGTCGCCGGGCCGTGTCGTCGTCCCAGAGCGCAGCCGCGGGCGCATGCGCCGGGCCGAAGCGCTCGATGCGCAGCTCGAGCGTCTCGGCGGGCGCCGGCAGCAGCGACAGGCGGCCGGCAAGCGCGAGCAGGATCCGCTGCCTGTCGGCGGTCGGTTCGCGCAGCACGGCACGCGCCTGCCAGGTGCCGCCCTCGACGAGCCGCGCACCGAGCGTCAGCACCCGCAGCGTGCGGCCGCGACGCTCGGGCCGGGCCAGCAGGCGATCGGTCAGCAGCTCGAGCGCACGCGCGATCTGCACCCCGGAGCCGGCCTCGGGCAGCTCAAGCGTCTCAACCGGCAGCTCGCCGGGCAGGCGCGGGCGCAGCGGCGCCTCGATGCCGCAGGCGAGGTCGTGGGCGCGCAGGCCGGCGGCGCCGAAGCGCTCGCCGAGTTCGGCCCGCCCGAGCGCCGCGACCGCGCCCACGCTGCTCACCCCGAGCCGCTCGAGCGGCCCGACTAGTGCTGCGAGCGCCGGATCGGATGCCAGCAGCGCGACCGGCTCGGCGGCGATCGCGGTGCTGTCGTGGCGGTACTCGGCCGCACGGGGCCCGGCGCGACGGGCTGCGGCGCCGGCGATGAAGCGACTCGGACCGGCGCCGATCCGCGCCGGCAGCGCCAGCACACCGCGGACAGCGGCCAGAACGCCAGGCAACCAGGGCGGTACGCCGGTGCCGCGGACCGCCGCCGGCGGCGCACAGCGTCCGTGCAGCCGGGCCAGCGGCGCCGCGTCGAACCAGGCGCTGCCGGCAGGCCCCGGCTCG
>CAZYMM010000125.1:0-6258 GCA_964648515.1 uncultured Conexibacter sp.
CTAAGCTCCCGGATCCGCGGTGGGCATGGGGATGCCCACCGAATCGACTCTGGGGGTTTCTGTGATGCGCAGGTCTGTCCGTGCGGGTGCCGCACTTCTCGTCGCTTCGCTGGCGCTTGTCGTGTCGGCCTGCATTCCGAGCACGCCGACCGGCAACTGGGCGCTGATGGGGCCGGGGGTGGTCAAGAGCAACACGACCGGGGCGACACCCGGTGTTCTGCTGGTCGGTGACAGCCTGATCCACTGGTCGGACCCGCAGGCACATGCCAACGCGCTTCGTTTCTTCACCGGCCGGTCGGCGACCGTGGCTGCGGTCGCGGGCTCCTCCTACTCGCACTGGATGAACGAGAGCCTGATCAAGGGCGCGGGGCTGACGACGATCCCCAACTACGTGAACTTCCTCAAACCGCGGATCACGGTCTTCGCGCTCGGCACCAACGATGCGCGGATCATGGCCAAGGAGCAGCCGCAACCGCTGGCCGACAGCAACACCAACGGCTACGGGTTCTCCGACTTTGTGTCGTCGGTCAGCGGTGCTGTCGACAGCGCCTTGAAGACATCGAAGTGCGTGATTCTGATCAACACGCAGCTCGGTTTCGGAGCCGACACGCTCACCCCGATGATCTCGGCCCGTGGCGGCCTCGTCAATGCGTGGCTCTCGCAGTACGCCTCGAATCGTGCGGACCGCCGTGTACGCGTCGGGGACTGGAACTGGTTCAGTCGTCAGCATCGTGACTGGTTCATCGCCGACGGCGTCCATCACACGGCGACCGGTCAGGACCAGTACCGCTCGTTCATCGTCACCAAGGTCAGCGAAGCGCTCAAGAACGGCTGCTGAGCGCGGCCGGGGGCAGGTAGCCTCGGGTGATGAGCGACTCGCCTCTGCCCGCGCCGGTCGAACGGCTGCTCAACCTGCTCCCCAAGCGGACCGTAGACTGGGGCTTCCGCCGCGCGATGCGGTTCGGCCCGGCGCGCGACCGGATCGAGGCGCTCTATGACGACATGCTCGGCGATGTCGGCGACGGGATGCGCCCCTATCGCGGCGACACCAAGACGTACGCCGAGCTGCCGGCCGAGGGTGTGCCGCGCGAGCAGGTGCTGGGCGTCGTCCGCTCACTGTCGGCGCGCGAGCGCACGGCCTGGGAGTCCGGCCACGTCTCCGGTGCCGTCTATCACGGCGACCCGGGGCACATCGACTTCCTCAACGAGGTCTACGCCGAGACCTCGCAGGCCAACCCGCTGCACGCTGACCTCTGGCCGAGCGCGACCAAGTACGAGGCCGAGATCGTCGCGATGACGGCGGCGATGTTCAACGCCCCCCAAGGTGCGCGCGGTGGCGAAGCCGGTTCGCGCGACGGCTCGCCGGCTAGGCCGGAGAGCCGCGAGGACCGCGTCGTCGGCACCGTCACCTCCGGCGGCACCGAGTCGCTGATCCTGGCGATGCGCACTTATCGCGACCGTGCCCGCGCCGAACACGGAATCACTCGGCCCGAAGTAGTACTGCCGGTCAGCGCCCACGCCGCGTTCGACAAGGCCGAGGAGGTGCTCGGGATCAAGATGGTGCGGATCCCGGTCGCCGGCGACTACCGCGGGGACGTGGCGGCGATGGCGAACGCGATCAACCGGCGCACGATCGCGCTCGTCGGCTCGGCGCCGGGCTTCCCACATGGCGTCATCGACCCGATCATCGAGCTGTCCGAGCTTGCGCTGCGCCACGGCATCGGCCTGCACGTCGACGCCTGCCTCGGCGGCTTCGTGTTGCCGTGGGCCGAGCGGCTCGGCGCGCCGGTGCCGCCGTTCGACTTCCGGCTGCAGGGCGTCACGTCGATGTCGGCCGACACCCACAAGTACGGCTACGCCGCCAAGGGGACGAGCGTCCTGCTCTACCGCGGCGAGCGGCTGCGGCGCTACCAGTGGTTCGTCAACAGCGAGTGGACCGGTGGCCTCTATCTCTCGCCGACCTTCGCCGGCTCGCGGCCCGGAGCGCTCAGCGCCGCCTGCTGGGCGGCGATGATCTCGATCGGCGAGCAGGGCTACATCGAGAACACACGCCGGATCCTCGCGGCGGCCAAGGAGCTGCGCGCCGTGATCGAGGCCCAGCCCGGAATCCGGCTGCTCGGCGACCCGCTCTGGGTGCTGGCGTTCGCGTCCGATGACGTCGACATCTACCGCGTGATGGACGAGATGCACAACCGCGGCTGGGCGCTCAACGGACTGCAGAAGCCCGCGGCGATCCACCTCTGCGTGACGCTCCGCCACGCACAGCCGGGTGTCGCCGAGCGCTTCGCCGCGGACCTCGCGGCGTCGGTCCAGGCGGCGCGGACGGCGCCGGCCTCCGCGGAGGGGATGGCGCCGCTCTACGGCACCGCCGGCTCGTTCCCGATCCGCGGCGCGATCGGCGATGTGCTGCGGCGGTACGTCGACAGGATCTACGAGCTGTGACTCGGGCCGATGCGCTGCGCATCCGGCGACGATGCGGCGCTCGCGACGGCGGTCACGCACAGGAGTGCGCTCCCTTGCCGCTCGCTTGCCTCCCCGCCGCCTGCCTTGCGCATCGACCCGAGTTGATTTCGGGGCCGATGCGCTGCGCATCCGGCGACGATGCGGCGCTCGCGGCGGCGGTCACGCATAGGAGTGCGCTCCCTTGCCGCTCGCTTGCCTCCCCGCCGCCTGCCTTGCGCATCGACCCGAGTTGATTTCGGGCCGATCCGAGTTGGTGTCGGGCCGAGCGCCTATGTGCGGTCACCGATGCGTTCGGCGACCCAAGTGCGGAACTGGTCCTCGTCGATGTCGCGAGCGGCCAGACCCTCGATCGTTGACGCAACATCGTCGACATCCCCGGCCGCGAGCCACTCGCGACCGTTGCGCTCGATGAACTCGATGATCGCGACGAGCGCCGATCGCTTGTTCCCGTCCGGCAGTGGATGATTGCGAACGAGACGCGTGCAGAGAACCGCCGCCTTGTCGGCGAACGCCGGATAGCGCTCGAACTCGCCAAAGCCGGCAAACGGTGCCGCGAGCGCCGATTCGGCTGCACCGGTCTTGACCACCACCGCGAGGCGTTCGGCGTCGATGCCGAGCACGGCCTCGCCGATCAGGAGAAAGTCCGCGAGCGTGATGCGGTCCACTGACATGTTGGTATCAGACACAGGTGGTATCGTTCACTGGTGATGGCTGCGCCCGAGAAGAAGACGATGTCGCTGCGGCTCGATGCCGACCAGGCCGCCGCGCTTGAGCTGATCGCACGGGCCGATGACGCATCGGTCTCGGACACCGTACGTGCTGCGATCGACCAGCTGATCGCGGAACGTCGTGCCGATGCTGCATTCCAGAAACGGCTCGCGGCAATTGTGCGGCGCGAGCGTGACGTGCTTGCGCGACTGGCCGAGTAGCCGGTTTCAGCGCCCGTCGCGCCAGGCGAGGATCTCCCGCAGCGGGTCGAGGTCGTAGCTGCCGCCGTCACCACCGATCCCGAGGATGAGCTGGTCGACGTCGAGCTCGGCGAACTCGTCGAGGTGGTCGAACAGGCCGTGGTGCATGCCCCAGGCGCGCCTGATCGTCGCCGGGTCGCGGCCCTCGCGCTCGCAGTGCTCGGCCAGGATCGCCGACTTCTCGCGGTAGACGTCGGGCTCGCCGAACGCATGCCACCAATGTGCGTGGCGGGCGACCAGCTTCAGCGTCACCTTCGGCCCCGCGCCGCCGATCATGATCGGCAGTGGATCCTGCACCGGCGGCGGATTGAGCTTGCCGAGCCGCGCCTCGATCCGCGGCAGCGCGTCGCCGAGGGCGCGCAGCCGATCGGCGGCAGTACCGAACTCGTAGCCGTACTCGTCGTAGTCGCGGGCGAACCAGCCGGCGCCGATCCCGAGAATCGCCCTTCCGCCGGAGATCTGGTCGACCGTGCGATGGATGTCAGCCATCAGCTCTGGGTTCCTGTATGAGTTGCAGCCGACCAGCAGGCCGATCGTCGGCCGCGTCGTGATCGCAGCGAGCATCGCCAGGATCGACGCGCCCTCGAAGTGCGTGCCGGATGAATCGCCGTAGAGCGGGAAGAAGTGATCCCAGGTGTAGAGCGCGTCGGCGCCAAGCGCCTCGGCCTCGAGAAAGGCCGCTCGCATCGCCGCGATGCTCGCGTGTTGAGGTTGAAGCTGAACACCGATCTGGATCGTCACGGCCGGCGACGCTAGCGCCCGGGCCCGTCGTCTGCTACCCAGCGGATGTGGGAGCCGCCCGACCCATCTGCACTCTGGCCGCGGTGCTCGCCGGACTCGTCGCGGCACCGGCGGCTACGGCCGGCGGCGGGCCGGTCGCGGTCTCGACCGCCGACGGTGGTCAGCGCGTGATCACGGTGACCGCCGACGGCGATCTTGCCCAACGTCGCTGGAACCCGCTCGCCGGCGCCTGGCTGCCGTCCGAGCGGCTCGGGATCCACGGCGAAAGCCCGCTGGCCGTGAGCGTCGCGGCGGACGGACTGCTGACGCTGACGACGAGCGACGGCGCCGGGCGCACGTTCCGGCGGCTCGCGACCGGCGACGCGGGCTTCACCGGGCCTGTGCCTGTCGATCCACCCGCGCCGGCACCCGCGGTCGCGGTGACGGCGGACGGCGTCGCACATTCGTTCTCGCGCGACGCCGACGGCACTGTCCACGGCGCCGACGGCACGGTGGTGCCGGGCGGGCCCGTGGACTCCGACCCGGCTCCGCTCGCCGACGGCGGCACACGGCTCAGCCTCTGGGCGGTTCGCGGCCGCGAGCTGGTGCGGAACCAGTGGGACGGCTCGGCCTGGAGCGGATGGCTGTCGTGGGGGATCCCCGGTGTCGTCGTCGGTCTCGGCCAGGACGCCGACCCGCGCTGGTGGAACGTGTTCACCGACGGGCACTACGCGAACCTCTCCGGCGTTCGCGGCAGTGCGACGCGCAACTTCCGGATGGTCGTCGACTGGAACGCGATGCTCGACCCGACCAGCCGCGAGTACGCCCGCTTCGATCGCAACCTCGGGCAGGCGTCGGCTCGCGGCGCCGAGATCGTCGTGACGGTGCGCAAACCGCTCGACCGCACTGTGTCACCGCCATCACCACAGGACTACGCGCGTGGCGTCCGGCTGCTGAAGCAGTTCACCGGCGACCGAGTCGCCTACTGGGGCGTCTGGAACGAGCCGAACTGGCGCGTCGCCGGTGAGGGCAATCTGCCCGGCTACGGCTGCGCGCCCGGCGATGCCGAGCTGCTCGCCGCCTACTACCGCGAGCTCGTCGCGATCGTCGGTGCGGCGCATGTCGTCGGGCCCGAGTTCGTCGATGAGCCGGACTTCATGAGCGGGCGCCCCGGCTGTGGTCGCGCGCTCGAGCGCTATGTCGCCGCCGGCGGCGGGTTCGGTGCCGCGGCCGCGATCCACCTCTACCGCTCGGTGACCCACCGCAGCCCGGTCGTGCTGCAGCGCTATCTCGACGCGCTGCCGCCCGGCACCCAGGTCTGGATCACCGAGGCCGGCGCGCTGATCTCGGCCGGCGGCAAGGATGCCGATCGCTACCGGATGATCGCGACCGACGATCAGCAGGCCGCCCAGGTCCGCTACCTGCTCGATGACCTGCTCGGCCGCACCGGGAGCGGCCGGCCGGCCCAGTTCGCCGACCGTCTCTACTACTACATGTTGCGTGCGCCCCAGTCGCCGTGGTGGGACAGCGGGCTCGTCGACCTCTGGGACGGCTCACGCCCGCGGCCCGCCTACTGGGTGTTCTGCGCCTACGTCGGCGGAACGTGCGCCTTCTTCTGAGCCGCTCGCCGCGGCCGTTGCTAGCTTGCAGATCATGACCGCCGCGGCCGACCTCAAGCTGCTCGCGTCCGGCAAGGTGCGCGAGATCTATGAGCTCGATTCCGAGCGCCTGCTGCTCGTCGCGTCCGACCGGATCTCGACTTACGACGCCGTCCACCCGAACGGCATTCCCGATAAGGGCAAGGTGCTGACCGGGATCTCCTCCTACTGGTTCGGGCAGACCGACGCGATCGTCCCCAACCACGAGCTGTCGGTGACCGACGACGTGCCCGAGGACGTGCGCGGCCGTGCGCTCGTCGCGCAGCGCCTTGAGATGCTGCCGGTCGAGTGCGTCGTCCGCGGCTACATCACTGGCAGCGGCTGGAGCGACTACACCAGGACGGGCTCGGTCTCGGGGATTGCGCTGCCCGAGGGCCTGAAGGAGTCAGAGCGCCTCGCCGAGCCGCTCTACACCCCGTCGACGAAGGCCGACGAGGGGCACGACGAGG
>CAZYMM010000126.1:0-6179 GCA_964648515.1 uncultured Conexibacter sp.
AGATGCTCGGTGACGCTCATGCGATCAGCTCGTAGCCGGCCTCATGGACGGCCGCCGCGACCTCCTCGCGCGTGGCCGAGCCGTCGACGACGAGCGTGCCCGACTCGCGGTCGGCGACAGCGGCGACGACGCCCGGCAGCGCCTGCACCTCCTCGCGGACCGAGAGTTCGCAGTGGCCGCACGTCATGCCGCTGACGTTGTAGGTGGCGCGGGCCGGGCTGGGATCGGTCGTCATGAGAGCTTGCCTTTCGATTGCTCGGCGGGGCGTGAAAGATACCCGCCGGGGGTGTCTGTGGGACTGAGACTAGCATACCCCCCGTGGGTATTGTAGAATCCGTTTGATGTCCACCGCAGATACGCAGGCCACGACCCCGCCGCGCGGCTACAGCGCGAGCAAGGACCAGCTCGCAAAGCGCCTGCGCCGGGTCGAGGGCCAGGTCCGCGGCGTGCAGAAGATGGTCGACGAGGACCGCTACTGCATCGACGTGATCACGCAGATCTCGGCGATCCAGGCGGCGCTCGACAAGGTCGCGCTCGGTCTGCTCGACGGCCACGCCCACCACTGCGTGGTCGGCGCCGCGCCCGGCGAGCGGACCGAGAAGACCGACGAGCTGATGGTCGCGGTCGGCCGGCTGCTGAAGCGCTGAGGGACCGGCGCCGGCTCAGAGAACCGTAAGCAGCTCGACGTCCTGCTCGCCGCCGAGTGTCAGCAGCCGCAGTCGAAGGTCACGATGCGCGCACAAGGCCGCTCTCGGAAACCGGACAGGTCGCCCAGCCGTCGTCGCCGGCCGTGTGGAACCAGGACCGGATCCGGGCGTGATGGACGTGCGAATCCCAGGCGAGCGCCACCAGGGCGTTCACATCGAGCAGCGCTCCCGCCACCGGGGTCAGTCCTCGTCGAGCGCGCGACGGACGGTCTCGGCCGTGATCGGCGCGCTTACGGCGGGCACGCGGATCACCGGGAGCCCGCCTTCGGTCTCGACCCGTACGGGCGTGAGCCCACGACGGGCGAGCTCGGAGATCACCGAGCCGAGCGAACGACGCGCACCGGCCGCGAGATCGCGCGTCGTACGCATCATGTTTCTGTCCAGATCCGCAGCGGGGCGACGCCGGCGATGTGGCGGAAGTCGATGTCGGTCGTCAGGAGGGTCAGCTCGTATGTGATGGCGATCGACGCCAGCAGGGCATCGATCGTGCCCACCTGCACCCCTGCGGCCCGGCACACGTTCCCGAGCTCGGCCGCTGCGGCGTAGTCGGCCAGGTCAGGGCTGATCAGCTCCAGCGCCTCGAAACGATCGAGGATCTGGGCCCGCACCTTGGGCGGCACGACACCCCTCAACAGCTCGAGCAGGACGATGCCGGTTGTGGCGACGGTCTCGTTGCCGGCGAGAGCGCCGGCGAGCGCCCGGACCTCCGGGGCGCCGGACGGCCGGTCCCTGCGGAACGCCAGCGACCAGACGCTCGTGTCGACGAGCAGCGTCACCTGCCGGTGCTGATTCCGCGGGCGCGGGCCGCCTTGTAGTCATAGTCCTTGTCCCAGTCGACAGTGCCGAAGAGATCAAGCAGCTTGCGCTGTTCGCGGCGCGCGATGAACTCCTCCAGGGCGAGGGTGACGGCCGCCTTCTTCGTACGTTGGCCGCTCAGAGCGAGCGCCCGGTCGAGCAGTTCCGGATCCAATGCGAGGTTGGTCGCCATGTGCGTCTCCTTACACATCAAGCTACACACATCTCGTGCACATCACAAGTCAGCCGCCGGCCACCACCCCGGCAGTCGCGGCGAGCAGGTGCCCGTGCGCTCGCACGCGTCGGCAAGCAGCTCGGCCAGCCGCCGGCGCTCCCGTTCGGCTGTCTGCGTGCGTGCGCGTCCGGTGTCCAACTCGGCCAGGTTCTCGATCTGGTCGGGGTCGGCATCGCGGTCGTAGAGCTCATGCTCGGGCGCGGCCCTGCCGCTCGGGTCAAGGTAGACGGCGTAGGTCCAGCGATCGTCGCGGACACAGCGAATCCGGTTGGGCTGGCCGGGCGCCTCACGCATCGCGGTCCCCGCCTGGTGGTCGTCGTAGGTGAAGAGGAGGTGGTCGGTGATCGACTCCTCGGGGACTGCGTCGAGCACGCCGGCGAGATCGATCCCAGACGCGGCCAGCGCTTCGGGGTCCGGTCGCGCGTGACGGGCGAGCACGCCCGCGGCGCTGTGGCCGTCGAGCTCCCCGTCGCGAGGCGCGCCGGCGACGTCGAGCAGCGTCGGCAGCAGATCGACCAGCGCCGCCTGCGCGTCTGTCTCGCCACCGTGTGGGAACAGCAGCGGGTTGGAGATCACCATCGGGACGCGCAGCGTCTCCTCATAGGCGTTGAACATCTTCTGCCGCAGGCCACCGTGCGAGAGCCCGAGCTCGCCG
The DNA here is from genome assembly GCA_964648515.1 of uncultured Conexibacter sp. Classification (GTDB taxonomy): domain Bacteria; phylum Actinomycetota; class Thermoleophilia; order Solirubrobacterales; family Solirubrobacteraceae; genus Baekduia. Next base: position 2,393 of record CAZYMM010000126.1, read on the forward strand.
TGATCGGAGATCCGTGCGACCACGGTCCGCGAGCGCAGCGACCGCGGGTCGCCGGCGTCGCCGAGCGCGGCCAGCACGCGGCCGATCTTGGCGTCGATGACACTGTGCAGGTGGGCATAGAAGTTCACGTAGTCGAGCTGCGCCCGCTCGGTCTCGAGCGCTCCGAGGTACGAGGTCTGGCCGAGCTTCATCAGCGAGTGCACGGTCGGCTTGCCGGCCAGCGACTCGTTCACCGACCGTGGCAGCCGCACGCCGAGGTCGGCGAGGTCGCTGCGGTCGTAGCCGCCCTCCCGGTAGGACGCCGGGTAGCCGAGCACGTCATGAGGATTGACGAGCGAGATGACCAGACAGAACGGTTCAGGGAGCTGCCCGGCACCCAGAAACCGCTCGACCTGCTGGACGTAGTACTCGTCGTAGCCCTCACCGAGCGGTCCGGCGTTGCCGCCGCCGAAGTGGCCGGCGTCCGCGTTCTCCCCGGAGTCCGGCGGCTCCCAGCCCGGGAAGCCGTAGTCGCGCTCGATCCGCTCGGCGTCCGCCGCGCTCCAGTCGTGGCCGCCGGCCAGCGGCCGGCTCAGGTGCCACTTGCCCTTGTAGACGACGGTGTAGCCGGCGGCGGCCAGGCGCGAGCCGAGGGTCGGCGTGCCGGGCGCAAGCTCCGGCTCGTTGCCGCCGCGCGGCCCGAGCCGCAGGGCACCGCGCAGGAACGCCTTTGCGAGCCGGTCGCGCGGAACCTGGCCGCTTCTGCCCTGGCGGGCGACCTCGCGCAGGATCGCGGGCAGATAGCGCGCGTTCGGATGCAGATCGCCGATCGTCAGCGTCAGCGTGACGCCGTGCCGTGACGGGTAGGTCCCGGTCAGGAACGTGGCGCGACTCGGCGAGCACATCGAGGTCGGCGTGCACGCCTGGGTGAACGACAGCCCGGTGCGCCGCAGCTCGGCATCGTTAGGCATCAACGCCTCGAGCCAGCCGGGCGCGTCCGGCCAGTGCATAGCCGCTCGCTGCTGGTCGGTGATCAGCAGCACGATGTTGGGCCGGCGCGTTGCGCCACCACCGGGCTCGCTCATCTGCGGCACGAGCCGGGCCGCGCCCTACAGCCCCATGCTGCGGCCGACCAGCTCCTTCATGATCTCGTTGGTGCCGGCGTAGATCCGGTTGACGCGCGAGTCGACCCAGTACTCGGAGACCTTGTACTCGGTCGTGTAGCCGTAGCCGCCGTGCATCTGCACGCAGATGTCGCAGACGTCCGACAGCGCGTCGGTCGCCCAGTACTTGGCCATCGCCGCCTCGTCGACCGTGCAGGTGCCGTCGACGAACCGCTGCAGCGTGCGATCGACGAACGCGCGCGTGACCTCGGCCCTGGTCTTGGCCTCGGCCATCTGGAAGCGCGAGTTCTGAAAAGAGCCGACCGGCTTGCCGAACGCCTTGCGCTCCTTGATGTAGTCGAGCGTCAGATCGATCACCGCCTCGGCGCAGGCCGCCGAGTTGACCGCGACGCCGAGTCGCTCGGGGATCAGGTTCGTCATCAGCTGTGCGAAGCCCGAGCCCTCGGCACCGAGCATGTTCTCGGCCGGGACGCGACAGTCGTTGAAGAACAGCTCGGCCGTGTCGTTGGCGTGCTGGCCGCGCTTGTGGATCTGCTTGCCGCGCTCGAAGCCGTCAAAGCCGCGCTCGATCACCATCATCGAGAGACCCTTGTGCGGGTGCTCGCCGGTCCGCACGGCGGTGACGACGAGATCGGCGTTGAGGCCGTTGGAGATGAAGGTCTTGGCACCGTTGACGATCCAGTCGTCGCCGTCGCGGACGGCGCGCGTCGCGATCCCGGCGAGGTCCGAGCCGGTGCCGGGCTCGGTCATCGCCAGCGCGAGGATCTTCTCGCCGGCGACGATGCCCGGGAACCAGCGCTCCTTCTGCTCCTCGTCGGCGGCCTTCATCAGGTACGGGACGCCGAGATCGTTGTGGACGATCGGCCCCATCCACGAACTCGTGACGCCGGCGTAGGCGGCCTCCTCGGCGAGGATCGCGTTGAAGCGCCAGTCGTCGGCCCCGGAACCGCCGTACCGCTCGTCGACCTCGAGGCCGAGGAAGCCGTTCTCGCCGGCCTTCAGGAACAGCTCGCGCGGGACGATGTGCGCCTCCTGCCAGGCGTCGTGGTTGGGCACGACCTCGGCCTGCAGGAAGCGGCGGATGCTCTCGCGGAAATCGTCGTGAACGTCGTCGAAGAGGGCGCCGCGCGACCCCGGTGCGGTGGTGAAAGCCATCCGGGCAAGGTACCGGCAGACCGCGCGCAGCGTCCTGACCGGCGCGTGCCGCCGCGCCGGTCGTAATGCTGTGCGGCGATGACATCCCTTCTGCGTACCGTCGGTGCTGCGCTGCTGACGCTCGCCGCGCTCCTGCTCGTGGCCTGCGGCTCTGACTCCGGCGGCGACAAGAAGTCCACGATCGAGAAGCCGAAGACCGCGGTGATCTGCCCCGAGGGCGGATCGTGGGACGCCAACGCGCTGCTCGGCAAGCAAGAGTCCGAGGCCGAAAGCCTGGCCAAGGAGAAGGGCTGCACGATGCGCGTGACCGAGCGCGACGGCAAGGGCCTGGCGGCGACGATGGACCTGCGCCCCGACCGCGTCAACGTCAGCGTCGACGGCGGCACGGTCGTGAAGGTGACCGGCGTCGGCTGAGGCCGGCACCGCGCCTACGGTTCGAGCGCCGCCGGCGCGGCATCGCCGCCGTCTGCGTCTGCGGCCGCAAGGCTCCGCGCCGACGCGTCGACCTGGCCCGGTGCGCCGATCGTCCGCGGTGACTGTGCGCCGAGGCCCTCGAGCCGCCGCAGCTGCGGCAGCAGCCGGCCCTCGAACGAACCGACCGAGTCGTTGAAAGCCTTGGTCGCGCCGTTGAGCCGGCTGCCGACCTTGGCGTAGTGCTCGGCGAAGATCGCGACCCGCTCGTGCAGGTCGCGCGCGGCATCGGTGATCGCCTGCGCAGACTCCTCGACCGCCGCCTGACGCCAGCCGTAATGGGTGGCGCGCAACAGCGCGACGAGCGTCGTCGGCGTGGCGAGCAGGACGCCCTTGTCGGCACCGCGCTCGGTCAGCGACGGGTCGCGGTCGAGCGCGGCGACGTAGCAGGCCTCGTTGGGGATGAAGCAGACGACGAACTCTGCCGACCGGTCGAGCCGTGCGTGGTAGCTCTTTGATGCGAGCTGGTCGATGTGGGTGCGCAGGTGACGGGCATGACGATCGAGCTCGGCCGAGCGCTGCTCGTCGTCGTCGGTCTCGAGCGCCGCCAAGTATGCGTCGAGCGGCACCTTCGAATCGACGACGATGTCGCGGCCGGTCGGCAGATGCACGGTCATGTCCGGGCGCAGCCGCCCGTCATCACCATCGGCGACCGTGACCTGCTGATCGAAGTCGACATGCTCGGTCATCCCGGCGATGCGGACGACGTTGCGCAGCTGGATCTCCCCCCATGATCCACGGACCTGCGGGCGCTTCAGCGCCGCGACCAGCGAGCCGGTCTCGGTCCGCAGCCGGCCGAGCTCTGATGCCGTCTGCTCGATCATCTGCTTGACGGCGGCGGTGGTCGCGGTGCGCTCCTGCTGGAGCTTCTCGACCTGCTGCTGGAGCTTGAGCAGGTGCTCGGAGACCGGGGCGACGACGGTCTTGACCTCGGTCGTGCGGCGCCCGAGCTCGGCGCTCGCCGCCTCCTTGTCCGCCGTGCGCTGGGCTGCGGCGAGCTTGACGAGCTGGTCGGTGGTGCCGTTCAGGACCTCACCGGCGATCGCCCGCATCGAGAC